>JBPOIN010000181.1:0-7263 GCA_052034445.1 Pseudomonadota bacterium | reverse complement strand
GAGCTTGATTGATTTACCAACCGAAATCTTCTGCGCAGTCGGCACCTGGGGCTTTGCAGCCTCGATTTTATCGGTGGCGCTCGTTGTAAAAGGAGCGATCAAAAAGCCTGCAACCACAACAACGAGTATCTTGCGAGAAAGCATTTTGTTCTCCTTGGCGGATTCAAATATAAGCCCATCTGATTATTTGCTCACTGACCCATTGGAGGTTCAATAGGGAGGTTCATGGGATCAGAGACGCAATCATCACAGAACTTATGTGAGCTTGCCCCCGAGGGTTTTGATGGCAATGACCGGGTAACGTATGTTTAAACGTTTCATCGATTGATCCCCAGAAACCGTAGTACACCTTGCCATGTCAGCCAAAGCGCAGCGATGACCATGACGTAGAAGCCGGCGCCGAAACTCGCGACCTTGGAGAAGGTGACATTGCTGACCTGCGCTTCGACCATGCCGGCAAGGCTTTTGCCAAACTCGCCCATGCCGCCGAACAGGGCTGATTGTGCTTGAGCGGCATCCTTTACAGCGCCATAAACGCGATAGACATCCCATGCGCCAAGAAGCACTGCCAGAAGTGGGAGGCACAGCAGCAGCCAAACTGCCTTTTGTCTGGAAAAGAGAGGGGCGAGCAGGGCACTCAGACTGCCCCAGAAGATCAATAGTGTCAATGTCTGGTTCTTCCCGAGAGAGTCCAGGATATTGCCCATGCCGCATAGCGTTGACTCGTGGCGATATATGTGGAAATTCGCGAAAGTCAGGGCGAGACCTGCCAGCATGAATACCGCAAACGCCACCAATGTCGGAATGCCATGCAAGGCAATCAACCCTGCACCCATTTTGCCGGTATGCTGACCAAGCTGGCCGCCGATTGCCCCCATCTGGGATTTGATCTCGGCGGCTTTTTCCTGAGCCAGCTGAGTCTCGGATACCGGGAGTACCCCGCTCAACGCAGTATCGATAATATCAATTTCAACGACGCCATTGAGTTTGGGGGCTTCATTTCCACGCCAAAGGCCGATATGAAACTCATGGGTACTACCATTGGCATTGATGATGCCTTTACCCTCATTCTGGTTGTAATGAATAATTTTTCCACGTTGCATAACAGGATCTCCGGACAGCGGTGATTGATAAGAGGGAACCCATAGGGCCAGAGACGCAATCATCGCGGCAATTGTGCGAGTCCGACCCCGATGATTTCTGGATATCTCATCGAAGTATGACTGGTGGTTGATTTCTGGTCAAGCACGCGGTGTTGTCTGTTGAGCAATGGCGCGGCTGTTAGCGTTGCGTTTATGCAGTCCTATCTCGAACGTGATGCTTTCAGTAGCCGGCTACGCGAGGCGCTCTTGCGTCAGGCGCCCGATGCCACACGCGCAGCGGCGCTGGCGCGGGAATTCAACCGCCGCTACGCGGGCGCGCCGGTGACTTTACATGCCACCCGCAAGTGGCTGGGCGGTGAGTCGATTCCCGGGCAGGACAAGTTACGCGTGCTGGCGGACTGGCTAGGGGTTACGGCGGAGTGGTTGCGTTTCGGTCAAGGCGTGGTACTCGCCGACGCGCGCGAACCTGGCGCGGAATACGACTTCCAGTTGATGCGCGAAATCGCCGCGCTCACTGAAGTGCACCAGCAGGTCGTTCGGGATGTCGTGAAATCCTTGCGGCAGGCCGAGACGCCCTGAAGCTCAAGCGTATCAAAGTTTCCGCAGGCTGGGCCTGTTCAGGGGCGAGAACTATGGCATATGCATGTGGCGATCCATCTGGTCGCCATCCACTGCTGTCTACTAATTTGGTACTAAATTAGTAGGCAACATGTAGCTGGATTTTTCATAGGGCAGTGCTTCCATGCAGTGGTGGCCGGTGACACAAGTTGCCATTCCGGCTCAGTTGCCATTCCTGGTCAGAGCCACATGGTTCTTGATTGGCCATCAAATTCAGCTTGTCCCTGTGGGACTTGTTTCCGGACGTCCCACAGGGACTTCCTTCGGGCGTCATTCCGGGGCCGCGCAGCGGAACCCGGAATCCAGGTAGCGCGTTCAGTAAACCTTCTGGATTCCGGGTTCTGCCCTGACGGGCAGCCCCGTAATGACGGCGCTTTTTCCGGGCTGGATTGGCGGCTGAACATTGAGGCTAATCAGGTATGGTTTTGATCCTGCTGCGTCCGCTGAAAGTGGCTTGACGCATTTCTTTGTATGCTGAGTGGATATTGCTTTTGCATCCAAATCGCCGCTAGCCCTTGCGCGGCGCGGGTGTGCTAGCGGCAATTCTGCTAACGAAAAAAATTCACTGCAACAGGCCCGGATCGAGAGGCTTGCGGGCGAGTGGTTGGTGTATTTGTTATCCTGATGGCATGCTTGCTGCCCGCGTCCCGGTCGCTGCGCTCAGTTCCAGCCGCCGTCGTAGGCCAGGTGGCCGTCGATCAAGGTGTAGCGTACACGGCCGGCGAGTTCCTGGCCGAGGAAGGGCGTGTTCTTGCCCTGGCTCTTGAGCGAGGCGCGGCTGACCTGGAAGGTCATTTGCGGGTCGAAGACGCAGATGTCGGCGGCGGCGCCGACCGACAGGGTGCCGGCGTCGATGCCGAGAATGCCGGCCGGGGCGCTGGTGATGCGGGCTAGCGCCTGGAGCAGCGGCAACTGCATGGCGTTGGCCCACTTGAGCGTGAGCGGCAGCAGCAGTTCGAGACCCGTGGCGCCGGCTTCGGCTTCGGCGAAGGGTAGCAGCTTGGCGTCGTCGTCGACCGGCGTATGGTCGGAGCACACGGCATTGATGCTGCCATCGGCCAGGCCGCGTTGCAGCGCGGCGCGGTCGGCCTGCGCACGCAGGGGAGGGACGAGGCGCGCATGCGGGCTGAAGTGGCCGATGTCGTCTTCGCACAGCAGCAGGTTGTGAATCGCCACGTCGCAGGTCGCGGCGATGCCGGAGCGGCGTGCGGCGCCGATCATGTCGAGTCCGGCGGCGCTGCTGATGCGGGTCAGATGCACGCGGGCGCCGGTTTCACGCGCCAGTTGCAGGATCGTGGCGAGCGCGATGGTTTCGGCGCTGACCGGGATGCCGGCGAGGCCGAGGCGCGTGGCGACTTCGCCGTCATGCGCGACGCCGTCACGCGCCAGGAACGGATCCTGCGCCTGCAGCCAGACCGGGTAGTCGAAGGTGGCGGCGTATTGCAGGGCGCGCATGAGCACCTGGGTGTCGACGATGGCCGTGTTGGCCTGGCCGAAGGCCACGCAGCCGGCTTCGGCGAGCTGGGCCATTTCGGTCAGGCGTTCGCCGGCCAGCTTGAGCGTGAGGGCGCCGACCGGATACACGTGGGCGAACTCGGGCAGGCGTGCGCGGTGCTTGAGCATTTCGACCAGACCGGGCTCGTCGAGCGGCGGGTCGGTGTCGGGCGGGCAGGCCAGGCTGGTGACGCCGCCGGCGGCCGCGGCGGCCATTTCGGATTCGAGCGTGGCGCGGTATTCGTAGCCCGGTTCGCGCAGGCGCGCGGAAAGATCGACGATGCCCGGGCAGACGATGCAGCCGCTGGCGTTCACGAAGCCTTCGGCTTCGAAGCCGTCCGGCGCCTGGTCGATGGCGACGATGCGGCCTTCGGCGATAAAGACATCGGCGGCGCGGTCGATGGCGTTGGCGGGGTCGATCAGACGGCCGTTCTGGATGTGGATTTTCATAATCTTCTCAAGCTCCCGCGAGCATGCTCATGACGGCCATGCGTACCGCAATGCCGAAGGTGACCTGCGGCAGGATCACCGAATGGCTGCCGTCGGCGACCGCCGAATCGATCTCGACGCCGCGATTCATCGGTCCCGGATGCATCACGATGGCGTCGGGTTTGGCCTGGGCGAGTTTCTCGGGCGTCAGGCCGTAGGACATGAAGAATTCCTGCGGGCTCGGCAGCAGGGCGCCGTTCATGCGTTCGTTCTGCAGGCGCAGCATCATGACCACATCGACGCCGCGCAGGCCTTCGCTGAGGCTGTGGAACACGCGCACGCCGAGTTTGTCGATGCCGCCCGGCAGCAGGGTCTTGGGTGCGATCAGGCGGATCTCGGGGACGCCCAGCGTGGTCAGCGCGTGGATCTGCGAACGGGCGACGCGCGAGTGCAGGATGTCGCCGACGATGGCCACGGTCAGGCGCGAAAAGTCCTGTTTGTAGTGACGGATGGTGTACATGTCGAGCAGCGCCTGCGTCGGGTGCGCATGGCGGCCGTCGCCGGCATTCACGACATGGATGTGGTCGCGCCCCGTGGCGGCCAGGTGTTCGGCGATCAGGAACGGCGCGCCCGAGGATTGATGGCGTACGACGAACATGTCGGCCTGCATGGCCGCGAGGTTGTCGACCGTGTCGAGCAGGCTCTCGCCCTTCGAGGCGCTCGAAGTGTTGATGTTGAGGTTGATGACGTCGGCCGACAGGCGCTTGGCGGCAATCTCGAAAGTCGTGCGGGTGCGCGTCGAGTTCTCGAAGAACAGGTTGAAGACGCTCTTGCCGCGCAGCAGCGGCAGCTTCTTGACCTCGCGCTCGGCGACCTCGGTGAAGGGTGCGGCGGTGTCGAGAATCGCCGTCAGGGTTTCGCGCGGCAGGCCCTCGATGGTCAGCAGATGCTGGAGTTCGCCATGGCGGTTGAGCTGAATGTTAGGCATCGGTCTTGTCCTTGAGCGTCAGGCTCAGGCGCGCAAGCGCCTGGTCGCCCGCACGGGTGAGTACCAACTCTTGTGTATTGCCAAGCGGGGCGGAGAGGGTGTGCGCGCAGTAGCGTGCGTAGATGGGCAGCTCGCGCGCGCCGCGATCGACCAGCACAGCCAGATCGATGCGCCCCGGGCGGCCGTAGTCGAACAGTTCGTTCATCGCGGCGCGGATCGTGCGGCCGGTGTACAGCACGTCATCGACAATGACGATATGCGCGCCATCGACCGGAAACGGGATCGCGGAAGTTTTGGTGCCGCGATGCAGGCCGCGACTGGCATAGTCGTCGCGGTAGAACGAGACATCGATGCAGCCCAGCGGTGTGCTCAGCCCCAGCGCGGCATGCAGCCTTTCGGCCAGCCAGACACCGCCAGTGTGAATGCCTACTAACATCATGTCGGGGCCGGCGTCAGGGCGCAGCGCGGTGATCAGGTTGGCGAGCAGGGTCTCGGCGTCGGGCAGGGGCGGGGTGGGCGTTTCAGGCGTGCTGGGCATCGAAATAGTCCTGCAGGATGATTTGGGCGGCGACGGCGTCGACCTGTTGTTTGCGCGCCTGCCAGCCGAGGCCGGAGGCGCTGAGGCGGGAATCGGCGGCGCTGGAGCTGAAGCGTTCATCGACCAGCGTCACGGGCAGGCCGAAACGGCCTGCGAGCTGGTGGGCAAAACGTCGGCAGCGGGCGGTCATCTCATGCTCGCTACCGTCGGGCGCGAAGGCCAGGCCGACGACCAGCAGAACCGGCTGCCATTCCGCGATCAAGGCGGCGATGGCCGCGAAACGCAGCGCATTGGCTTCGCCATCGATGGTTTTCAGGGCGCGCGCCTCGCCGAGCAGGCTTTCACCGACCGCGACGCCGATGCGCCGGGTACCGAAGTCGAAAGCCAGCAGCGTCCCGGTTCTGGCCTGGGAAAGGAGCGGGGAAGGCGAGAGTGGCGGATCGGCGGGAGCTTGGGTCGTCACGTGCAACGCCTCAGGCATGCCCCGCAACCTCGGAGAGGTTCGTGAAGTCGACGCCGAGCAGTTTCATGGCGGCGCCGAGACGGGCCTCGGGCGGCAGATCGAAGATGATGCGCGGATCGGCGGCGACCGTCAGCCAGGCGTTCTGCGCCAATTCCTGTTCGAGTTGGCCGGCCGACCAGCCGGCGTAGCCCAGCGACACCAGCACGTCCGCCGGCGAGCCGGTGGCGCCGATTTCGAGCAGGATGTCGCGTGTGCTGGTCAGGCCGATATCGTCCTGGATGTGCAGCGTGGTCTGCCAGTGTCCGGTCGGGCGATGCAGCACGAAACCGCGATCGGTCTGCACCGGGCCGCCGTAATAGATCGGCGCGGAGCCCAGTTGGGCCTTGGCGGCTGCGTGGGGATCGTGTTCCTGCGTGGCGTCGAACGGAATGTCGACGCGCTTGAGGAGCGTCGCCAGATTCATGTCGGTCGGCCGGTTGATGATCAGACCGAGCGCGCCTTCGGCGTTATGCTCGCAAATGTAGGTCAGCGTGCGTGTAAAATTCGGATCGGCCATGGCGGGCATGGCAATCAGAAAATGATGCGTCAGGCAGACGGTGTCGGAATCATGGGTGGTTTTGGCGCTCACGCCGGCATTTTATCCGGTGCGCCGGCCGCTGTCACAAATTGTCCTGCCGGACCGTTCATGACGATCCGGCCAGTGACCTTCTCATAGCGAAAGAGCGAACTCATGGAACAATATCGTGGCACCACCATCCTCTCGGTGCGGCGCGGCAATCTGGTGGCGCTGGGCGGCGACGGGCAGGTGACACTGGGCAATATCGTGATCAAGTCGAGCGCCCGCAAGATCCGCCGTCTGTATGCAGATCGGATTCTGGCCGGATTCGCCGGCGGCACTGCCGACGCCTTCACGCTGTTCGAGCGTTTCGAGGCCAAGCTTGAAAAACATCAGGGCAATCTGCTGCGCTCCGCCGTCGAACTCGCCAAGGACTGGCGCACGGATCGCATGCTGCGCCGGCTGGAGGCCATGCTGGCGGTGGCCGATCGCGAGAACTCGCTGATCATCACCGGCAACGGCGATGTGCTGGAGCCCGAACTCGGTATTGTCGCCATCGGCAGTGGCGGGCCGTACGCACAGGCGGCGGCGCGCGGTTTGCTGGAGAACACGGATCTGCTGCCGGCCGATATCGTCAAGAAGTCCCTGACCATCGCCGGCGATCTGTGTATCTACACCAACCAGAATCACCTCATCGAGACGCTCGAATAGCGCGCGAATCGTTTTCGAATCGCGGCCGGATTGCGCGGGTTATTTCGCGTCGGCTTTGGCGGGCCGCTTGCCGGGCGCTTCGACACGGCGGCGGCGCACGCGCGGCGGGGCCGCCGGTTCGATCATGATGGCCTGGCCATCGGCGAGCGCGATGGCCAGCACTTCATCCTTGTCGCGCATCAGGCGATACACGGTGTTGCCACCCAGCGCTTGCGAATCGCTCAGCGTGGCGGTGTCGAGCAGCGTGGCGAGATCATGGCGGCTGACAGCGCGCCAGAGCAGGCGGGGATCGTTCTTCATTTGGGTAACCAGGCGGCAAATTGTTCGGCGCCGAGCGGCCGGCCATACAGATAGCCCTGCACC
>JBPOIN010000195.1:0-6438 GCA_052034445.1 Pseudomonadota bacterium | reverse complement strand
TGATCTCCGGGCGTCACTGCTAGGCCTGATCGCTGTCTAATGCGCTGCTTTTCGCATTTTCATCCCGTGTATGCCTGAACAGCCTGTCGCAGGTGGAACCTCCCGCTTCAACGCGGTGCTCGTCCAGCTCGACTTCGGCGCCATCGGTTATGCCGAGGATCTTTCCGAATTCGAGCTGTTGGCCGATAGTGCGGGCGCCAGGGCGCTCGCCGTGATTCGCGGTAAACGCCATACGCCCGATGCGGCGACCTATATCGGCAAGGGCAAGGTCGAGGAAGTCGCTGCCGCCGCGCGCCAGCACGAGGCCGATGTGGTGCTCTTCAATCATGAACTGTCGGCCGGCCAGCAGCGCAATCTCGAAAAAAAGCTCCAGTGCCGTGTCGTCGATCGCACGGCGCTGATCCTCGATATTTTTGCCCAGCGCGCCAAGAGCCATGAAGGCAAGCTGCAGGTCGAGCTGGCTCAGCTCCAGCATCTGGCGACCCGGCTGGTACGCGGCTGGACCCACCTCGAACGGCAGAAGGGCGGCATCGGTCTGCGCGGGCCGGGCGAGACCCAGCTCGAAACCGACCGGCGTCTGCTCGGCAAACGGGTGGCGCTGCTCAAGGAGCGCCTCAAGCTGCTTGAACGCCAGCGCGCCGTGCGGCGGCGCGCACGCACGCGCCGCGATCTGCTGACGGTGTCGCTGGTCGGTTATACCAATGCCGGTAAATCGACATTGTTCAATGCGTTGACCAAGGCCGGCAGCTATGCGGCGAATCAGCTGTTCGCCACGCTCGACACCACGTCGCGGCGCATGTTCCTGCCCGAGGTCGGACAGATTGTGCTGTCCGATACGGTCGGCTTCATCCGCGATCTGCCGCATGCGCTGGTGGCGGCCTTCCATGCCACACTCGAAGAAACCGCGGCCTCCGACCTGCTGCTGCATGTCGTGGATTCGGCCAGTCCCGACCGCGACCAGCAGATTGCCGCCGTGAATGCCGTACTCGACGAAATTGGCGCCGCCGATGTGCCGCAGATTCTGGTGTGGAACAAGATCGATCTGACGGCCGCCGATGCCGGAGTGGATCGGGATGAATATGATAAAATTTCACGAATTCGCTTGAGTGCGCGCACGGGCGCCGGTCTCGACGGTTTGCGCGCGGCGCTGACGGAAATTGCTCGTGCTCACCCTTCCCGTTGTCCGGACGACTTGCCTGGCGAAAAATCGGCGCCTGACGATGATTCCGCGCCGGCGTGCTAGCCGTAAGGCGGATGCGCATTGCAACTGTTCGGATATTACGGATGTTTATTTGCTTTTTAATCTTATCAGGGACATACACTAGTGATTGCGGCTTTTTTGATGTCCATGAATGACCACAATTGGGGCAATCGCCCGAATCCCGGTGGCAACAAGGGCGGCGACCAGGGGCCGCCCGATCTTGAGGAGCTCTGGCGCGATTTCAATCGTCGCCTGAACGGCATGTTCGGCGACCGCCGCAATCCGGGAGGCAGCGGCGGCGAGGGCGGGAATGGCATGCCGCCGCTCAACATGCGCCAGTTCGGCGGCGGTATCGTGATGCTGCTGATTCTCGTGCTGGTGCTGTGGATGGCCAGCGGCATTTACATCGTCGATGAAGGACAGAGCGGCATCGTGCTGCGTTTCGGCCGCTTTGAACGCCAGACTTCACCGGGGCCCAATATGCGCCTGCCGTGGCCGATCGAGAGTCATGAAATCGTCAACGTCTCGAACGTGCGCACGGTCGAAGTCGGTTATCGCGGTTCGGAAAAGCAGAAGGTGCTCAAGGAGGCGCTGATGCTCACGGATGACGAAAATATCGTCAGCGTGCAGTTCGCCGTGCAGTACCTGCTCAAGGATCCGCGCAATTACCTGTTCAATAATCGCCACCCCGACGATGCCGTGATGGGCGCGGCCGAGACGGCGATTCGCGAAATCGTCGGCAAGAGCAAGATGGATTTTGTGCTCTACGAGGGGCGCGAGCAGATCGCTGCGCAAACGCTCAAGCTGATTCAGGAAATTCTCGATCGTTATGAGACTGGCGTGTTGATCCGTTCGGTCACCATGCAGAGCACCCAGCCGCCAGAACAGGTTCAGGCCGCGTTCGACGATGCCGTCAAGGCCGGGCAGGATCGCGAGCGTCTCAAGAACGAGGGACAGGCCTATGCCAATGACGTCGTGCCGCGCGCCAAGGGAGCTGCCTCGCGCCTGTTGCAGGAAGCCGAAGGTTACAAGCAGCGCGTGATCGCCAACGCCGAGGGTGAAGCCAGCCGCTTCAAGCAGGTTCTGGTCGAATACAACAAGGCACCCGAGGTGACGCGCAGCCGCATCTATCTCGAAACCATGCAGCAGATCATGTCGAGCACCAGCAAGGTCATGGTCGATGCCAGAAGCGGCAGCAATCTGTTGTATCTGCCGCTCGACAAACTGATGCAGGCGGCAGGCGCCACAGTACCGGCAACGACCAATGCCGCCACGTCGGCTGCCGACGTCAGCGCGAGCACGCCCGCCGTGTCCGCGATATCGAATGTCTCGCCGCCGCAGCTGGAAAAGGCGCCGGCGGTCGAGCAAAGTGGTTATTCAAGCGCGTCGCGCACGCGTGATTCGCTGCGCTCGCGCGAACGGGGAGAGCGTTGATGCAGCGCCATTTGCCAGTATTTGCCGCCGCCTTGCTGATTGGTTTGGCGAGCTTGGGTATGACCTTATTTACGGTCGACCAGCGCCAGCATGCGATCGTATTTCAGCTCGGCGAAGTCAAGGATGTGCTCAGCGAGCCAGGGCTGTATTTCAAGTGGCCTCTGATCCAGAATGTGCGCGTTTTCGACAAGCGCGTTCTGACCATGGATACCGCCGAGCCCGAACGGTTTCTGACCGCCGAGAAGAAACCCGTGCTGGTCGATTTCTACGTCAAGTGGCGCATCGATGCCGTCAAACAGTACTACATCAGCGTCGGCGGCGACGAAATGCTGGCCAAGACGCGTCTGGCGCAGACCGTCAATTCGGGCCTGCGTGAGGAATTCGGCAAGCGCACCGTGCATGACGTGGTTTCGGGCGAGCGCGACAAGATCATGATCCAGGTGCAGCGCAAGGCCGATGCAGATGCGCGCACCATGGGTGTGCAGATCATCGATGTGCGTCTGAAGCGCGTCGATTTCCCTCCCGAGGTTTCCGAGTCGGTATATCGCCGCATGGAGACCGAACGCAAGCGCGTCGCCAACGAACTGCGCTCGCAGGGGGGCGCCGAGGCCGAGAAGATCAAGGCCGATGCTGACCGCCAGCGCGAAGTCGTGATTGCCGAAGCCTATCGCGATGCGCAGAAGACCAAGGGGGAGGGCGATGCCAAGGCTTCGGGCATTTATGCCCAGGCTTTCAGTCAGAACCCCGAGTTCTACAAGTTCTATCGCAGCCAGGAAGCCTATCGGCAGAGCTTCAAGAGCAAGAGCGATGTGCTGGTGGTCGATCCGTCTTCGGAGTTCTTCAATTACCTGAAGAGCAGCGGCGCATCGGCAGGCAAGGCCGGCAGCAAAGTGGCCAAGTGAGCGGCCAAGTGAGCGGCCAAGTGAGTCGGCAATGGTGACCTCGCTGCTTCTGGCGTTCGCGCTGATGCTGATACTCGAAGGCATGCTTCCTTTCCTGGCGCCGAAAGTCTGGCGCGAGGGTTTTCGTCGGGTGACCGAGCTGGCCGACGGCCAGCTGCGATTTCTCGGCCTGATGTCGATGCTGACAGGATTGGTCCTGTTGGCCATTTTTAAATAGGCTTTACCATGCGCCGCTGGCTGCTGCCCGAAGCGATCGAGGATGCTTTGCCTGCCGAAGCCTGGCAGATCGAAACCCTGCGTCGCCAATTGCTCGACGAATTCCGTTGTCATGGCTATGAATATGTGATGCCGCCGCTGCTTGAATATGTCGAGTCGCTGCTGACCGGCAGCGGCCGCGATCTCGATCTGCGCACCTTCAAGCTCGTCGACCAGCTTTCCGGTCGCACCATGGGCGTGCGCGCCGATATTGCGCCGCAGGTGGCGCGCATTGATGCACATCTGCTGAATCGCCAGGGCGTCACGCGGTTGTGCTATTGCGGCAGTGTGCTGCATACGCTGCCAGCAAGCCTGACCGCGACACGCCAGCCGCTGCAGATCGGCGCCGAGTTGTACGGCCATGCCGGCGGCGCGGCGGATGCAGAAATGTTGCGCCTGCTGGCGCGCGCGCTGGAAATTTCCGGCGTTGCCGCGAGCCGCATCGACCTTGGCCATGTCGGCGTATTCCGTGCACTGGCTGAAGGCGCCGGACTCGACGGCGAACACTTCGAGGAAATCTTCGCCGCCTTGCAGGCCAAGGATCTGCCGGGTTTGCGCGCGCTCACGCTTGCGCTTGCCGAACCCTATCGTTCGGCATTGCTGGCCTTGCCGGAATGCTACGGCGGCCGTGAGGCGCTACAGCGCGCGGCGGCCAGTCTGCCGGCGTTGCCGGAAATCACGCGCGCGCTCGATGAGTTGCGGGCGCTGGCCGATGCGCTGGCCGATCTGCCGGTAAGTTTCGATCTGGCCGATCTGCGCGGCCTGCATTATCACAGCGGCGTGGTGTTCGCCGCCTATTGCGCCGGCCATCCGGGCGCGATCGCGCTGGGCGGACGTTACGACAAGGTTGGCAAGGCCTTCGGTCGTGATCGTGCGGCGACCGGTTTCAGTCTCGATCTGCGCGAACTCGTGCGTCTGTTGCCGTGCAATGCAGCCGCAACGGCGATTCTCGCGCCGTATGCCGCCGAATGTCCGGCTGGGCAGTACGCGGCCCTGCAGCAGCGCGTGCAGGCATTGCGCGCCGCGGGCGAAATCGTCATGACCGCATTGCCTGGGCATACGCCGGCTGAATGGCGCGCGGCCGGTTGTGCGCGTCAGCTTGTGCTGCGCGCCGAGCAATGGCAAATTGAATCCTTCTAGAAAGAACAGGCAAATGGCAAAGAATGTCGTAGTTATCGGCACCCAATGGGGCGATGAAGGCAAGGGAAAGATCGTCGACTGGCTCACCGATCATTCCCAGGGCGTCGTGCGTTTTCAGGGCGGCCACAATGCCGGTCACACACTGGTCATCAACGGCAAGAAAACCGTGCTGCACCTCGTGCCGTCGGGCATCCTGCGTGATGGCGTGACCTGCTATATCGGCAACGGCGTGGTGCTGTCGCCCGAGGCGTTGATCAAGGAACTCGAAGAACTCAAGGCCGCCGGCGTCGATGCCGAGTCGCGCCTGAAGATTTCCGAAGCCTGTCCGCTAATTCTGCCGTATCACCAGGCCATCGACGTGGCGCGCGAAATGGCGCGCGGCGCAAACAAGATCGGTACCACGGGGCGCGGTATCGGCCCGTGCTACGAAGACAAGGTCGCGCGGCGCGCCCTGCGTTTGCAGGATCTCACGCGGCCGAAACGTTTCGCCGAGAAACTGGCCGAGCTGCTCGAATATCACAACTTCATGCTCAAGCATTATTACCGGGCTGAAACCGTGGATTTCCAGAAGGTGCTCGACGAAGCCCTGGCGATCGCCCCGCGTCTCGAAAAGATGGTCGCCGATGTGCCGCGCGCGCTTTACGATGCGCACAATGCCGGCGCCAATCTGCTGTTCGAAGGCGCGCAGGGTACGCTGCTCGACATCGATCACGGTACCTATCCGTTCGTCACCTCGAGCAATTGCGTCGCCGGTGCGGCCACGGCGGGCGCGGGCGTCGGTCCGGGGATGCTGCATTATGTGCTTGGCATTACCAAGGCCTACACCACGCGCGTCGGCAGCGGGCCGTTCCCGACCGAACTGTACGATGCGGTGGATAAACTCGATCCGGTCGGTAAGCATCTGGCCACCAAGGGCCATGAATTTGGCGCGACGACGGGCCGCGCGCGGCGTTGCGGCTGGTTCGACGCCGCGGCGCTCAAGCGTTCGATCCAGATCAACGGTGTTTCGGGGCTGTGCGTGACCAAGCTTGACGTGCTCGATGGCGTCGAGGAACTCAAGCTGTGTACCGGCTACAAGCTCGAAGGCGTGCTGACCGACATCCTGCCGGTCGGTGCCGAGGAGCTGGCGCGTTGCGAGCCGGTATACGAAACCTTGCCGGGCTGGCAGCAGAGCACGGTGGGCGTGAAAAACCTCGAAGATCTGCCCGCCACGGCGCGCGTCTATCTCAAGCGCATCGAAGAAGTCTGCGCGGTGCCGGTTGACATGATCTCGACCGGGCCGGATCGCGAGGAAACCATCGTGTTGCGCCATCCGTTTGCCTGATTGCTCTGATTCGTTCGGACACAATAAAAAACCCCGGCCAGCCGGGGTTTTTTATGGCTCTTCTCGCGAATAATGTGGTTGCACTCATACCCTGACCGCCGCCGCCAGCAGCGATGGGGGTTCCGGGGCGAATCCTGGCGACCGGTCGAGGGTGCGGAACCAGCCCAGGTAGTTGGCGAGGT
>JBPOIN010000059.1:0-4651 GCA_052034445.1 Pseudomonadota bacterium | reverse complement strand
AGCCCCGTCGCAACTCAAATTCTATTGGCATACCGAATTGCGCGCCGCGCGGGCGGAAAGCATTACCGGCTGGGGCAGTTGAGGATGAATTTTTATCGGCCGTGAATTTTTTCTGGCGATTGGTCCGCCCCGTAATGGTTGCAGGCCAGCCGGGCGAAAACATGTTACCTATTTAGCATAGTAAGCGCCGCCGCGAGACGCTGCCAATTCTCCTCGCCCGCCGGCAGGCCGAAACGCAGACTCGGTGACTCGGCGGCGGCATCGGCATTGAAACGCCGCACAAGAATCGCGCGCCGCGCCAGTTGCTGCTGAATCTGCAACGCCTCGGGCGTGCGCAGCCACTGGAACAGCGCGCAGCCGCCTGCCGGTGCCAGACCATGGGCGGCGAGCAGAGCGGCGAGGCGCTGGCTGGCGGCGGCGAGCTGCAGGCGTGCGGCGACCTGCCAGGTGGTATCGGCCAATGCTTGCGCGGCGATCCAGCGCGCCGGGCCGGCGATCGGCCAGGGGCCGAGCAGCTCGGCAAGCGCGCTGCGGATGGCGGCGTCGCCCATGACGAAGCCGACGCGCGCGCCGGCGAGGCCGAAGAACTTGCCGAGGCTGCGCAGCACGATGAGGCCCGGCAGTGAAGCCTGCGCCGCGAGACTGTGCTGTGGCGTGGCGTCGATGAAGGCTTCATCGACGATCAGCCAGCCGCCGCGCGCGGCGAGCCGGGCGTGCCAGTCGAGCAGCTGCGCGCTGTCGCAGCGCCAGCCGGTGGGATTGTTGGGCTGCATGAGCACCAGCACATCAATCGCATCGAGGTGCTCCGGCGCGTGGTTTTCCGCGCGCCAGGCCGTCACCTGATGTCCGGCGCGTTGCCAGGCGTGCGCGTGTTCGGCATAACCGGGTTGCATGACCGCGACGCGGCACGGCGCGCGCAAGCGCGGCAGAGTCTGGATCGCTGCCTGACTGCCGGCCACCGGCAGCAGCTGCGCCGTGCCGTAATACGGCTGCGCAGCCGCCACGAGGCCGTCGCCGTCTTCGGGCAGGCGCGTCCAGACCTCGGCCGGGATGCGCAGATCGGCGGTCAGCGCCCAGCCGTGCGGGTTGATGCCGGTGGACAGGTCGAGCCAGTCGCCAACGGGAATCCCATGCGCGCTGGCCGCCGCACGCAACCGGCCGCCGTGTTCAAGCATGCAGCACCCCGCTCAGAAGTCCGAATACCAGAAGCCATAGCAGCACGCCGTGACGCACCAGGGCCAGCGCGCGTTCGATGTCCGCCACGTCCGGCGCCGCACCGGCGCCCAGCGCCGGACGCTGCTGCCACTCGCCGCGATAACAGGCCGCGCCGCCGAGCTGGATCTGCAACGCACCCGCGCCAGCCGCCATGACCGGGCCGGCGTTCGGGCTCTTCCAGGTGGGTGCCTGCGTGCGCCAGCAGCGCAGCGCCGTGCGCGTGTGGCCGAGCAGTGCATAGGTCAGCGCCGTCAGGCGCGCGGGCAGCCAGTTGAGCAGATCGTCGAAGCGCGCGGCGGCCCAGCCGAAGTGCAGATAGCGCGGACTCTTGTAGCCCCACAGGGCGTCCATGGTGTTCGCCAATCGATACAGGATCGCCCCCGGCGCGCCGGCGCAGGCGAACCAGAACAGCGCGGCGAACACGCCGTCATTGCCGTTTTCGAGAATCGATTCGCAGGCCGCCGGAATGCTGTCGAGGGTGGCGGCATCGCGGCTGACGATACGCGCCGTGAGCTGCCGCGCACGCTCCGCATCGCCCGCCCGCAGCGCCGCGGCAATCGGCCGCGTGTGGTCGTGCAGGCTCTTGTGACCGATGGCGAAGTACAGCGCCCAGAGCGAGAAGGCAGCCGCCGCCAGCGGGCCGGCGTGGCGCGCCAGCCAGAACTGCAGCCCCCAGGCCAGCAGCGTCGGCGGCGCGAGCAGCAGCGTCAGCGCCACGACGCCGCGCCAGCGCGCAGCGCCATGACAAAGAGTTTCGACCCGCTGTGCCAGCCGGCCGAAGCCGGCCAGCGGATGCCAGCGTTGAGGCTCGCCAAGCCACCAGTCGAGCGCCACGGCCAACGCGGCAAGCACTGGCGGCGAAAGCAGCGCCGCAGAGTTCATGCGCCGAACAGCGCCGCCACGGCGTGCGGATTGGCGGGGAAATAGAAATGCAGATACGAAGCCGTGAGTTTGCCGACTCGATACACCACCTCGCCCGCGCCGCCATTCGGATTGCTGGCCTGGGCCAGCGGCGTCAGGGTGCTGGTGCATTGCGAGAAATGAAAGGTATGGCCGCGCAGCGCGCCTTCGGGCAGTTCCACGGCCTGCAGGCCGAGTCCCGCCAGACGCGACTGCATGCGCACCTGCAACGGCAACAGGCCGGCCATGCGCGCTTCCTGACCTGCCGTGTCGCTCAGGGTTTCGGCCAGATACAGCATGCCGCCGCATTCGGCGAGCGTCGGTTTGCCGGCCGCATGATGGCCGCGAATTGCGTCGTGCATGGCGCGATTGCCGGCCAGCGCGGCCAGATGCAGCTCGGGATAACCTCCCGGCAGCCAGAGTGCATCGCACTCCGGCAGGGCCGGATCGGCGAGTGGTGAGAAGAATTCCACGCTGGCGCCCAACGCGGCGAGCAGATCCAGATTCGCGCGATAGATGAAGGCGAACGCCGCATCGCGCGCCACGGCGATGCGCTTGCCGGCCAGCAGCGGCGGCACGACCGCTGCTTCGGCGACGGGCAGAAAGGCGATCTCTTCGGGCAAGCGGTCGGCGGCGTCGCCCAGCGCTGCCGCGGCGCGGTCAAGACGCGCGTCAAGATCGGCCAGTTCGCTGGCCTGCACCAGACCCAGATGGCGTTCGGGCAGCGTGAAGGATTCGTCACGCGGCAGCCCGCCATACCAGGCAATGCTCTTGGGCAGACTGTCGCGCAGCATGTCGGCATGGCGCGCGCCACCAATGCGATTCGCCATCACGCCGGTGAGGCAGATCTCCTCGCGATAGCTGGCGAGGCCCAGCGCGACGGCGCCGAAGGTCTGCGCCATGGCGGCGGCGTCGATAACGGCCAGCACGGGCAGATCGAGCAGCAGCGCCAGATCGGCCGTCGACGGCGCGCCATCGTGCAGCCCCATGACACCTTCGACGAGAATCAGGTCGGCCTCTGCGGCCGCGGCATGCAGCAGTTGCCGGCAATGCGCCGCGCCGCCCATGAACAGATCAAGCTGATACACGGGATGACCCGAGGCCCGTTCGAGAATCATCGGATCGAGAAAGTCCGGACCAGTCTTGAACACGCGCACGCGCCGGCCCAGATTGCGCTGACGGCGCGCCAGCGCGGCGACCAGAGTGGTCTTGCCCTGTCCCGAGGCAGGCGCCGAAACCAGCAGCGCCGGGCAATGGTGCATCACAGGTCGACTCCAGGTTGCGCCGCGACGCCGGCGCGGAAGGCATGCTTGACGTCGGCAATCTCGCTGACCGTATCGGCCGCCGCGACCAGTTCCGGCGGTGCGCCGCGCCCGGTGATTACAACATGCTGCAGCGACGGGCGCTGAGTCACCGCCGCCAGCACTTCAGCCAGATCGAGATAGCCGTACTTGAACAGATAGGTCATCTCGTCGAGCACCACAAGATCGATCGCCGGATCGGCCAGCGCACGGCGCGCCTTGTCCCAACCGGCGCGCGCGGCGGCGATGTCGCGCTCACGATTCTGCGTATCCCAGGTGAAACCTTCGCCGCATTCCTCCCACTGCACCTGCGGATCGCGCGTGAAGTAAGCCTGCTCGCCCGTCGCGCCGCTGCCCTTGATGAACTGGAACACGGCGACGCGCATGCCATGGCCCAGCGCGCGTGCCAGCATGCCGAAGGCCGAGCTCGATTTGCCCTTGCCGTTGCCGGTCAGCACCAGCAGCAGGCCGCGCGTCTCGGTGGCGCGGGCAATCGCCGCATCGACCACGGCCTTCTTGCGCACCATGCGATCAGCATGGCGCGTATCGCGTTCGCTGCTCATGTGCGGACCTCCGGCCTGGACAAGGTCATTGTTTCAACAGGGTGATGAATCGACATGCGGCTTTCCTCTCTGCGCACCCGCGCACATGAGTTACTGAAGGCCGGCGCGCAGAGACAGGAAATGGCGGGAAACGACGGAAGCCGTATCCAGCGCATCGCCCTCCGCAACGCCGACAGAATGCTCCAGGCCGGTCTCCGGGCTGACGAGCGGGAGTCGATGCTCCCGGATGCAGCGCCTTCCCGTGCCTGGCACAGTGGCGTGTGGCCGCATCCTGTTCTCGCTTACCGTTGCGGGGGCAGCGCCGGAATGATCCGTTCGAGGCGGACGCACCGGCTTCCCGTTTCATCCCTTGGACGAAAGTCCGCAGGACACCTGAAGCGGCGAGGATAATAGCAAACAATCCGCCGCGCGCCCCACCGTCAACGCGCACGGCGTTCGCGCGTTGAATGCCCGGACACCCCCTGTCTTCTCCCGAAACCACCTGGCGAAAAGGAAACCGTCTTGAACCTCACATCCAAATTCAATCCGCACCATCCGCTGCTGCTGGCAGTGTTGCTGGCCACCGCGCAAATTGCGCCGGCCGATGACGGCAAGACCGCGCTCGGCAGCGGGATCGGCGCGGCGGCCGGCACGGCCATCGGCCAATCCGTGAGCGGCAAGAACGGCGCCATC
>JBPOIN010000250.1:0-5125 GCA_052034445.1 Pseudomonadota bacterium | reverse complement strand
AGTGGATCACGCCGTCGCCGGGACGCAGGGCGACGCCGCCGCGCGTGCTGATGAAGTTAGGCAGCTCGTGGTGCATCTTGACGTCGACGGGCTTCGGATAGGCTGCCGTGTGGCAGAACGACTGCATCACCATGTCGGCCGAGAAGCCGAGGCAGGCGAGGTCCTTGAGTTCGTCGCGCGTCATCGGGCCGGTGGTGTCCTGCGAGCCGACGGTGGTCATCTTCGGTTCGCAGTAGGTGCCGGGGCGGATGCCGCGTTGATTCCCATTGGCTTCGGGCAGGCCGCAGGCGCGGCCGACCATCTTCTGCGCCAGACTGAAACCCTTGCCGCTGTCGGCCGGGTCGTGCGGCAGGCGGAACAGCGTCGACGGCTTGAGGCCCAGCGCTTCACGCGCCTTGGCGGTCAGACCGCGCCCGACGATCAGCGGGATGCGGCCGCCGGCGCGGACTTCGTCGAAAATGACATCCGACTTAACCTTGAACTCGGCGATGACCGAGCCGTTCTTCAGCGCCTTGCCTTCGATGGGGCGCAGTTCGATGACGTCGCCCATGTCCATCTTCGACACGTCGAGTTCGATCGGCAGGGCGCCGGCGTCTTCCATGGTGTTGTAGAAGATCGGCGCGATCTTGCTGCCCAGGCAGACGCCGCCGAAGCGCTTGTTCGGCACGAAGGGGATGTCTTCGCCGGTGAACCACAGTACGGAGTTGGTGGCGGACTTGCGCGAAGAGCCGGTGCCGACGACGTCGCCGACGTAGGCAATCAGGTTGCCCTTGGCTTGCAGGGCGGCGAGCTGCTTGAGCGGGCCGATCTTGCCCGGTTCGTCGGCCTCGATGCCGGGACGCGGGTTCTTCAGCATGGCCAGCGCGTGCAGCGGGATATCCGGACGGCTCCAGGCGTCGGGCGACGGGGAGAGGTCGTCGGTGTTGGTTTCACCGGTGACTTTGAAGACGGTCAGCGTCAGGCTCTGCGGGACTTCTGGACGCGAGGTGAACCACTCGGCGTCGGCCCAGGATTGCAGAACTTTTTTGGCGTTGGCGTTGCCCTTGTCGGCCTTGTCCTTGATGTCGTGGAAGCTGTCGAAAATCAGCAGCGTCTTGGAAAGGCCGGCAGCGGCGATGGGGCCGACCAGCGCATCGTCGAGCAGGTCGATGAGTGGCTGGATGTTGTAGCCGCCGAGCATGGTGCCGAGCAGCTCGGTGGCCTTTTCGCGCGTGATCAGCGGGCAGTTTTCCTTGCCCAGCGCGACGGCGGCGAGATACGAGGCCTTGACCTTGGCGGCGTCATCGACGCCGGCCGGAATGCGGTGGGTGATCAGGTCGACAAGGACGGTTTCCTCGCCCTTGGGCGGGTTCTTGAGCAGTTCGATGAGTTCGGCGGTCTGCTTGGCGGTCAGCGGCAGCGGCGGAATGCCCTGAGCGGCGCGTTCGGCAACATGTTGGCGGTAGGCTGTTAGCACGGTGTCATCCTTTCGTGGAGGTGCGGCGAAAATGAAAATGCTGAAACGGGGTGATGGTTGTTCGGTTGATGTGCGTTGTTATTGACTGAAAAAACGCTGCTGCGCGGCGGCCGGCAGTTCCATGCCGGTAGCATGGGCGCGATTGAGCAGCTCCCAGTAGTAGCGGAACGAGGCGCGGTCGTGCAGTTTTCCGGCCTGCTGGATCGGCCCCCAGTCGGCATCCTGCGCGGCGCTGAGGATCTCGGCGGCTTCGCTGACTTCGGTGAAGTTCGGGCGCAGTGCTTCGACGATGGGCTGGATCTGCTTCGGGTGGATGCTCCACATGCGCAGATAGCCAAACTCCTGGCGTGCACGGCGGGCGTCTGCGCGCACCACTTCAATATCGCGGATTTCGACGCTGACGTTGTGTGCCGGCACGATGCCGTTGCCCAGCGCTGCGGTGGCGATTTCGCATTTGGCGCGCATGATCAGCGGGTGTTCGAACTGCCCCGGGCTGCGCATGGCGCTGGCAGGAATCGCGCCGTGGTGGGCGCTGACGAAGTCCATGAGGCCGAAGTCGAGCGATTCGACGGCTGGCAGCGTGGCGATCTGCCAGGCTTCGCGCAGTGCGCCGGGGGTTTCGATGAGTACGTGCAGCGGAATCGGATTGTTGAGGCCGCGCTTGCGCTGCACAGCGGTCAGCACGGCGTGCTGGGCCAGTACGTCATCGATGCCGCGCACCTTGGGCAATACGACATACGCGAGACGCTCGCCGGCGGCGCCGACAATGATGTCGAGATCGGTGCGCCAGTGCGGATGCGTGATGTCGTGGATGCGGGCGCCGACACGGCCGAAGCGGTTGGCGCTGCTCAGGATGCGTGCCGCGACCATCTCGGCATGTTCGCGTTCGCGGCCGGCAGGGGCACCGTCTTCGCAATCGCAGGTGATGTCAAAAATCGGCCCGAGTTCGGCCTGCAGGGAGAGCGCCTTGTCGATCAACTTTTCGCTGCCGGCGTAATGCTCGCAGGCATTCAGGGCGGGAAACGGCCGCGTGTTGTCGAGGCCTTGATACAGAACGTCGGAGGGGTGGAGGCGTGTATTCATGGGACGTTGCTGCTTGTGCGGGTGAAACTCCCCACTCCCGTCAGGCGGGAGCGGGGCAGGGATGCGGACAGATTACTTGCCCAGCAGATGCTTGACGCCGTCACGCTCTTCAGTGAGTTCCTGCAGCGTGGCGTCCATCTTCTCGCGCGAGAAGGTGTCGATTTCGAGGCCCTTGACGAGTTCCCACTTGCCGTTGGCGGTGGTCACCGGCATGCCGTAGATGATGCCTTCCGGGATGCCATACGAACCATCCGAGCAAACGCCCATGGTGACCCATTTGCCGTTACTGCCCAGCGCCCAGTCGCGCATGTGATCAATGGCGGCGTTGGCGGCCGAGGCGGCGGAAGACAGGCCGCGCGCTTCGATGATGGCGGCGCCGCGCTTGCCGACGGTCGGGATGAAAGTGTCGCGATACCAGGCCTGGTCGTTGACTGCGGTCACGGCATTCTGGCCGGCGACGTTGCAGAAACGGATATCAGGATACATGGTCGGCGAGTGGTTGCCCCAGACGATCATCTTCTCGATGTCGGTGACGGCCTTGCCGGTGCGCGTGGCGAGTTGCGACAGGGCACGGTTGTGGTCGAGGCGCAGCATGGCGGTGAAGTTCTCGCGCGGCAGATCGGGCGCGGAGTTCATGGCGATCAAGGCGTTGGTGTTGGCCGGGTTGCCGACCACCAGTACCTTGACGTCGCGAGCGGCGACGGCGTTCAGCGCGCGGCCCTGCACCGTGAAGATGGCGCCGTTGGCTTCGAGCAGATCCTTGCGCTCCATGCCCTTGCTGCGCGGACGGGCGCCGACCAGCAGCGCGTAGTTGGTGTCCTTGAAGGCCACCATCGGATCATCGGTTTGCACCACGCCGGCGAGCAGCGGGAAGGCGCAGTCTTCAAGCTCCATGACCACACCCTTGAGGGCCGGCAGGGAAGGCGTGATTTCCAGCAGCTGGAGGATGACCGGTTGATCCTTGCCGAGCATTTCACCGCTGGCGATGCGGAACAGCAGGCTGTAACCGATTTGACCGGCGGCGCCGGTGACGGTGACGCGAACAGGGGCTTTGGCCATTCTGAAGACTCCTTCGTGATAAAGATAAGTGGCGGATTTTACTCGATTACTCGGAACGAATTCGATTTTGCTGCGGGCTGCGGCGTGGCGCGGATTGTAGCGGCATGTTTCGCGGCCCATTCAACGGCCGGAATCTTAATTCCCCGGGCGCCATTGTGTCAATAGTTATCATATGTCTTATATAAGACATATGATAGGGTGTGGACGACCCGGAATTTTTGTGGTGAAATTCGTTCCATGTTGCAAGACGCCCCCATTGCGCCGACTGTCTCACCGACCTTCAGTCCGCTGTATCGTCAGATCAAGAGTCTGATTTTACAGGGCTTGGAGTCGGGCGAGTGGCAGCCGGGCGAAGCGATTCCGAGCGAGGCCGAGCTGGCTGTGCGCTTCAATGTGAGTCAGGGAACCGTACGCAAGGCGATCGACGAGATGGCCGCTGAAAATCTGCTGGTGCGGCGGCAGGGCAAGGGGACCTATGTGGCGTCCCATAACGATAATGATCCGCGCACCTCGTTCCGTTTTCTGCGTCTGATACCCGAGAATGGCCAGCTGGAGGCGCCACAGAGTCAGCCGCTTGAGTGCTGGCGCGCCAAGGCCGGCATCGAGGCGGCGCGCATGTTGGGCATCAAGTTCGGTGCGCCGATCACGATCGTCCGGCGCCTGCTGCATTTCGGCGCCAAGCCGGTGGTGGTCGAGGAAATTTATCTGCCCGGCGAGCGCTTTCTTGGGTTGACGCTGGAAATGTTGCAGGAATGGCAAGGTTCGTTCTACGGCATGCTGGAAAGCCGCTTCGGCGCGCGCATGATTCGCGCCGAGGAGCGGATTCGCGCGGTGGCGGCGGACCGCGCCAATGCCAAACTGCTCGGGGTGAACGAAGGGGCGCCGCTGCTGTCGGTCGAACGTGTGAGCTATACCTATGGCGACAAGCCTGTCGAGTGGCGGCGCGGCCTGTATTCGACGGCCGAGCATTACTATCAGAATGATTTGAATTGAACGCTTTGGGGTTGAAGTTGTTGGAATTGCGCGGTTTTCCGGGCTTGTTTTCGTGAAGTTCGGGATGTGAGTCGGTATATAATTGTCTTTTTTTGTCTCGACATGCGGGGCGGCGATCCGTTGAACCGCAAAAACTGGAAGGAGCTTGAAGCTAAATGCCTGAAATTACCAAGCAGCGCCCTGTATTCCTGAGTCTGAAGGACATCCGTCTGCCAGTTCCGGGCATCGCCTCGATCCTGCACCGCGTCAGCGGCGCGGGCCTTTTCCTGTTGCTGCCGTTGCTGATCTATATGCTGCAACTCTCGCTCGGCAACGCACAGGATCAAACCGATTTCCGTGCCATTGTCGACAACCCGCTGGTCAAGTTCATCCTGACCGGGCTGTTGTGGGCCTTCATGCATCATTTCTGTATGGGTGTGCGTCTGCTGCTGATCGATCGTCACATCGGCGTCGATCTGCCCACGGCGCGCATGAGCGCCAAGCTGGTGTTTGTCGTGAGCCTTCTGCTGACCGCGATTCTGGGAGTGAAACTAT
>JBPOIN010000230.1:0-26376 GCA_052034445.1 Pseudomonadota bacterium | reverse complement strand
CAGCGAACCAACCAACAACCACCGCGCCAACACCGCAGCCCCCTCTCACACCGACAGCGCCAATGATCCAGTCACGTCCGGCGCCCAGCTACATGCATGAACCCGCACGCGCCCCCCGCATCGCGCGCAAGAAGCCCGCCCCGAGCCCTATCGTGGCCGCACCGATCGACAACCACAACCTCGCACACGTGCATTGGAGCTATGAAGGCGAAGGAGGTCCGGCCAATTGGAGCAAGCTGCGCCCGGACTATGCAAGCTGTGCATCCGGCAAGCGCCAGTCGCCGATCGACATCCGCGACGGCGTGCGTGTCGACCTCGAAGCCATCAAGTTCGACTACAAGCCAACCCTGTTCCGCGTCATCGACAATGGTCACACCGTTCAGGTCAATGTCGGTGAAGGCAATACCATCACACTGCAAGGCCGCCAGTACGAGCTCATGCAGTTCCACTTCCATCGTCCGGCCGAAGAGCGCGTGAATGGCAAGACCTATGACATGGTCGCCCACCTGGTACACAAGGACATGGATGGCCAGCTGGCCGTGATTGCTGTGCTGCTCGAAAAAGGCAGCGAACACCCACTGATCCAGACACTGTGGAACAACCTGCCACTCGAAGTGAATATGGAAGTCACACCCACGGTCACGATCGACCTGAACCGCCTGTTACCCGAGAATCGTAATTACTGGACCTACATGGGGTCACTGACCACGCCGCCGTGCACCGAAGGCGTACTGTGGATCATTTTCAAGCAAGCGCAGCAAATCTCGCCCGAGCAGGTGTCGATATTCTCACGCCTGTATCGCAACAACGCACGACCGATTCAGGGCGGCAATAGCCGCCTGATCAAGGAATCGCGCTGACGAAACGGCGCCAGTCAAAGCGGGCGCCGCATGCACCATGCGGCGCATAAAGCCTGATTTATTGCTGGCTTTCCATGGAATTAGCGAACTTCGCGCATCTTGTGTAACACTACGACGCTGCGTCATCCTCCGCTTCAGTTCATGAAAGCCGCCCCATGAAAGTCGATCTGCGCAAAATCTATCGCTTCGAACCCTTGCCGGCGCCAGCGGCAGGCAGCGCGTTGCCGAGCGGCGGCGATGTGTTCTACGAATGCCTGCAGTGCAATCAGGTCGTGAGTTCGGTGCCATTCACGCCGGCCGAATGCGAATGCGGCAATCTGAAGGGCGACAAGGGTGCGATCAGCATTGGCGACGCCGCCAAGATCCGGCCCGTGCGCGGCAAGCTCAAATAAACCCGCAGACAGCATCCCGCACAGCAACCGCTGTTTTCTCCAGTTCCTCGGGGCGCCTGACGCACCCGTCGTGATCCATGCCCGGTCTGAATCCCCAACAGCGCGAAGCCATCCGCTATCTCGATGGTCCCCTGCTCGTGCTGGCCGGCGCGGGCTCGGGCAAGACACGCGTGATCACGCAGAAGATCGCCTTCCTGATCCAGGAGTGCCATATCCAGCCGGCGCACATCGCAGCGATCACCTTCACCAACAAGGCGGCGCGCGAGATGCAGGAGCGCATCGGCAAGCTGTTGCCGGGACGGCCGCTCAAGGGCCTCACGGTGAGCACCTTTCACGCGCTCGGCGCCCGCATCCTGCGCCAGGAGGCCACGCACTGCGGCCTCAAGCCAAGCTTTTCGATCCTCGACAGCAGCGATACCAATGCGATCGTCGTCGAGCTGCTCAACAATGCCGACAAGGCGCATGTGCGCGCCGTGCAGAGCCGCATTTCAATGTGGAAAAACAATCTGGTTGGCGCGGATCAGGCGCTGGAGATCGCCATCGATGCGCTGGATCTGGCCGCCGCGCAGTTGTACGCGGAATATCAGCGCACCCTGCATGCCTATCAGGCCGTGGATTTCGACGACCTGATTCGCCTGCCGGCGCTGCTGTTCGAATCGGAGCCGGAGGTGCTGTCGCGCTGGCAGGATCGCCTGCGCCATCTGCTGGTCGATGAATACCAGGACACCAACCGCTGCCAGTACCGCATGCTCAAGCTGCTGGCCGGGCCACGCGCGGCATTCACGGCGGTCGGCGACGACGATCAGTCGATCTATGCCTGGCGCGGCGCGGATGTCGAAAATCTCAACGCGCTGCAGGTGGATTTCCCGCGTCTCAAGGTCATCAAGCTGGAACAGAATTATCGTTCGACGACGCGCATTCTCAAGGCCGCCAACAGCCTGATCGGCAACAATCCCAAGCTGTTCGAAAAACGCCTGTGGTCGGATCGCGGCCATGGCGATGCGATCCAGGGCCATGCCTGTCGCGACGACGGCCACGAGGCCGAGCTGGTGGTCATGAAACTGCTGGCGCACAAGTTCGAGCAGCGCGGCGCCTTCAGTAATTACGCGATACTGTATCGTGGCAACCATCAGGCGCGCATTTTCGAGCAACAGCTACGCAGCAATAACGTGCCGTATGTGCTGTCGGGCGGACAGTCATTTTTCGATCGCGCCGAGATCAAGGACCTGCTCGCCTATCTGCGCCTGATCAGCAATGGCGACGACGATCCGGCCTTCATCCGCGCCATCACCACGCCCAAGCGCGGCATCGGCAGTTCGACGCTCGAAGTCCTCGGCCGTTATGCCGGGCAGCGCCACATCAGCCTGTTCGCTGCCGCCTTCGAGGCCGGTGCGGCAAGCCATCTGAACCCGCGCCAGCTGTCGGCGGTCGAGGAATTCTGCGCCTTCATCAACCGCATGGCGGAACGCGCGCCGCGCGAGGCCGCCGGGCTGCTGCTCGAAGACCTGCTGCGCGCCATCGGTTACGAGGCCTGGCTGTTTGAATCCTGCGATGCGCGCGAGGCCGAATCGAAGTGGTCGAATGTGCGCGATTTCGTCGCCTGGCTGAGCCGCAAGGGCGAAGCCGACCAGAAGAATCTGCTCGAACTCACGCAAACCGTGGCGCTGATTTCGATGCTGGAAAAGGACGACGCCGATCTCGATGCAGTGCAGCTCGCCACGCTGCATGCCGCCAAGGGCCTGGAGTTCAAGCATGTGTTCCTGGTCGGCATCGAGGAAGGACTGCTGCCGCACCGCGATGCCGAAGCCGAAGGGCGCATCGAGGAGGAACGCCGGCTGATGTATGTCGGCATCACGCGTGCCGAACACAGCTTGCACCTAAGCTGGTGCGAACGGCGCAAGCAGGGCAAGGAATGGCGTACCTGCGAGCCTTCGCGCTTCATCGCCGAGATGGGCGACGATCTGAAACTTTCGGGCGGCAAGCATGAAACGGTGCCCGACAAGGCGGCCGGGCGCGCCAAGCTGGCGCAGTTCAAGGCATTGCTGGAGAAAAAGCAGGACTGAGGACTCAGCACTCAGTCCTCGGGACTCAGTCCCCGAGACCGATTCTGTTATTTCTTGGCGGCGGCTTCCTTCGGCTCCTTGAAGCTGGCGCCGGATTTGTTTGCCATGAACACGATGGCGCGCGTGAGTTCGATTTCGTTGGCATCCGCCCCCCCCTTGGGCGGCATGGCGTTCTTGCCATTGGTGGCGGATTTCACGAGTCCATCCAAGCCCTGCGCGAGACGCGGCGCCCAGGCAGCCTTGTCGCCAATCTTCGGCGCCCCGGCGGCGCCCGAATCATGACAGGCTGCACAAGCCGCCTTCACAAGATCCTCACCCGTGCGACTGCCCTTGGCCGCAGTGGCCGCGGCCGCCAGTTCGACGCGTGCGACCGGCTGGATGCGTGTGGCCACGGCCTCGTCATCCTGCGCTTTCGGGCGGCTGCCCATGGCCATGACACCGGCGCTCGCCAGAACCAGCAAGCCTGTTGCAGCAAGCTGACGATAATGAATGGTGTGCAGTGCGAACATGTCTACGTCCTCGGGGTAATCGTAAAAACCGCACGGGGCGGCGGCAGGAAAAGCCAAAACGCCGATTTTAACGATTATTGCGCTACTGATAAATGCTTGGTTGGCGGACAAGCGGGTTGGCACAACGAAAACGGGAGCCGAAGCTCCCGTTTTCTGTTGTGCCTCATTGCGGCATGACCGGCTCAGGGCGCTTTGGGACGCTCGAGGTTCCAGCCCGGATGCTGGAAATATTGGCCGTAATTGCGCAAGGCCTGCAGCACGCCGAGGGCGCCGACACGCTGTGCCGCCACCTTGGGCGAAGTGCGCATCATCTGCAGTCCGGCATTCATGTCCATGAGGACAATCGTATGAAACGCCTTGTCGGCATCCTTCGGCAGCTTGCAATTCTTGATGATCCCGGCAAGGCTCTTGTCGACCGTTTCGGCGAGCTGGCGATACTCCTGCGTCGTGAGACGCTCCTGCTCGATGCCGGTCTGACTGGCCGCCATGGCCTGGCGAATGTTGTCCATACCCTGACGCAACACTTCGTCACTCGCCCATTTTTCACCCGGCTTGGGCGCCTGCATGCCGCCGCTTGCCGGCGACTTGTGCGTGTGTCCATCCGCAGCACTCGCCGTTGTAGCAAGCAGCAACAGACCGATTGCAGCACATTGCCGCAGCGCTGATTGATTGAACCACATCTTCGTTATCTCCTCTGATAAAAATTGTTTACCGGCACGCATCATAAGCAGCGAAATATTAACCCAAGGTTAACCGGGCAAATCCCCGACATCCCGGGTTTGCGCCATATAATCATTGACAGACAGGACAAAAAGCCGGAAAATGCCGCCCTTTCATCGGTGGCTGTTTCAAGGCTGTCGAAGTTGGGGAGTCGCCAAGCTGGTTAAGGCACCGGATTTTGATTCCGGCATGCGAAGGTTCGAATCCTTCCTCCCCAGCCAGAATTCAGGTTGTCGGGAATGTTTTTGAAACGTCACGCAACGCTTCGTTTCACGCGCCACGACACAGCTTCAGCACAACGCCCCTTCAGAATCACCCCCTCCGAATCATTCACCAGACGCAGCGAGCGAGACACGCATGGCCTACGATAGCCTGATGGTGTTCACCGGCAACGCCAATCCGAAACTGGCCGCCGAAGTGGTCAAGCCCCTCAACATCTCCATGGGTCGCGCCACCATCGGTCGTTTCTCGGACGGCGAGGTGAATGTCGAGATTCTCGAAAACGTGCGCGGCAAGGATGTCTTCATCCTGCAATCGACCTGCCAGCCGACCAACGACAACCTCATGGAACTGCTGATCATGGTCGACGCGCTCAAGCGCGCATCGGCCGGGCGCATCACGGCAGTCATTCCGTATTTCGGCTATGCGCGCCAGGATCGCCGCCCACGTTCGGCGCGCGTCGCGATCACCGCCAAGGTCGTCGCCAACATGCTGCAGGCCGCCGGCGTGCAACGCCTGCTGACGGTCGATCTGCATGCCGACCAGATCCAGGGCTTCTTCGACATTCCGGTCGACAACATCTACGCCGGCCCGATCCTGCTTGGCGACATCTGGAAGCAGCGCCACGAAGAACTGCTGGTGGTTTCGCCCGACATCGGCGGCGTGGTGCGCGCCCGCGCGCTGGCCAAGCATCTCGAATCCGATCTGGCGATCATCGACAAGCGTCGGCCGAAGGCCAACGTTTCGGAAGTCATGAACATCATCGGCGAGGTCAAGGGCCGCACCTGCATCCTGATCGACGACATGGTCGATACCGCCGGCACGCTGTGCAAGGCCGCCCAAGCGCTCAAGCAGCAGGGCGCACTCAAGGTGCTGGCCTACTGTACGCACCCGGTGCTGTCGGGCGCGGCGATTTCGCGCATCAGCGAATCCGAACTCGACGAACTCGTGGTCACCGACACGATCCCGCTCAACGAGGAAGCACGCGCCTGTTCGCGCATCCGTCAGGTCTCGATCGGCGGTCTGCTGGCCGAAACCATGCTGCGTATCAGCAACGAAGATTCTGTTTCATCGCTTTTCATGGAGTGATGAGGAAAGCCTGCGGATGGGACGGTAGCGCACGTCACGCCTCACGCCTCACGCCTCACTCATAACCCCCTGCCTGGTCGCGGGCAGGTTTTTCAGGAGTAGTAAAAATGCAAATGGACTTTAACGCGCAACCGCGCACCCTGCAGGGCACCGGAGCGAGCCGCCGCCTGCGCAAAGCTGGCCGCGTGCCTGGCGTTGTGTATGGTGGGGAAAAGCCGGCCGAAGCGATCGACATCGATCACAACGAAATCTGGCACAAGCTGCGCAACGAAACCTTCCACGCTTCCGTGCTGACCATGAACCTCGCCGGCGCCACGCAAACCGTGCTGCTGCGCGACATTCAGATGCATCCGTTCAAGCGCCAGATCCTGCATCTCGACTTCCAGCGCGTCGATGCCACCCACAAGCTGCACACCAAGGTGCCGCTGCACTTCATCAATGCCGACATCGCCCCGGGCGTCAAGCTGCAAGGCGGCATTGTCTCGCACGTGGTTACCGAACTCGACGTCAAGTGCCTGGCTGGCGATCTGCCGGAATTCATCGAAGTCGACCTCAAGGATCTGGCTGCCGGTCATTCGCTGCACGCTTCCGCGCTCAAGCTGCCGAAGGGTGTCGAGCTGGTTGGTCACAAGGACGACGACCCGGTCGTTGCCGCGATCACCATCCCGCGCGGCAGCAAGGCTGACGAAGCGGCCGAGGCCAGCGCCGAAGCCGACAAGCAGTAATCCAGCGCAACTGCGCGCATGCAAGGTATGCAGCGCCCACCGCGCCTCGTCGTCGGCCTCGGCAACCCGGGCGCCGACTACGCCAAAACCCGGCACAACGCCGGGTTTTGGTTTTGTGAGCGTCTCGCCGACGATCTCGGCGCCACGCTCGCCAAGGAGTCCCGCTTTCACGGCATCGCCGGCCATGCGCGTCAGGCCGGCCCCAACGGCCTCTGGCTGCTGCTGCCGCAGACCTTCATGAACCGCTCCGGCCAGGCCGTACGCGCACTCATGCAGTTCTATCGCATCGAGCCGGACGAGCTGCTCGTCGTGCACGACGAGCTTGATCTGCTGCCGGGCCACATGCGTCTCAAGTTCGGCGGCGGGCTCGGTGGTCATAACGGCCTCAAGGACATCACCGCCCATCTGGGCACCCAGGATTACTGGCGCCTGCGCATCGGCATCGGCCACCCGGGCGATCGCAACGAAGTCGTCAACTTCGTGCTCAAGCCGCCGCAACGCGCCGAGCAGGAACTCATCGACAGCGCGCTCGACCGCGCCCTGCAGGCCTGGCCCACCGTCGCCCAAGGCGACTGGCCGGTCGCCATGCAGAAGCTCAACGCCAAACCCAACACCTAAACCTTCTCGCCTCACTGGAAACCACCATGAGTCTCAAATGCGGCATCGTCGGCCTGCCCAACGTCGGCAAGTCCACCCTCTTCAACGCCCTGACCAAGGCCGGCATCGAAGCCGCCAACTATCCGTTCTGCACCATCGAGCCGAATGTCGGCATCGTCGAAGTGCCCGACCCGCGCCTCGATCAGCTGGCCGAGATCGTCAAGCCGCAGAAGATCCAGCACGCCATCGTCGAATTCGTCGACATCGCCGGCCTCGTCGCCGGCGCCTCGAAGGGCGAAGGTCTCGGCAACCAGTTCCTCGCCAACATTCGCGAGACCGACGCCGTGGTGCATGTCGTGCGCTGCTTCGCCGACGACAATGTCGTGCATGTGTCCGGCTCGGTCGATCCGATCCGCGACATCGAGGTCATCGACACCGAACTCGCTCTGGCCGACATGGGCACCGTCGAGAAAGCGCTCGTGCGGTATTCCAAGCAGGCCCGCGCCGGCGGCGACAAGGAAGCCAAGCTGCTGGTCGACGTGCTCGACAAGTGTCTCGCCCAGTTGAACCAGGCCAAGCCGGTGCGCGCACTGGATCTCTCCAAGGAAGAGTGGGCCAACCTCAAGCAGTTCTGCCTGATCACCGCCAAGCCGGTGCTCTACGTCGCCAATGTCGCCGAGACCGGCTTCGAGAACAATCCGCACCTCGACGCCGTCCGCGCCCACGCCACCAAGGAAGGCGCCCAGGTCGTCGCGCTGTGCGCCGCCATCGAAGCGGAAATCGCCGACCTCGACGATGCCGACAAGAAGGATTTCCTCGAATCCATGGGCCTCGCCGAGCCCGGCCTCGACCGCCTGATCCGCGCCGGCTACACGCTACTCGGCCTGCAGACCTACTTCACCGCCGGCGTCAAGGAAGTGCGCGCCTGGACCATCCACGTCGGCGACACCGCGCCGCAGGCCGCCGGCGTCATTCACACCGACTTCGAGCGCGGTTTCATCCGCGCCCAGACCATCGCCTTCGACGACTTCATTGCCTATCGCGGCGAACAGGGCGCCAAGGAAGCCGGCAAGATGCGCGCCGAAGGCAAGGAGTACGTCGTCAAGGATGGCGATGTCCTGAACTTTCTGTTCAACGTCTAAGCGCTGCCGCGTCGGCTGCAGTTGTCTCACCCAGCACACACGCCCATCGACCGCACGCAGCTCGATGCCGCCGGGCTCAACCGGCTGGCGATCTTCGATCTCGCCGCTTTACCGCCGGCGCTCGCGGCAGATCTGCAGCAGGCGGTCCGCGCCGTACTGCCGGAGCCCCCCCATCCGTATCGCCAACTGCTGCTGGTCGGCCATGGCGGCAAGCGGCTCTGGCAGGCCGTCAAGGCGACGGGTGGCGCGGGCGAACATCCGATCGACGAATTCACGATCGCCACGCTGCGAGCCTGGATGGCCGCACAACTACCGCATGCCGAATACGTGCTGCTGTATCCGGCACCGCAGGCGCATGTCCAGCCGGCTTTGAATCTGCAGGCGCTCGGCCAGTTGGCGGGCTGGCATCAGCCCTCGCCGCTGATGGTCGGCATCGATGCCGTCTGGGGCACCTGGTTTGCCTATCGCGCCGTGATTGTCGCCGCCAGCGATCTGCCGCCGACATTGTCCGAGATCAACGTTTCACCGTGTCTCGCATGCACTGCCAAACCCTGCGTCAGCAGCTGTCCGGCGGGCGCCCTGAGCAGCACTGCGGAGAGCCGCCTGGATCTGCAGAAATGTCTGACCTGGCGCAAGCAGCCCGCTTCAGCCTGCCGCTTGAGTTGCCCGGCGCGCCTGGCCTGCCCGGTCGGCAGTGCGCATCGCTACGATGCCGATCAGATGCAGCATGTGTATGGAAAATCGCTGCGCTGCATTGAGCGCATGGATTGAGCGCCTCCCGAATCAGACATTGAATTTGCCGATCAAGCCACTGGACGCGCTTGGCGATCTCGCTAGGCGCCGATGGCCGACATTGAGAGCCCGCAGATTAGTCTGGTCGAAACCAGAAAAGACGGTACAAAACCATTTCCCCAGAAAAACGGCCGCCCTGCTTGTGGCAGGGCGGCCGTTTTGCTTCAGTTGCGCCGGGTTGCGGCGCATGAGTTACTTAACGCATGTTGTAGCGACGCTTGGTCCGCACGATCTGATAGGCGCGGCCCAGATAGCCCAGCGGGGCGCTCCAGATGTGCACCAGACGCGTGAAGGGGAAAAACAGGAACACCGACATGCCGAGGAACATGTGCAGCTTGTAGACGCCGCTGACATCCTTGACCAGGCTGGGATCCGGGTGCAGGAACAGGATGCTCTGCACCCAGTCGGCCAGATGGATCATGGTCTGGGCATCGCCGGCATTGGCGTGATGGATCGAGGTCGGGATGGTCGACAAACCGGCAGCCGCCGTGAGTACCAGCCAGCCGAGGATGTTGATATCAACCCAGCGCGAAGCGGCACGCACACGCGGGTTGTTCATGCGGCGCAGCCACAGCAGGATGCCACCGACCAGGCAGGCCGAACCGAACACGGTGCCGGCGCAGATGGCGATCCACTGGTGAGCCAGATCCGACAGACCGACCGTCAGGAACACGAAATGCGGCACGGTCAGACCGACGATATGGCCGCCGAACAGACCGAGGATGCCGTAGTGGAACAGGTTGCTGGCGACGCGCATGCCGCTTTTCGACAGCAGCTGGCTGGAGTCGCTCTTCCAGGTGTATTGCTCATGGTCGAAACGCAACCAGCTGCCGAGCAGGAACACCGTCGTGGCGAGATAGGGGTAAACCCCGAAAATGAAATTATGCAGAAAATCCATAGCAGTCTCCGAATAAATAACCGTGGCTAGCGAGTATGCCCGCTGTCCTTTAAATGGCGCTGGGCTTGTTCAGCGCCGGGGGGGAAGTCCAGTCCACAGGCGGATCGAAATCGCCGTCGTCCAGACAGGGGTTGGTCTTGATGGCCGGTGCGGGTTCAACCATGTCTTCACCAGCTTCTACCAGGCGACTGCGCGCTTCGAGCAGGCGCAGGAGCCCCGCATACGGACTGCCCGCGTCTTCAAGATTGACGCTGAGCTGGGTCAGTACCTTGGTCCAGCGCGACAGGAACATCTTCGCTTCCTGCTCGTCAAGCATCGAAACGAACTCCAGCATCAGCGGCAGGAAATCAGGCAATTCCTTGGCGCTGATATCGAAGCCGTAGCTCTTGTAGAACTCGCCCAGATCGATCAGCGCAGGACCGCGATTCTTGTCCTCGCCGATCAGATGATGGGTCAGATGCAGGCTGTGCTCGGGCACCATGTCGAAGGTCCGCACATACTCTTCTTCGAGCGCCAGCGGATTGTTGTTCGCCGCCAGGTTGTCGAGGAAGCCGCTGAGCGCAGCGCGCTCCTGCGGCGACACATCGTCCTGGCTGGCGATCGCGGCGCGAATCTCCGGCATCGCCGCGCGAAACTCGGCGTCCGGATATTCGAGCAGTGCTGCAATCACTCGGTAGAACATCATTGTGTACTCCTGTGGGCGTTTAGCGCTGATCGGCGTGCGGTGCCGGCTGACGCGATTCGACGGTTTCCTTGCGGCGCTCGGGGAACAGCGAATGGCCGCTGATGCCCGACGAGGAATCGTTGCCGAACGTGAAGCCGTTCTGACCCTGGAAGCCGTAGAAGTCTTCCTGGTTCAGCTCTTCGTGGCCAGTCGGGATCACGAAACGGTCTTCGTAGTTGGCGATGGCGAGCAGCTGATACATGTCCTTCGCCTGCTGTTCGGACAGGCCAACCTTGTTCAGCGCGGTTAGATCGGCCTTGCCGTCGACATGCACGGAACGCTGGTAGGAACGCATCGCCATCATCTTGTTCAGCGAGTCGAGGATCGGCTGCGTCTTGCCGGCGGTCAGCAGGCTGGCCAGATACTGCAGCGGCAAGCGCATCGCATCGGCCTTCGGGATCATGCCATCGGGTTCGGTCGGCAGCTGGCCCTGATCGATCGCCGACTGCACCGGCGAGAGCGGCGGCACGTACCAAACCATCGGCAGGGTGCGGAACTCGGGGTGCATCGGGAAGGCGATCTTCCACTCCATGGCCATTTTCCAGATCGGCGACTTGCGCGCGGCATTGATCCAGTCTTCCGGAACGCCGTCGCGACGCGCATGCTCGATCACGGTCGGATCGTTCGGATCGAGGAAGATGCTGCGATGGGCTTCGTAGAGATCCTGCTCGCTGGTCGTCGAAGCCAGCGCCTCGATCTTGTCGGCGTCATACAGCATGATGCCGTTGTAGCGAATGCGGCCAACGCAGGACTCCGAACACACGGTCGGCATGCCGGATTCGACACGCGGATAGCAGCCGATGCACTTCTCGGCCTTGCCCGATTCCCAGTTGTAATACACCTTCTTGTACGGGCACGACGAGATGCACTGACGCCAGCCGCGGCACTTGTCCTGGTCGACCAGCACGATGCCGTCTTCCTCGCGCTTGTAGATCGAGCCGGACGGGCAGGCAGCGACGCAAGCCGGGTTCAGGCAGTGGTTGCACATGCGCGGCAGGTACATGTGGAAGGTGTTCTCGAATTGGGAATAGATCTGCTTTTCGAGACCCTTCATGTTGACGTCCTTGGCGCGCTTGTCGTACTCGCCGGCCAGATCGTCTTCCCAGTTCGGGCCCCAGCGGACCTTGTCCATCTTCTCGCCGGTAATCTGCGAGACCGGACGCGCGGTCGGCGCGGCTTCGGACAGCGGCGCATTCTGCAGGCGCGCGTAGTCGAAGGTGAAGGGCTCGTAGTAATCGTCGATCTCGGGCATGTCCGGATTGGCGAAGATGTTCAGCAGACGCGACAGCTTGCTGCCGGACTTGAGCTGCAGCTTGCCGTCGACGAGCTCCCAGCCGCCGCGCCAGACTTCCTGGTTTTCCCACTGCTTGGGATAACCGATGCCGGGCTTCGACTCGACGTTGTTGAACCAGGCGTATTCGACGCCCTTGCGGTTGGTCCAGACGTTCTTGCACGTCACGGAACAGGTATGGCAACCAATGCACTTGTCGAGGTTGAAGACAAGGGCGAATTGTGCGCGAACTTTCATTCGTATCTCCTTACGGGGTATTCGTTCGGGAGGGCAGGCAGCCTGCCCTCCCCTGTCATGTCAATATCAGCGCGGACCGACGCCGGGCGGGTTACGCTGACCTTCGCGCTCAGGCGTCAGCGGACGCTCCAGCCAATCCACATCCTTGTCCTCGATCTTGTGCAACACCACGAACTCATCGCGCTGCGTGCCGACCGTGCCGTAGTAGTTGAAGCTGTAAGCCAGCTGGGCGTAGCCGCCGACCATGTTGGTCGGCTTGACCACGACGCGCGTGACCGAGTTGAGGATGCCGCCGCGCTTGCCGGTGGTCGGCGAACCCGGGACGTTCACGATCTTCTCCTGCGCGTGATACATCAGCGCCATGCCGTTCGGCACCCGCTGCGATACCACGGCACGCGCCACGGTAGCGCCGTTGGCGTTGATGGCTTCGACCCAGTCGTTGTCCTCAATGCCGACGCGCTTGGCATCCGGCTCGGAGATCCAGACATACGGGCCGCCGCGGAACAGGTTCAGCATGCGCAGGTTGTCCTGGTAGCTGGAATGGATACCCCACTTCGAGTGCGGGGTAATCCAGTTGAGCACCAGGTGCGGCTTGTCGGTGATCGACTTCGGCACCATGTTCTGATGCTTCATGTCGAGGCCCGGACGGAAGGCGCAGAAGCCTTCGCCGAAATCCAGCATCCACTCGTGATCCTGATAGAAGTGCGCACGACCCGTCAGGGTGCGGAACGGAATGTGCTCATGGATGTTGGTGTAACCGGCGGTGTAGGAAACCGTTTCCGACTCGATACCCGACCAGGTCGGCGCGGTGATGATCTTGCGCGGCTGAGCCTGAATGTCGCGGAAGGTGATCTTGTCCTCGTGACGGCCGGCGTACAGGTGATGGTGATCGATGCCGGTCTTCACCGACAGCGCGCTCCACGACTTGTGCGCCACTTCGCCGTTGGTTTCCGGCGCCATGCGCAGCACGGCGTCGCAAGCACCGATATCTTCGGCGATGCTCGGCATGCCTTGCGAAATGCCTTCCTCGCGGATCACGCCGTTGAGCGACTTGAGCTCTTCATATTCCTGCTCGGTGTTCCAGTCGATACCCTTGACGTTGTTGCCGGCCTTGATCATCAGCGGACCAATCGCGCAGAACTTCTTGTGCGTGTTGGCGAAGTCGCGCGTGACGACCTTGAGCAGCGGCAGCGTCTTGCCGGGGATCGGCTCGCACTCGCCGCGCTTCCAGTCCTTGACGCCGAGCGGCTGGGCCAGTTCGAAGGCCGAGTCGTGATGCATCGGCAGCGCCACGACGTCCTTGCGCGTGCCGAGATGCTTTTCTGCCAGGGTCGAGAAGGTCTTGGCGATGTTCTGGAAGATCTGCCAGTCGGACTTCGATTCCCAGCCCGGACTCACGGCCTCGGACAGCGGATGCACGAAGGGGTGCATGTCGGTGGTGTTGAGGTCGTGCTTCTCGTACCAGGTCGCCGTCGGCATGATGATGTCCGAGTAAGCACCGGTGGAGTTGAGACGGAAGTTGATGTCCACCATCAGGTCGAGCTTGCCGGTCGGGCCATTCTCGTGCCACTTGGTTTCCTTGTTGATCTTGCCGGCCGTGCCTTCCTGCATGACGCCGTTCTGCGCGCCGATCAGGTGCTTGAGGAAGTACTCGTGACCCTTGGCCGAACAACCAAGCAGGTTGGAGCGCCAGACGACCAGGTTGCGCACGTGGTTTTCCGGCGCGTCGATGTCCTCGTAGGCAAACGCCAGCTTGCCCGACTTGAGCTGCTCGACCATGTACTTGGCGACGCCGGCTTCGTCGCTGGCGCCGGCCTTCTCGGCTTCGGCAACGACTTCCATCGGGTTCTTGTTGAAGTGCGGCGCCGACGGCAGCCAGCCCAGACGCTGCGACACAACGTTGTAGTCAGCGAGGCTGTAGCCCTTGTACTTGGCCTTTGCCGACGGGGTCAGCAAGCCATCGGCCGTCACCGTCTCGTAGCGCCACTGATCGGTATGGAAATACCAGAAGGTGGTCGAGTTCATGTGACGCGGCGGACGCTGCCAGTCGGTGGCGAAGGCGATCGGCGCCCAGCCGGCCTGCGGACGCAGCATATCCTTACCCACGTAGAGCGCCCAGCCGCCGCCCGTCTGACCGACGCAGCCGCACATGTGCAGCAGGTTCATGATCGAGCGGTACGACATGTCGTTGTGGTACCAGTGATTGATGGCCGCGCCCATGATGACCATCGACTTGCCCTTGGTCTTCGAGGCGTTCTCGGCGAACTCGCGGCCGGTGCGGATCAGATCCGCCTTCTTGACGCCCGTTACCTTCTCGGCCCAAGCCGGGGTGTAGGCGACATTTTCGTCGTCATACGAAGCGGCGACATTCTCGCCGCCGAGGCCGCGGTCGATACCGTACTGGGCGACCTGCAGGTCATACACCGAGGTCACATAGGTTTCTTCGCCGCTGGCCAGCGTCAGCTTGCGCACCGGCACGTTGCGATACAGCAGGCCCGGCTCGCCTTCGGTGAAGTGCGGGAAGCCGACGGAAACCACGGCTTCGCTGCTGCCGATGCAGCTCAGTTCGGCTTCGATGTCCTGCTGATTGGCGGCGTTCTTCGGCAGCAGGTTCCACTTGCCGTCCTCGCCCCAGCGGAAACCGATACTGCCGTTCGGCACCACATACGACTTGGTCTTGGCGTCGAATACGATGGTCTTCCACTCGGGGTTGTTGGATTCGCCCATGTTGCCGTTGAAGTCCGAGGCGCGCAGCGTGCGGTCGCTGACATAGCCGCCTTCGAATTTGCGCAGCGTGACCAGCATCGGCAGGTCGGTGTATTTGCGCGCATATTCCTGGAAATACGGATCCTGCTGCTTGACGTGGAATTCGTTCAGCGCCACATGGCCCATGGCCAGGAAGGCGGCCGAGTCGGTGCCCTGCTTGACCGGCATCCAGAGGTCGGCGAACTTGCAGAACTCGGCGTAGTCAGGGGCCATCGAGACGATCTTGGCGCCCTTGTAGCGCACTTCGGTGGCGAAGTGGGCATCCGGCGTACGGGTCATCGGCAGATTGGCGCCGCAGATGATCAGATAGGTGGAGTTGTACCAGTCGGCCGCTTCCGGCACGTCGGTCTGCTCGCCCCAGGTCTGCGGGCTGGCGGCCGGCAGATCGCAATACCAGTCATAGAACGAACCGCAGGCGCCGCCGATCAGCGACAGATAACGCGAGCCGGCTGCATACGAGAGCATCGACATGGCGGGAATCGGCGAGAAACCGTAAATGCGGTCCGGACCCCATTTCTTGATGGTGTAGATGTTCGCAGCAGCGGCGATTTCGGTGACTTCTTCCCAGTTGGTGCGCACGAAGCCGCCCAGACCGCGCACGGCAGTGTACTGGATACGCTTGGCGGGATCCTTCTGGATGGCTTCCCAAGCCTCGACGGGGTCCTTGCCGGTCTTGCGCTCGGCGCGATACAGGTCGAGCAGGCGACCGCGCACCAGCGGGTGCTTGATGCGGTGCGGGCTGTAGAGATACCAGGAGAACGAGGCGCCACGCTGACAGCCACGCGGCTCATGATTCGGCAGATCGTCGCGGGTGCGCGGGTAGTCGGTCTGCTGCATTTCGAAGGCGACCAGACCATTCTTGACGAAGATTTTCCACGAGCAGCCGCCCGTGCAGTTCACGCCGTGCGTCGAACGCACGATCTTGTCGTGACGCCAACGATTGCGGTAACTGTCTTCCCACTTGCGATCCTCGTCGGTCACGATACCGTGACCGTCCGAGAACGTACCCTTGATGCGTTCGAAGAACTTCAATCTGTCGAGAAAATGACTCATCTGCTACTCCTCTTATGTAACGGAACCCAGTAGGGTTCCGGGTAGAACTAACGGCCGTTGGTGACGGCCGGATCGGGTTTGATGAAACTGTTTACGGATTCTTGATGTAGGCGTCCTTGCGCAGGTAGAACCACCAGTTGATGACCACGCAGACGGCATAGAACACGGCGAAGCCGTACATGGCGTTCTCCGGCGTGCCGGCCTTGATCTGGCCACCAATGATGACCGGGGCGATGAACGAACCGTAGGCGGCGACCGCCGAGGTCCAGCCCAGCACCGGACCGCGCTGGTCCTGGTCAAAGACGAAGCCGACGGTGCGGAAGGTCGAGCCGTTGCCGATGCCCGAAGCCGCGAACAACACCACGAACAGCGTCATGAAGACAAAGAAATACTGTTCCGGCGTCGCCGAATGGTAGGCCAGGAACATCACGTAACCCGTCGCACCCGAGGCGATCACCAGCACGATGGAGATGATCTGGGTGACGATGGAGCCGCCGACCTTGTCGGAAATCCAGCCGCCGACCGGACGGATCAGCGCGCCGACGAAGGGGCCGATCCAGGCGAACATCAGCGCCGACGGGCCGTTCGGGTTCTTGGCATGTACCCAAGCGTTGGTGACCGGATCGAGCACGTGCGTGTTGCCGAAGATCACCGTGATCGACAACGGCAGCGCCATCGAGAAGCCGATGAAGGAACCGAAGGTCACGACATACAGCGCAGTCATCGACCAGGTGTGTTTGTTGCCGAAAATGGCGAACTGCTTGGTCAGGTTGGCTTTCATCTCACCCGTCGCCGTGAGCTTCATGGCGAACAGCGTGCCGAACATCACCAGCGGCAGCATGATCCACATGCCGCCCCCCGACAGCAGGCCGGAACCAGTCGGCGCCGGCAGATACAGATACAGCGCGATGGCGGAAGTCACCATGGCCAGCACGTAGAAGAAGAACACCTTGAACAGTGCGGCCGCCGTCGAACCCATGTTCGGCGAAACGGTCAGCAGGTTGTTCATGCCGAACCAGCCGGCGACCGCCAGCGGCACCAGCAACAGCAGCCAGACGAAGCCGGCATTCTGCAGATAGGTCGGCGTGCCGGCGGCGATCTTGCCGATCAGCGTGGCGGAATCCTTGACCAGCGGGATCGGCTCGCCACCGATGGCGCCGAACAGGCCGATGGTCATCACCAGCGGGATCAGGATCTGCATGGTGGTGACGCCGAAGTTGCCGAGACCGGCATTCAGGCCCAGCGCAGTCCCCTGCTGACTTTTCGGGAAAAAGGTGCTGATATTCGACATCGAGCAAGCGAAATTGCCGCCGCCGATACCCGACAACAACGCACACAGCTGGAATACCCACAGCGGCGTGTTCTTGTCCTGCAGCGCGACGCCCGTCAACACAGCCGGGATCATCAGCATGGCGGTGGTCAGCCAGACCGTGTTGCGGCCGCCGCAGATACGAATGAAGAACGAAGCCGGAATCCGCAGCGTGGCGCCCGAGAGGCCCGAGATCGCGGCGATCGTGAACAGTTCGTCGGGCTTGAACGGAAAGCCGGCATTGGCCATCTGCACCGTGATGATGCCCCACATCAGCCAGATGGCGAAGCCGCACAGCAGGCTGGGGATCGAAATCCACAGATTGCGGTTGGCGATGCCCTTGCCGGTGGATTCCCAGAAGGCATTATCTTCGGGCCGCCAATCGACGATGTCGACGCTGCTGGTGACAGCCGGTCCCTGATTCTTGTTTGCACTCATATAAACAGGTTTCCTCAGTAAAAAACTCGGGTTATTCCAGCGTATCGACGATCTGGCGGCGCTTATGCACGTCCATGCCCTTGACCTCGGTCCAGTACATCCAGATCAGCGAAACCCAGACCACGCCGTACATCAGCATGAAGCAGCTCGAACGCACGCCCGTCAGATCGACCAGGGCGCCGAACATGATCGGCAGCAGGAAACCGCCCAGGCCGCCAGCCAGGCCGACGATGCCGGAGATCACGCCGATGTTGTGCGGATAGTCGTCGGAGATGTACTTGAACACCGAGGCTTTACCGACCGCCCAGCCGACACCGATGATGAACATCAGCGCCGTGAAGACATACACGTTGAGACCGATATGGAAGGATTGCGGGCCGGTCACAGTCTGGACCACGAGATCGGTCTGCGGATACGACAGGATGAACAGGCAGACCCACGACAGCCAGAGCACCCACCAGGTCACCTTGTGGGCGCCGAACTTGTCCGAGAACCAGCCGCCCAACGCGCGCAACACGCCGCCCGGCAACGAGAAGCAGGCCGCCAGAAAAGCAGCACTCTTCATGTCGAAGCCGTATTCGCCGATGTAATACTTGGTCATCCACAGCGACAGCGCAACATAGCCGCCGAACACGATCGAGTAGTACTGGCAATACTTCCACACCTTCGGATCCTTCAGCGCGGCCAGCTGTTCGGCCACCGTCACGCTCTTGCCGACCTTGTGCGCCGGATCGTCGTAGGTAAACAACCAGAACAGGACCACGGTGACTGCCATGACCACCGCGTAGATCTGCGGCACGGCCTGCCAGGACTGTCCCTCTTGATAAATCCCCCAGGTCGCTGCTGACGCGATGATGGTTGGCGCCACCAGTTTGGTCACCGCCGCGCCGGTGTTGCCGGCGCCGAAGATGCCCATCGACAGCCCCTGCTGGTGCTTCGGAAACCAGCGCGCGCAGTAGGCGATGCCGACCGTGAAGGAGCCGCCGGCCACGCCGACGAACAGCGCCGTGACAAGGAAATGCCAGTAGGCGGTGCCGTAGGAAATCAGGTAAATCGGGATGATGGTCGAGATCATCAGCACCGCAAACACGATGCGGCCGCCAAACCTGTCCGTCAGCATGCCGAGCGGCAGACGGATCAGCGAACCGGTCAGCACGGGCATCGCCACCAGCAGACCGAATTGGGTTTCATTGAGGCCGAGCGTGGTCTTGATCGGAATGCCGATCACCGCGAACATCATCCACACCATGAAACACACCGTGAACGATGCGGTGCTCATGATCACGACGGACCATTGTTTCTGTTTATGCGAAGCCATGTTGCCCTCCTGCGAAATGAAACCTGTGCCGCTCACCGCCGGATTGCTGGCGGGTTTACGCGTTGGTAGCAATTTATTCGTCGCCGCCAGCCCCCGCCATCCATCGCTGGAGGGGTTGGCGGACTGCTTTGGAGGGAGATCCGGCGTCGGTCGAAAGAACTAGGCAACCCACCAGGACTAGTTACAAAGAACTAGTCACCAAAAAAACCTGCACCCCACCTGCCGTTGCCGGAGCGGCGCCGGAAGTTTGCATCCGGCATGCCATACCCTGGCCGGGCCCTGATTCCATGATGATGGTGGTCTCCGCACACGGCATGAAACGATTCCCGGCACAGGCTTGACGTTACAAATAAACATATGTTTAAATCAATAAACACTTACTTTAACCGCGCCAGCCACCCCTCTGCCCATGCCCCCCCCGCCCGCCACCCCCGCCCGCCGCGCGCCGTCTTCGACGCGCGAGGCGGCGCTCGCCGAACGCGCGGCCTTCACCGAGGCGCAGATTCTTGACGCCGCCGAGCTGCTGTTCGCGCGCCATGGACTGCGCGGCACGCGCGTGCGCGAGATCGCCGGGGCCGCCGGGCTCAACGAAGCAACGCTGTACAACTACTACAAGAACAAGGAAGCACTTTACGAGGCCGTGCTCGATCGCGGCATCCGGCCGATCGTCGAAGTCGTGCAGCGCACGGCCGGCGGCGCCAACACACTCGAAAACATTCGCGAGGCCGCGCAGCAGATCATCGGCCAGCTGCAGCAACGCCCCTACGTCTGCCAGCTGCTGTATCTCGAAGCGATTGCCGATGGCGAGCATCTGCCGCGTCTCGTCGAACGCTGGCTAAAACCCTTCGCCCAAGCCATCACCAGCGGTCTCGGCGTGCAGTCCACGCACTGGCAGAGCGAGGATTTCCCGCAGATGGTCGAACTGCTGCTGCATCTGTCGTTCGGTCATTTCGCCATTGCGCCGCTAATGCGCGAGGTGTTCGGCATCGACGCACGCAGCGACGAGCATGTGGCGCGCCAGATCCACTTCATCGAACGTCTGCTCGGCAATCTGCTGGTCGACGACATCCAGAATCAAACCGCTTGAATCACAACACACCAACCCCAGGAGGAAAACCATGTCACAAAATGATTTCGAAGCCATCGTCATCGGCAGCGGCCCCGGCGGCTGCGCCACCGCCAGCCTGTTGCAGAAGCGCGGCGTCAAGACGCTGCTGATCGAGAAGAACGGCCTGCTCGGCGGCAAGATGATCAGCGTCGACAAGGACGGCTACGCCTACGACCTGTTCCCGCACGGCCAGGTGCCGATCCACGGCAACGCCTTCGAGACCGTGTTCCAGGAACTCGGCGTGTATGACGAATACCAGCCGGCGCTGAACGCCGAAGATCCGCGCGAAGTCATCACGCTGGCCTATCGCCGCCACGACTGGAAGGAATACAAGGTGCTGTCGCAGCGCCAGGCGATGGACAATCCCGATCCCTTCTTCCGCCTCTGGGAAGCCTCGCCCGAAGACCAGGCCACCTCGATGGCCATCCTCGGCGAAATGATCGCCATGGACGAACCGACGCGTCTCTCGCTGTCCAAGGTCACCATGCACGACTGGCTTGTCGAACGCGGCCAGACGCTGACCTCGCCGCTGTACAGCTACCTGGCTTTCCACGCCAACGCCTCGCTGGCCGAACCGATCGACCTGGTCTCGGCTTCCGAGCAGATCCTGATCATGAAACAGATGATGCTGCAGGGCGGCGGCGGCCAGTACAAGGGCGGCTTCGGCCACCTGAGCGCCGTGATGGGCCGCGAGTTCGAGAAGCATGGCGGCGTGCTGATGAAGAACACCAAGGTCGAGAAGATCCTGGTCGAGGACGGCGCCGTCACCGGCGTGGTCACCAACAAGGGCACCTTCCGCGCCCCGGTGGTGGTCAGCTCGGCCGGCCTGCAACCGACCGTGCTCAAGCTGATCGGCGAAGAGCATTTCGACAAGAGCTATGTGAACTACGTCAAGAGCCTGATCCCCGGCTGGGCATTCACCAGCATCCGCTACTTCCTCGACAAGCCGGTCATGAAGACCGGCATGTACGTCATGTACTCCGACGACTCCTGGCTCAACACCGAACGCTATCGCGCCATCAAGAACGGCAAGATGCCCGAGGAAGTCATCCTGTTCATGTGCAACCACAGCTTCTACGACGAACACGCCGCGCCTCCCGGCAAGCAGGTGCTGGTCTCCGGCACGGTGTGCACGGCCGACCCGGACGGCGCCGAAATCGAGCACCTGTACAAGGTCATGGACGCGCAGATCGAAAAATACTTCCCCGAAATCTGGGCCGCCATCGAGCGCAAGGAATGCAACGGTCCCAAGGAAGTCAGCGCGCTGACGCGTGAATCGGTAATCCGCGGCCACGGCGGCGAATGCGTCGGGCTGGCGCAGATCGTCGGCCAGTGCGGCCCCGAGAAGCCCAAGTCGGAAACCCCGATCCGCGGCCTCTACATCGCTGGCGCCGATGCCGGCGCCGAAGGCATGGGCACGCACCAGTCGGCGCTCTCCGGCATCGCCGTGACGAAGATGGTGCAGGAATACCTGCTCAAGCGTCGCCGCATCTGAGGCTTCAGCGCGCCAGCGAAAAACCGGATACTCGCAGCACTGGGTATCCGGTTTTTTAATTCCCGAACAAGCCCCCATGTTTCCCGTGACAAATTGTGTACAATGTACACATTCCGTTTTTGGTCAGTCTGAAGGAGAGATCCATGAGTCGCTCAACCAACGAGTTTGATGTCATCGTTGTCGGCGCCGGCCCCGGCGGCGCGACCAGCGCGTATTACCTGGCCCACGAAAGCCGCCAGCAGGGCAAGCCCCTCACCGTCGGCCTGCTCGACAAGGCGCGCTTTCCGCGCGACAAGTATTGCGGCGACGCCTGGTGCGCACCGGCGCTCGACATCCTCGAAGATATGGGCGTGCTGCAGAAGATCATGGCCGATGGCCTGTATCAGGACACCACCTCAGGCGGCTTCGTTTCGCCGAGCGGCGAAAGCTACATGACCAGCGAAGGCGGCGACGCGACGGTATCGAAGCAGAACCGCACCTTCGCCATCAAACGCATGATCTGCGACGAACGCATCGCGCGCCGCGCTGCCGAAGTCGGCGCCGAGCTCATCGAGGAAGCCGCCGTCGATACGGCCAAACTCGAAGCCGACGGTCTGTGGCGCATCCATTGCACCGACGGACGCGAATTCCGCTGCAAGATGCTGATCGCCGCCGACGGCGCGACCAGCAAGCTGGCACGCCAGCTTGGCGTCGTCAAGGACGCCCCGACAGCCGCCGCCGCGCGCCAGTACGTCAAAGGCGGCACGCACAACTTCAAGGCCGGCGGCGTGCTGCTGTTCCCCGAATATGTGCTGCCCGGCTACGTCGCGCTGTTCCGCCACTACAACGACGACATCGACCTCGGCGCCTACATCATCCCGGGCGGCGCGGCACGGGTTGAAGATGCCGCGCGCATCTACGAGGACAAGATCCTCAACGATCCCTTCATCCAGCGCGTGCTCGGCCCGCGCGCGGAATTCCTCGAACCCGTGCGCACCGCCTCGCTGCGCATGGGCGGCGAAGCACGCAGCACCATGCAGCAGTTCATGGCCGTCGGCGACGCGGCAGGGCAGACCGATCCGCTGACCGGCGAAGGCATCCACACCGCAATGCTCGGCGGCCGCCTCGCCGCGCGCCGCGTGCTGGAAATGTTCGGCGCAAACACATTCAACGATTCCGCCAGCGCCGTGTATCACCAGCGCTGGATGGACACCTTCGGCAAGGAATTCAAGTCGTCAGCCTTCTCGGCCAAGATGTCCTACCGCTACCCCTACTTCCTCGATGCCGCCGCAAAGCTGGCCGAGCGCGCCGGCGATAGTTTCATGAACGAATTCGGCGCCATCATGACCGGCGTCAAGCCCAAGTCCACCTACGCGCGCCCCGACATCGCGCTGCCGCTCGGCTGGGAAGTCAGCAAGCAGTTCTTCAAGCAGAAGATCATGCGTCAAGCCGCCGGCGACGCAGCCTATCGTAGCCGCGCCGAGGAAAATCCGGCGCGCAAGAGTTCGTTCAGCGCAGTCTGCCTGCGCGATCAAAAAGTGTCCGCCAAAGCGGTGCAGGAAGCCTGGGCGCAAAAGGGCAGCCTCAATCCCGCCGAAGAACTATTCCAGTTCGCCAACGACACGCCCGGCGCGCGCCCCGTGCTGATTCTCTACGGCTCCGAATACGGCTTCTGCCGCGGCGCCGCGCTGCGCCTGGCCGAAGAAATCGCCGAGCTGCAGATCGACGGCGCTCTGCTCTCGCCACGCGTGCTCGATCTCGCCGCGCACCACCTGATCGACTGGACGCGCGAACCACTGGCGTTCGTCATCTGCGCCACGGCCGGCGACGGCGAATTCCCTGAAAACGCCAAGCCCTTCGTCGAATGGCTCGAAGGCGGCAGCGCTGCCGGCACACTCACGCAAACATCATTCGCGCTACTGGCCTGCGGCGACAGCTCTTATCCGAATTTCTGCCGCGCCGGCCACAACCTGCACACCCTGCTGGGCAAGGCCGGCGCACGCGCGCTGCGCAAGGTGAGCGAAGTCGATCAGGAGGATGAAGACCAGCTCGGCGCATGGTTCGACGCCGTGCACGCCTACCTTGCCAAGGCGCAAACGTCGACACTGCTCGCCACGCTTGATGCTGCCGGCGACTACCTGGCCGCTGCAGCACAGACCCATTATGCCGGCCAGGACAGCAACGCACAGATTTCGCGCAAGCATCCCTGCCGGGCGCGCATTGTCGCGCGCACGCTGCTCACGCAGGACGAGGCAAACGACGGCCAACAAACCGTGTCGCTGGAACTCGACGTCTGCAACTTCCCCGATCCGCGCCGCATGGACTGGCAGCCCGGCGACGCGCTCGGCGTACTGCCGCACAATGCGCCGCCCCTCGTCGCCCACATCCTGACGCTGATGGACATCGACGGCGATACCCGCATCGACATCGGCGCCGACAACCTGCGCTTCGAAGATGCACTGCTGACGCGCCTCGACATCAAACAACTCAACCGCGCCCGCGTCGAAAAATTCGTCGCGCAAATCAACGACGATGAAGAACTCGCACAATGGCAGCAGCGCGTCGTCGCACAGGGTGGCGATACCGCCTTAGCCGCGCGCGAATATGCCGAAGGCCGCGAGCTTGCCGACCTGCTTGAAGATTTCCCGCAGACCGCCTACCAGCTCGGCGTCGAAGACTGGGGCAAGCTACTCGGCCCGATTCAGCCGCGCTTCTACTCGATCGCCTCTTCGCCGCTCGTCGAGGCCGACCAGATCACGCTGTGCGTCTCGCTTGTGCGTTACGAAACACACGGCAAACCGCGCGAAGGTCTGGCCTCGAACTACCTCGGCGCGCAACTCGACATCGACGCCGAGTGCGACGTGTTCCTGCAGGCCAATAAGGCTTTCCGCCCCATCGCACTCGACGCGCCGGTCGGCTGCGTGATGATCGGCCCCGGCACCGGCGTCGCGCCGTTCCGCGGCTTCGTCCAGCACCTGATCAAACAGGCCGAAACGGCCGGGCAGAAACTCGCCCAGATATGGCCCAACGGCGACGCACCGCTGCTGTTCTTCGGCTGCCGCCACCCCGAGCGCGACTTCCTGTACCGCGACGAATGGCAGGCACTCGACGCCGCCGGCGACATCCGCCTGATCACCGCCTTCTCGCGCGCCCAGAGTGAAAAGGTCTACGTCCAGCACCGCCTGCGCGACGAAGCCGCACTGATCTGGAACCGCCTCGAACGCGGCGCGCAGTTCTTCATCTGCGGCGACGCCACCCACATGGCCGGCGATGTCGAACACGCCCTGCTCGACATCATCGCCACCCAAGGCGGCAAGAGCCCAGAGGAAGCGCGCGCCTACCTCAACGCCGTGGCCCACGCCGGCCGCTATCACAAGGATGTCTGGGCCTGACACCGGACTGCACCCCGGCGCGCCAGCACTGCGCGCCACCAATTATCCTGGCAATTCAGGAAGTCTGGCTCCACAAATGCTGCCAACTGCTGGCGACTTGGGGCTGGATGGCGGCCGGCCCGGCGCAAGCGGGCTATTGGCGGCTTTCATGACAGGATCTGACTCCGATCCTTGTTATTCCATTTGGTTCACAGCAAAATGCGCGGATGAATACTATTTTCCTACAGCGTCGTTGGGCGTCATGCGCAAAGTAGTCGACAGTAATTTCCTCCAGGACCCAAGGCTTCGGGCATACCTCACGAAGTCACCATCGAATATTGCGGTCCTCACTGATTACGCATCAATGGAGGCACACAAGGGCGATACTCTCGCCAGTATCTACAAGTCGATGTCGATACTTGTTGATTTCCCGGCGCAAGTCATCGTACTGAAGGGAACCACTACTGCATGTGGTCTTTCTGGGCGCGGATCCGGACTGCAAAAGCGCCTGATTGATGCGAAGCAAACAACCGAGTTTCCTGTCTATTGTCAGTGCCTCCGTGCTGCCCGAAACGGTAACCGTGAGTTTCGGTCTCAACTTCTTGCTAACGGCAAGGAAGCCACGGCGCACTTGGACCGAATGCTTGAAGACGCCGCATTGCTCCCAGAAACAATCGATTCATTAGCGAAAAACTACAGCAAAGATGAACGACGACTCCTTCGTTCGGTGGGACACTACTCGGAGAAATTGATTCAAAAGCTGATCGAGGGCGTTCTCGAAATCGCAAGAACGATGTTCGCCGGACATCCCAGCGTTCAGCTTTTTCCACCGATTAAGGAACTGCCGAATACATTCATATTTCGTGCCGCGCTCTGCGTATATCTCTGGGCGCTTGAATGGATAGCCGAAGGTGGTGCCAAAGGTACGAAGGCGACGACGCTACGAAACGATATGGTCGACATCAACCTCGCCACCTATGCAACATTTTTTGACGGACTACTTTCGAAGGATGAAAAGGCTCAGCGCATCTACAAGGAGGCAACCGTCTTTCTTGGCGCCGTCTTCGGATGTCATCTTGCTGGCCAGACGGGATAGCTGCACTGTGCCAATCAATGATGCCCAACCCATCCATCAACGCCGGCGCGCAGCCTACGGCGGCTACGGCTGCCTCAAAGCGATGGCAGCCGCCCTACCCCTCATCCTTCCCCGTCAATCCATGCTCCACCGCATACACCGCCGCCTGCACGCGGCTCAGCAGGTTGAGTTTCTTGAGGATGTTC
>JBPOIN010000095.1:0-6090 GCA_052034445.1 Pseudomonadota bacterium | reverse complement strand
CGGATTCTCGATCACCTCGATCAGTATCAGGTCGAGAATCCTGCCGCGCGGATACATGAGATCGTTGAAGCCATCGGCGTGCTTGAAACGAACCCCTTGATCGGTCGGCCGGCCGAGAATGGCAAGCAGGAACTGGTGATAGGGCGCCACTCGCATGGGTATGTGGCGCTGTATCGCTACGTTGCCGAAATCGATACCAGCTTCGTGCTGGCGATTCGCGCCCTGCGCGAAGCCGGGTTCGCGCGGGAGTGACCTGGCCAGTGCGATCCGTGAAGGTGTTTCGGCTGCTTCTCGCCGCGATCCTCGTCGGACTGTTGCTCGCCGACCAGCTCCTGCCGCCGCCGCTGCCCGGTCGCACGGCGCCACATGCTCAGCTTGTCCTGGCGCGCGATGGCACGCCGTTGCGGGCGTTTCCGGATCGCGCCCATATCTGGCGGCATCCGGTGCGCCTGGAGGAGGTATCGCCGCGTTATGTCGAGGCGGTGATCGGCTACGAGGATCGCTGGTACTGGTGGCATTTCGGCGTCAATCCATTGGCGCTCGCCCGCGCGGCGGGGCAGTGGTGGTGGCACGGGCGCATCGTTTCGGGCGGCTCGACGCTGACCATGCAGGTGGCGCGCATGCTGGAGCCGACGCCGCATACGCTGGCCGGCAAGCTGCGCCAGATCACACGCGCCGTGCAGCTGGAGCTGCGCCTGTCGAAGCGCGAGATCCTTGAAATCTACCTGACCTATGCGCCGATGGGCGGCGTGCTCGAAGGCGTCGAGGCGGCGAGCCGCGCCTATCTGGGCAAGCCGTCGATCTCGCTGTCGCATGCCGAGGCGGCGTTGCTGGCGGTGTTGCCGCAGTCGCCTTCAATGTTGCGGCCGGATCGTTTTCCGCAGCGCGCCCGCGCGGCGCGCGACAAGGTGCTGGGGCGCCTGGAGTCGCAATGGGGGAGCGCCGTGCTGGCCGATGCACGTTCCGAACCCGTGATCGCCCAGACGCTGCGCGAGCCGCTGCTGGCGCCGCTGTTCGCCGAGCGTGTGCGCAAGCTCTATCCGCAGGCGCAGCGCATCGACACGACGCTGGATGCCGGCACGCAGTCCAGCGTCGAGCAGCTGATCGCGGCGCGTCTGGCGGTATTGCCGCCGCGCGTGTCGATGGCGACGCTGGTGATGGATAACGTCACGCTGGAGGTGCGCGCCTATGCCGGTTCGGCGGATTTCTCCGACAACGAACGTTTTTCGCATGTCGACATGGTGCAGGGCCGGCGTTCGCCAGGCTCGGCGCTGAAACCGTTTCTCTACGGCCTGGCGCTCGACGAGGGGCTGATCCATTCAGAGTCCTTGCTCTCTGACGTGCCGCAATCCTTCGGCGGCTATCAGCCCGGCAATTTCCAGGCGAATTTCAGCGGCCCGGTGGGCGTCACCGAGGCGCTGCAGAAGTCGCTCAACGTGCCGGCGGTGGAGGTGCTGGAACGTCTCGGCCCGCAGCGCTTCGTTTCGCTGCTGCGGCGCGGCGGGCTGAAGCTGGATTTTCCGCGTGGCGCGGCGCCGAATCTTTCGGTGATCCTCGGTGGCGTGGCGGTGAATCTCGAAGGCATGGTCGGCGCGTATTCCGCGTTTGCCCGGCGCGGAATCGCCGGCAAACCGCGCTATGTGGCTGCGGCCCGCATGGAGGAGACGCGCATGATGAGCGAGGGCGCGGCCTTCATCGTGCGCGATGTGCTCGAATCCGGCGGCCCGGTGGCGCGCCAGGTCGAGGGCGGCGTCGGCGTACGGCGCGGCATTGCCTGGAAGACCGGCACCAGCTTCGGTTTCCGTGATGCCTGGGCGGTGGGCGTCAGCGACCGCTACACGGTCGGCGTGTGGGTCGGCCGCCCCGACGGCACGCCGAATCCCGGCTTCTTCGGCGCCAACATCGCGGCGCCGATGCTGGTCGACGTGTTTGCGGCCATCGACGATTCACGTCCACCGCAGCGCACGCCGCCGCAGACGGTGACGCAGGCGAAGATCTGCTGGCCGCTCGGCACGCGCGCCGAGGGTTTGCCGGCGACGCTGTGCCATCAGGAGCGCACCGCCTGGCTGCTCAACGACGCGGCGCCGCCGACCTTCCCGGATCGGCTGCGCGATGGTGCGGCGCGCTACACCGATTACCGCGATGCCGTGACCGGCCTGCGCGTGCGGGCAGCCTGTGCGGCGGGTGAGATGACGTCCAGCGAAATGGCGCGCTGGCCCGCCGCACTGGAACCCTGGCTCGATGCGGCGACGCGCCAGCGCGCCTTGCCGCCAGCCTGGGAACCGGCGTGCGCCCGCATCCAGGCGCCCGAAGCCGGACTCAAGATCTTCGGCATCGGCAATGGCGAAACGATCCGCCGCGCCGGCGCTTCGGGCGCCGCGCAAGCGCCAGCACTACGGCTCGAAGCGCGCGGCGGACAGCAGGAACTGATCTGGCTCATCAACGGCCAGCTTGTCGGTCGCAGCCCGGCCGGGCGTGCGCTGACGCATCGGTTTACCGAGACGGGGCGCTACGCGATCACGGTGATGGATGAAACGGGGCGCTACGACCGCGTGGAGATCAGTGTGCAATGATCGGTGTGCAATGATCGGTGTGCAATGATCGGTGTGACGGCGTGACAGCGTCACAGCGTGAAGTACTCCGCGAGTTCGTCGGAGGTCTTGCGCAGGCGCTCGGTGACGATTTTCGCCAGCGCCAGCACCAGGTGGTAGGCGACCAGCGGATGTTTTTCGGCCAGCTGGTCGAGGCTGGCGCGGCTCAGCGTGAGCAGTTTGCAATCGGTGTCGGCGACGCAGGTCGCGGAGCGCGGTTTCTCGTCGAGCAGCGTGATTTCGCCGACGATGCTGCCGTGCGCGACGTGGGTCAGCAGGTGCGGGCCGAAATCGCCGCTCTTGAGGATGGCCAGCTGGCCATCGACGACCATCAGCATGAAGTTGCCGGCATCGCCCTCGTAAAAGATCACCTCTTCCTGATCGCAGGCGCGCAGCTCGAAGTAGCGGCTGAAGGCGACGATTTCGGCCGATGAGAACTGCTTGAAGAAGTCCATCGACCTGAGGTGTTCGGCGATCTGCGCCGAGACTTCGGAAGTCCGTGCGGGAGTGAGGTTGTGCATGGCTGGTAATTCTTGGTCTGGAAGAGGGGCGGCGTCCCGGTTGGGCCGGATGCAATATTTAAGCATGAAGCGCGCGAATTATCCCCCTCTCCTGACCTCCCGCGGTCGTCATTCCGGGGCTGCCCATCAGGGCAGAACCGGGAATTCATGAGGTTTCATCTATCGTTGCCTGGATTCCGGGTTCCGCTACGCGGCCCTGGAATGACGAGCGAAGTTTTGCCTGGCTCATCTGGTGAGCCTTGAGGCATTCAGAATCTCCTCATCGCCACTTGAGGAGTTTCAACATGCTGCGTCATTCCCTGCTGCGCCTGCGTCGCGATCCCGATGCGCTGGTGTTTTGCGTCATTACCTCCCTGAGCGGGTTGTACCTGCTGTTCCTGCTGATTGCGCCGGTTGCTGCGCCGGCGCTGTGATGGGGTGTGATTCGTGGGTGATTCGCGGGTAACATGCCGGCTTGGTTTTTCTGCCGGCCGGTCCGAAATGGATGCCTTGAACCCTCATTCAACCCCTGTTGCTGCGTTTGCGCGCATTGCGCTGGCCGAGCATGGCGCGCTCGGCGCGGATGCGCTGGTGCTGTGCGCCACGCACCGGCTGGCGCGCGATCTGCGTCTGGCGCATGACGCGCTGCAGCTTGCGGCGGGGCTGCGGCAATGGCAGCCGTTGCGCACGCTGACACTCGCGCAGTGGCTGGAGGACTGTCTCGACGAAGCCATGCTGGCGGGCGAGATCGCCTGCGACGGCGCCGCAACCCTGCACGGCCAGGGGCCAAGCGCGCCGCGCCTGGCCTTGAGCAGCCTGCAGGAGCGCATCTTCTGGGAGCGGGCGATCGAATCGGCGAGCGCGGCGGACGCGTTTGCCGATGCGCTGTTCGATCAGGCCGGCATGGCGGCGGCCGCCGCCGAGGCGAACGCGCTGATGGTGGCCTGGAATATCCGCGTTCCCGCCGCAGCGCAGGAGCAGAGCGAGGAAACCCGCCAGTTCCTGCGCTGGCGCAACGAATTCCAGCGCATCTGCGTCGAGGCCGACGCGCTCGAAGCGCCGCGCTATTTCGCCTGGCAGCTCGATTGTCTGGCCGCCGGCGCCGGACGGTTACCGCGCCAGATCGCGATTGCCGGCTTTGACCGCTACAACCCGCAGGAACTGCGGCTGGTGCAGATCCTGCAGCAGCGCGGCGTCAGGGTGTATGAGCTGGAGCAGGGCCTGCCGGCTTCGGTAGCGGTGGCGGTGCAGGCCCAGGCCTGGCCCGACCGGCTCGCCGAATGTCGCGCTGCGGCTGACTGGGCGCGCGCACAGCTCGCGGCGCGGCCCGGCGCACGGCTCGGCATCGTGGCGCCGGAACTCGGCGCGCTGCGCGACACGCTGGCCGCGTTGCTCGACGATGCGCTCGATCCGGCCGCGCTGAATCCGGTGCTGGCCGAAATGCCGCGGCACTACAACTTCACGCTCGGCCTGCCGCTGGCGCGCCAGCCGCTGGTTGGTGTGGCGCTGCAATTGCTCGGCCTGCTGGCCCAGCCGCAGTGCATTGCGCAGCAGGAATTCGGCGCGCTGCTGCGCCAGCCTTACTGGTCGGCGGATGTGCGGGAAGCCGACGAACGCGCGCGCCTCGACGCCCTGATGCGCGCCAAGTTGCCGCCGCAGTTGAGTCTGGAACGCCTGTTGCGCTTCATCGCCCGGCTCGACGGCAAGTTCGATCTGCCCTGTCTGACGGCCCAGTTGGCCGCCTGTCGCGCGGCGCTGGCTGCCCAGCCGGCACGCCAGAGGCCTTCCGAGTGGGCGCAGACGTTCGAACAACTGCTGGAGCTGCTCGGCTGGCCCGGCGAGCGCACGCTGTCGAGCCACGAATTCCAGGCGCGCCGCGCCTTCGCCGAAACCCTCGACAGTCTGCGCGAACTCGACGCCGTACTTGGCCGCGCGAGCTATGGCGAAGCCAGCCGTTACCTGCAACAGCTGTGCCGCGAACGCATCTTCCAGCCGCAGACCGCAGGCGATCCGCCGGTGCAGGTCATGGGCCTGCTCGAAGCCGCTGGTCGGCCGTTCGACGCCTTGTGGGTCATGGGCATGAACGACCATCTCTGGCCGCCGGCGGCGCGGCCGAATCCGCTGCTGCCGGCTGATCTGCAGCGCCAGGCGCGCTCGCCGAATGCCTCGGCCGACGTGCAGGGCGAATTCGCCACGACGATACAGCGCCGCCTGCTGCGCAGCGCAGCGCAGATCTGTTTTTCGTATGCGCTCAGCGAAGCCGCGCGCGAATTGCGCCCAAGCCCGTTCATCGCGTCCTGGCTGGCGCCGGTGGAGCATGGCGTTGCTGCGGCGCAACCCGGCGCATTGCCGCCGACCCGGCTCGAAATGCTCGCCGGCAGCGCGCCGCTCGAATACCTCGACGATCACCGCGCGCCGCCCGTCGCGCCCGGCGAAGTTTTGAATGGCGGCACCGCGCTGCTGCGCGCCCAGGCGATCTGCCCGGCCTGGGCGTTCTATCGCTACCGGCTCGGCGCGCGGGCGCTCGAAACCCCGGTTGACGGGCTCGACGCCGCCGCTCGCGGCACGCTGCTGCATGGCGTGCTGCAGGCGTTCTGGCAGGAATGCGGGGTGCATGGCTGGCAGGATTTGCACGACCTGCGTCCGGAAGAGCGGCAGGCGGCCATCCGGCAGGCCATCGACCACGCCAGCGCGGAATTCAACGCCCAGCGTGAGGAGGCGCTCTCGGAGCGCTTCCTTGATCTCGAACGCGAACGCCTGCAGAAGCTGGTCGCTGCCTGGCTCGATCTCGAAGTCGAGCGACCGCTGGCATTCACGGTCGTGGCCTGCGAGAGCGAAATCAGCATCGACATCGAAGGCATCGTCGTGAAGCTGGTGATCGACCGCATCGACGAACTCGCCGACGGCCGCCGTCTGGTGCTTGACTACAAGACCGGCAGCCGCATCAGTCAGGCCAGCTGGGGCGAGACGCGCATCAGCGAGCCGCAGTTGCCGATCTA
>JBPOIN010000266.1:0-6180 GCA_052034445.1 Pseudomonadota bacterium | reverse complement strand
TTCTTTGATCGTTTAGGTCTGGTGTCGCTGCTCGATACGATGCGACGACTCCAGTGTGTTCAATGAACCGCCGGATGCGGAACCGCACGTCCGGTGGTGTGAGAGGGCGACGGGGGTGACCCCGTCCCCTACTCGATCGCGCCGATTGGCACTACCTGCTCAATTGACTGCGCGGCGGCGGAAGTCCTTGAAGCGAAAGCCCAGTGCGCCAAGGGTGGCGAAATAGGCCAGAGCGCCGGTGCAGACCAGCAGGGCGAGACGGATGGTTTTTTCAGTCGAGCTTAGGTTTAGCCACATGGTTTCGCTGCCCATGCCAAACCAGAGTACGAGCCCCAGTGCGATCAAGGCGAGACTGAGCTTGCCGAGGAAGATCGGCCACCCAGTTTGCGGGATGTAGGTGCCATTGCGGCGCAGGCCGTGGTATAGCATGGCAGCATTGATGCAGGCCGCCAGTCCGATCGAGAGTGCCAGTCCGGCGTGATTCAGATGCAGGCCGAACACGAATACGAGGTTCATGGCCTGGGTCATGATGAGTGAGATGATGGCGATCTTGACCGGCGTGCGGACGTTCTGGCGCGCGTAAAACCCGGGTGCGAGCACCTTGACGAGGATAATGCCGCTCAGGCCCAGGCAATAGGCAACCAGCGCACTGCGGGTTTGCAGGACGTCTTTTGCCTCGAAGGCGCCATGCTGGAACAGGGTCGAGATGAGTGGCACAGCGAGCATCGCCAATCCCAGCGTGGCGGGCAGCGTCAGCAGCAGGGTCAGGCGTAGCCCCCAGTCCAGTAGAGAAGAGAAGTCATCGTGGCGTTCGGTCGCATTCAGTTTCGACAGACTGGGCAACAAAATCGTCCCCAGTGCGGCGCCCAGCAGTCCGGATGGGAATTCCATCAGGCGATCGGCGTAGTACAGCCAGGAGACGCTGCCGTCAGGCAGGTAGGAGGCAAAGATCGTATTGATGAGCAGGCTGATCTGCGCCACCGAAACACCCAGTACGGCGGGCGCCATCAGTTTGAGGATGCGGTTTACCCCCGGATCGCGCAAACTGAACGAAAATCGCGGCAACATGCCGATTTTGGCCAGCGCCGGCAACTGGATGCCGAGTTGCAATACGCCGCCCAGAATGACTGCCCAGGCCAGCGCCATGATGGGTGGATCAAAGAAATGCAGGGCCAGCAAGGCCATCAGGATGAAAGACACGTTCAGCAAAACGGGCGTGAATGCGGGCAAGGCAAAGCGGCTCCAAGTGTTCAGAATGCCGGCCGCGAGCGCTACCAGGGACATGAAGAGAATGTAGGGGAAGGTGATGCGCGTCAGCGTGACCGTCAGCGCGAATTTTTCGGCATCCGCGGCGAATCCCGGCGCGGTCAGATAAATAACGACGGGGGTGGCCAGCATGCCGATCACGGTCACTGTCAGTAGCGTCAGTGAGAGCAGGGTGGCCACATGGTCGACGAGGCGTTTGGCTTCGGCTGCGCCCTGCTTGTTTTTGTACTCTGACAAGATGGGCACGAACGCTTGCGAGAATGCGCCTTCGGCAAACAGGCGGCGCAGCAGGTTGGGTAGACGGAAGGCGACTACGAAGGCGTCGTTGGCCATGCCAGCGCCGAAAATATGTGCAATGACGGCATCCCGGACAAAGCCCAGAATGCGTGAAAGTAACGTCATGCCGCTGACAGTTGCGAGTGCCTTGAGGAGATTCACGGTGCTTCGGGGTGGGTGGCGGTTTGTGGCCGCGCATCATAGCCTGCTTTGGCGGCTTGCGCAGTGCGGCAAATATCCTTATAATCCGCCGCTTTTACGCTCTAGCTGGAATACTACACATGGCAAACAGTGCACAAGCGCGCAAGCGCGCCCGTCAGGCGATCAAGCAGCGCGCTCATAACATGAGCCTGCGTTCGACCCTGCGCACCGCAATCAAGAAAGTGCAAAAGGCGATTATCGCTGGCGACAAAACTGCCGCTCAGGCCGTCTTCTCCGAGTCGATGGGCACCATTGACAGCATCGCCGACAAGAAAATCATTCACAAGAACAAGGCCGCACGCCACAAGAGCCGTCTGTCGGCCGCCATCAAGGCACTCTGAGTCGGTCAATGTCCTGCATCGATTTCTTCGGTGCGGACTGCTTTCTGTAGCGTCGTCTGCGCATAATTTGCGCTGCGTGTCGGGAGCATCTTACTTTCCTGTCACTTGGCTGTCTGTGCAAGAAAATAGACAAACGCCGGGCCTTTCGGGGTCCGGCGTTTTCTTCGTTTTGCACAGTTTGCGGATATTCTTGGTGGGGCGGAGGGGGCTCAAGTCCGTCGTTCGGCTTCGCTGCCTCGGATCACCTGCAGGTTGTTGTCGCCAGCGAAGTTGATTAGGAATTTGTACGCCATTGGCTCGACATCTCGGATGCGGGCATCTACAAATACACATTTTTCACCGTCGTGATTGCCCGGTTGGACATAGGGCGAATACGACATCCGGCGTTCCGCACCAAAAACCGACATCACTCCACATAACCTTTCGGCCCAGTCGCTTGGGCGGAAGCGTTTGCCGTCCTGGGTTAGGCCGACGATGATGAAGTTTTCTGCGTGGTATGGCGACATGGGTGGCCGTGGGTTGCAGCTACTGCTGTAGCGCTTGATATTCTAGCAGAATGTTCGATGGATGGCCTTGGTCGAGGTTTTTCGTGTTTGCTGACCGGAATACATTTTTGCTCGTTGTTCATGTCTATACAGATGTCGGGATTTCGCATAGAATTCAAAACTCAGCTAGATATAGATAGATATCCGACGGCGGCGCAAGTCGCCGTCTCCTTTTGGTAGGTTTGAATCGCGCAGGGTTGTCATGACGCATCTGATGAATGTATTTGCGCGCTTGCCGGTTGCATTTACTCACGGCCAAGGCGCTTGGGTTTTCGATGAGGCGGGGCGTCGCTATCTTGACGCGCTTGCGGGCATTGCCGTCAATTCCCTCGGACATGCACACCCACGTTTGGTCAAGGCGTTGGCCGAGCAGGTCGGACGGGTGATACATACGTCCAATCTGTACCAGGTTCGCGAGCAGGAGGCGCTAGCGGATCGATTGGCCGGTTTGTCCGGCATGGACGAGGTGTTTTTCTGCAATTCGGGTTGTGAGGCCAACGAAGCTGCGATCAAGCTGGCGCGTCTGTATGGCCATGGCAAGGGTATCGAGCAGCCAGCCATCATCGTCATGGAGAAGGCATTTCATGGCCGCACCCTGGCGACACTTTCGGCAACCGGAAACCGTAAAGTGCAAGCCGGCTTCGAGCCGCTGGTGACAGGGTTTGTGCGCGTGCCTTTCGATGATCTGGCCGCCGTTGAGGCCGTGGCTCGACATAATTCGAATGTGGTGGCCGTTTTGTTCGAGCCGATTCAGGGCGAGGGCGGTATTCGTCTGGCGCATGACGAATATATGCGCGGTTTGCGTCAGATCTGTACGGCAAACGGCTGGTTGTTCATGGTCGACGAAGTGCAGTGTGGCATTGGCCGCACGGGACGCTGGTTTGCCCATCAACATGCGAATGTCCTGCCGGATGTCATGACCCTGGCGAAGGGGCTGGGTTCGGGCGTGCCGATCGGTGCCTGCCTGACAGCCGGCAAGGCGGCCGGAGTCTTCAAGCAGGGCAGTCATGGCTCGACATTTGGGGGCAATGCATTGGCCTGTGTTGCCGGGTTGACCACGCTCGATGTGATCGAACAGGATGGCCTCATGGGGCATGCAGTGACCATCGGTGCCGGCATCCGGTGTGGATTTGCTGAAGCGTTGGCGGATGTTCCCGGCGTCGTCGAGATTCGCGGCGAGGGTTTGATGATCGGCATTGAGCTTGACCGGAACTGTGGAGAACTGGTTCAGCAAGCCCTGAATGCAGGGCTCTTGATCAACGTGACGGCCGACAAGGTGGTGCGATTGTTGCCGCCGCTGATATTCAGCCAGGCTGAGGCGGAAGAGCTGGTGGAGGCGCTGTCGCGTCTGATACGCGAGTTTTTGGGGAAATAACATGGTGAGTTTCCCGAAGCCGCGCCATTTCCTGCAGTTCAATGACTTCAATCGGGCCGAGTTCGAGTATCTGTTCGAACGTACGCGCGTGATCAAGCAGCAATTCAAGGCTTATCAGCGTTATTGGCCGCTGTCGGATCGCACCTTGGTGATGATTTTCGAAAAGGCCAGCACGCGTACGCGTCTGAGCTTTGAAGCCGGCATGCAGCAGCTCGGCGGCAGCGCAATTTACCTGAATACGCGCGATTCGCAGCTTGGGCGCGGTGAACCGGTCGAGGACGCGGCACAGGTGATCTCGCGCATGAGTGATCTCGTGATGATCCGCACCTTCGAACAGGAGATCATCGAGCGCTTCGCCGCGAATTCGCGTGTGCCGGTGATCAACGGCCTGACCAACGAATATCATCCGTGCCAGATCCTCGCCGACATCTACACCTTTATCGAGCATCGCGGCTCGATCGCTGGCAAGACGGTGGCCTGGATCGGCGACTCCAACAACGTCTGCAACACTTGGCTGCAGGCCGCCGAGGTGTTCGGCTTCAACGTCCATGTGTCGACCCCGCCCGGCTATGAAGTCGAGCCCGAGCGCGCCGGCCTCTACGGCACCGACAACTACGAAGAATTTGCCGACCCGATGGAAGCGGCGCGCGGCGCCGATCTGGTGACCACCGACGTGTGGACCAGCATGGGCTTCGAGGCCGAGAACGAAGAGCGCCTGCGCGACTTCGAGGACTGGCAGGTCGACGCCGAAATGATGCGCCAGGCCAGGCCTGATGCGGTTTTCATGCACTGCCTGCCGGCGCACCGTGGCGAGGAAGTTGCCGCCGAAGTCATTGATGGCCCGCAGAGCGTGGTCTGGGACGAGGCCGAGAATCGTTTGCATGTACAAAAAGCGCTGATGGAGTTCCTGCTCCTCGGCAGAATCAATTCGTGAGGAGTGAGGAGTGAGGAGTGAGGTATACAACCACGCCACTCCTCACGTCTCACCCCTCACTCCTCACCGGAGTTAACCCATGAGCGACGTCAAGAAAGCAGTGCTGGCCTATTCGGGCGGGCTGGATACCTCGGTCATTCTCAAGTGGCTGCAGGATACCTATCAATGCGAGGTGGTGACCTTCACCGCCGACCTCGGTCAGGGCGAAGAGCTCGAACCGGCGCGCGCCAAGGCGCTGAAGTTCGGCATCAAGCCGGAGAATATCTTCATCGACGACCTGCGCGAGGAGTTCGTGCGTGACTTCGTCTTCCCGATGTTCCGCTGCAACACCATCTACGAGGGCGAGTACCTGCTCGGCACCTCGATCGCCCGCCCGCTGATCGCCAAGCGCCTGATCGAAATCGTCAACCAGACCGGCGCCGATGCGATCTCGCATGGCGCCACCGGCAAGGGCAACGACCAGGTGCGTTTCGAACTCGGCGCCTACGCGCTGAAGCCCGGCATCAAGGTCATTGCGCCGTGGCGCGAGTGGGATCTGCTGTCGCGCGAGAAGCTGATGGCCTATGCCGAGAAGCACGGCATACCCGTCGACATGAAGCACAAGCAGGGCGGATCGCCCTACTCGATGGACGCCAATCTGCTGCACATCAGCTACGAAGGCCGCCATCTGGAGGATCCGGCAGCCGAGGCCGAGGAATCGATGTGGCGCTGGACGGTTTCGCCGGAGAAGGCGCCGGATGCCGCCGAGTATCTCGACCTCGATTTCGAACAGGGGGATCTCATCGCCATCAACGGCAAGCGCATGAAGGCGCACGAACTGCTCGCCACGCTGAACCAGATCGGTGGCAAGCATGGCATCGGCCGCCTCGACCTGGTCGAAAACCGCTATGTCGGCATGAAGTCGCGCGGCTGCTATGAAACGCCGGGCGGCGCCATCCTGCTGCGCGCGCATCGCGCCATCGAGTCGATCACCCTCGACCGCGAAGTTGCCCACCTCAAGGACGACCTGATGCCGCGCTATGCCAGCCTCATCTACAACGGCTACTGGTGGGCGCCCGAGCGCAAGGCGCTGCAGGTGCTGATCGACCACACCCAGCAGACGGTGAACGGCACGGTGCGCGTCAAGCTCTACAAGGGCAACGTCATCGTCGTCGGCCGCGATTCGAAGACCGATTCGCTGTTCGATTCGACCATCGCCACTTTCGAGGACGATGCCGGCGCCTATGACCAGAAGGACGCGGC
>JBPOIN010000132.1:0-4688 GCA_052034445.1 Pseudomonadota bacterium | reverse complement strand
ACCAAAGCCCTCGAAAGAGGGCTTTGGCGTTTCTGGACGTCGGATTCATAGCGGCAATGATTCTCGGCCAAGCGATAATAACGGTTCAGAAAGTCACCCCTGACCCTCGAAACTGCAAGCGAGTGCTTCTGCGTTTCGTGAGTTGATATGCTGCAATTGACTTGAATAGCGCTTGGTTGGCGGCTTTTTAGCGATTCAACCGCTCAGATTAAAACCAGGTTGTCGCTGTGAATTAGGACTTCTTCATCCAGATAGCCAAGAATGGCCTCGATCTCATGTGTGCCATGTCGGGCAATGCGTCGGGCTTCGCTACTCGGATAGTTGATGAGTCCGCGCGCGATTTCCTTACCCTGTTCCGTGCGACATGCAACGACAGCACCGCGCTCAAACTCTCCGGTGACGTTGATGGCACCAACCGGAAGCAAACTTTTGCCTTCCTGTAAAGCACGCACAGCGCCATCGTCAATCAACACGCTACCGGCTAATTGCAGATGATCCGCCAACCATTGTTTGCGTGCCGCTAACGGAGAGTCGGTGGCGTAGAGCAGGGTGCCGAGTGGTTCGCCTTGAGTCAGGCGTAAAAGGACATCTGTTTCGCGGCCGCTTGCTATCAGTGTATTGGCTCCGCTCCGAGCCGCGCGTTGCGCTGCTCGGACCTTGGTGATCATTCCACCACGGCTGATACCGCTTCCGGCACCACCGGCCATTGATTCATAGGCCGAATCATTGGCACGACCTTCGCTGATCAACTTTGCTTCGGGATTCTGGCGCGGATCAGCGTTAAACAAGCCGAGTTGGTCGGTCAGTATGACCAGTGTGTCGGCTTCGAGGAGATTCGCGACCAATGCCCCCAGCGTATCGTTGTCGCCGAATTTGATTTCATCCGTAACGACCGTATCGTTTTCGTTGATGATCGGAACGACTCCAAGATTCAGCAACGTGCTGAGCGTCGAACGCGCATTCAGGTAGCGCTTGCGATCTGCCAGATCTTCATGGGTCAATAGTATCTGGGCGGTCTTGAGGTTGTGGGCTGAAAAACAGGTTTCATACGCCTGCGCCAGTCCCATTTGCCCGATTGCGGCGGCAGCCTGCAATTCGTGGATTGAATGCGGACGTGTCTGCCAGCCCAGTTTTTGCATCCCGGCGGCTATGGCGCCTGAAGAGACAAGAGCAATTTGACGCCCTTCTGCATGCAACTGAGCAATCTGGCGCGCCCATTCAGCAATCGCCTCGTGAGCCAGCCCCGCGCCGTTGTTGGTTACTAAGGCACTGCCGACTTTAACGATCAAACGTTTGGAATCAATCGCTTTCTGGCGCGTCATCTTCAACCATGACCTTTGGTTTGTGTTGATCCAGATAATCCATGATGGCGAAAGTTAGTTCGCGACATCCATCGCCATTGATTGCAGAAATCGGAAACGCACGCTCGACAGGGCCATAACCCTTGACGAGCGCAGCAATACGCTCGCTGCGGTCTTCAGACGGAACTAGATCAACCTTGTTGATGACCAGCCAGCGCGGCTTGTCAAAGAGCGATTCGTCATATTTGCGCAATTCGTTAAGAATTGCATGGGCATCACGCACCGGATCGGCATCCGGGTCGAAAGGCGAAATATCGACAAGATGCAGCAGCAGGCTGGTTCTTTGCAGGTGACGCAGGAAGCGGTGTCCAAGCCCCGCACCATCGGCGGCACCCTCGATCAAGCCCGGGATGTCCGCAATCACGAAACTGCGATTGTGATCCACGCGAACAACGCCGAGATTCGGATGCAGCGTGGTAAATGGATAATCGGCGACCTTGGGTTTGGCAGCGGATACGGAACGAATGAATGTCGACTTGCCTGCATTCGGCAGGCCCAGCAAACCCACATCCGCAAGCACTTTCAACTCAAGACGAAACTCGCGACGTTCGCCTTCTTCACCCGGAGTACATTGTCGAGGAGCACGGTTCACGCTCGATTTGAAGTGGATATTCCCGAGTCCGCCTTGCCCTCCCTTGGCGATCAGAACTTTCAGGCCGTTTTGAGCCAGATCGGCGATTACTTCGCCTGACACCAGATCGCTGAAAATCGTCCCAACCGGAACATGCAGAAACAGATCTTCACCACCCTTGCCATAGCAGTCGGCACCACGACCGTTTTCGCCATTCTGTGCCCGGAAGACACGGGTATAACGGAAGTCGATGAGGGTGTTCAAATTACAGTCAGCGATAGCCCAGACACTTCCGCCACGGCCGCCATCACCGCCATCCGGGCCGCCGCGCGGGACGTATTTTTCGCGGCGAAACGAAGCCGAGCCATTGCCGCCGTCGCCAGCAATTACTTCAATTTTTGCTTCGTCGAAAAATTTCATTGTGTACTGAGAGTGGAGTCTATAAACACAAAAGCCCTATCGAGAGATAGGGCCTTTGAGCTGATTCGCAAGGCGAATCAGGCAGCAGGAACGATGCTGATGACCTTGCGCTTGGAAGCACCTTTGGTCGAAAACAACACAGCACCTTCGATTTTTGCGAATAGCGTGTGATCCTTGCCGATCCCGACGTTATCGCCAGGGTGGAATTGAGTACCACGCTGACGCACGATGATGCTGCCGGCAGAAACCGTCTCACCACCGTAACGTTTTACGCCAAGGCGTTTCGACTCTGAGTCGCGGCCGGTACGTGAACTGCCGCCTGCTTTTTTATGTGCCATGGTTCAGGCTCCTTTCAGTCTGTTCAGCCAGCGATCGCGCTGATCTGAATCTCGGTGTAATTTTGGCGATGGCCCTGGCGTTTCTGATAGTGCTTACGCCGGCGCATCTTGAAAATCTTGACCTTGGGATGCCGACCGTGAGATACCACTGTGGCCGTGACTTTAGCGCCAGCGAGTACAGGCGTACCGATTTTCACCGATTCGCCTTCGCCGACCATCAGTACCTGGTCAAGAGTAATCTCAGCGCCCACATCAGCCGGTATCTGTTCTACTTTAATTTTTTCACCTGCAGCAACACGATACTGTTTGCCGCCGGTTTTTATGACCGCGTACATGATGGACTCCATTTGAGAATGGTATTGCAAAGGACCGCGCATTTTACACACACAAGTCCTTAGCGTCAAAGGGATTTTGCGGATGCTGTCGGGCTGTCACGACAGCCGCACGGAAAGTGCAAAACCATGGCGATTACAGGGGGCAAAGCGGGTTCTATGCTTGACGCAATGGCACGTGCCGCCTAACATCGCGCTTTCTTTTTTCGTAGTGCCGTCCCCGTGTCGCAAAACTCCCCTCTTGCCAAGCTGACTGCCTTGATTGAGCAGGATATGCGTGCTGTTGACATAGTCATTCGCGCCAGACTGCATTCGGATGTCATTTTGGTCCGACAGGTTGCAGAATACATCATTGGTGGCGGAGGAAAGCGGTTACGTCCAGCGCTGGTTTTACTGACCGCCGGAGCCCTTGGCTATCAAGGTACGCACCACCACGAATTGGCCGCTGTCGTTGAATTCATCCATACCGCAACGTTGCTGCATGACGATGTGGTTGATGAGTCCGAACTCCGGCGTGGGCGCGAAACTGCCAATGCGATGTTTGGCAATGCGGCCAGTGTGTTGGTCGGCGATTTTCTGTATTCGCGTGCATTTCAGATGATGCTCGTGGCTGACGATATGCGCGTCATGCGCGTGCTTGCCGATGCAACCAATGTGATTGCCGAGGGCGAAGTGTTGCAGCTGATGAACTGCAATAACGCCGATGTTGGCGTCGAAGACTATCTTCGGGTCATTCGCTACAAGACCTCCAAGCTGTTTGAAGCAGCCGCAAGGCTTGGTAGCCTGATTGGCGGCGCAACACCGGACGTCGAAGAGAGTCTGGCGAGCTACGGCATGCATCTCGGTACCGCATTTCAGATCATTGATGATGTTCTCGACTATTCCGGTGAAGAAGCCGCGACCGGAAAACATCTGGGCGATGATCTTGCCGAAGGCAAACCGACCCTGCCGTTGATACACGTCATGCAGAATGGCAATGCCGAACAGGCCGCCTGCGTTCGGCAAGCCATCGAACATGGCGGGCGTGACGAGTTTGCCGCCGTTCTTGCGGCAATTCAGGAGACAGATGCATTATCTGTCGCACGCCAGCATGCCCAGCGGGAAATTCAGCAGGCAATCGACGCATTACAGGTTCTGAAGGCTTCCCCTTATCAGGAATCTTTGCTAGAATTGGCATTCTTTGCTGTTGGGCGAGATTATTAAATTAATTTTACGCAATCGCAAAACAAGCTGTTTTCAGTTAGCAGGGCTGTGCAATATCAACCTGTGCCTGTGAATTGCTTCGGGGTGTAGCTCAGCCTGGTAGAGTACTGCGTTCGGGACGCAGGAGTCGGAGGTTCGAATCCTCTCACCCCGACCATTCTGGTTAAACGGCAGCAAGAAAAAAAGCGCTTACGGATTCCGCAAGAATCGGTAAGCGCTTTTTACTTTTCAATCCCCATTTGGGATTGGAAAATTTAGGCTCTTCTCGCGAATTGCGTGGGGGGCTCATGTAGCGAGCCCGTGAGAGAGGAAACTGGCGTCATAGCGCGGGGGCGCGGACACCAGGAGAAGGCGATGCGAAAGCGGGAGATGGCGAAACTGACGGCGCTGCTGGACCGGATGACGCGCAACCAGCGACGGATGCTGGCAACCGAGTTGGCCGCGCGGGAGGCGGATGCCTCGT
>JBPOIN010000065.1:0-3093 GCA_052034445.1 Pseudomonadota bacterium | reverse complement strand
AGGCCGTGAGCGCCTCGTCGATCTTGTCGTTGAGCTGGCCGACGCCGTCGCTGACGAAACCGGGCACCCCGCTGGTCGGCACCCCCGCCATCGTGTCGCGGGCCGCCAGCATCGACTGCTCGGCGCCGGCGAGCTGGGTGGCCGCCGGCGCGAAGCGGGCCAGGTCAACGCTGCCGTCGGCAGCCTTGATCGTGGTGACGTCCAGCGTCTGGGCGGCCCCGACGACCTGCGGCAGCGCGCCGGACACCACCTGGTCGGCGGCCTCGGCGGACAGCATCACGGCCTTCGGGGAGGACCCGAGCCACGGGACCGCGGACACTGCCTGCCAGACGATGTCCGAGGTCTGCCGGTGCGCCTTGGCGGTCTCCTGCGAGGCCTCCTGCACAGAGATTTGAGCCGAGGCGACGTCGCCGTCCAGGATTGCGCTCTGGGCGCCGGCAAGAGCGCTCGCGGCGCTGGACAGGGCGGTCTTGGCCGACAGTCCCGTGAAGAGCATCCAGCCGCCGATGGCGCCCAGCACGAGCACCACCAGGACGGGCAGCGCACAGCCACACGCCAGCCACCGGCCCTTGCGCCGCCGCCTGGGCTGGTCGTGCCCGGCGGGGTGCTCGGTCTCGCTGGTCACGGCGTCGGCTCCAGGTCTGGTCGATTGCTGATCCCGCATCGCATCGGGTGCGGTGTCGCTGTCCCACGTTACGGGGAAGGGTGTTTGGCTGTGGGAGTCTAGGGCGCGTGTCCACCTCGACCCGCGGGCTGCGCTCGATGGTGCGCTCCCGGGGCGGCTGGCTGCTGCTGACCGGGCTGGTGGTGCCGCGGGCGGCCTCGACGTTGTCGGTCTTCGCCACGTCCGCGGTGCTGGGGCCGGACGGCCGCGGTGTTATCGCCTTCGTCCTGGGGACCGCGACGCTGGTGACCACAGCAGCGGGTTTCGCCCTGTTCATCCCGGCGGTCCGGGACCGACCCGAGGGGTCGGCGATCGTCGCCCGCCAGTACCTGGACCTGACGGTGCTGCTGTCGTTCGCCCTGGACGCAGCGCTGCTGCTCTGGGCACTCCTGGCTCCGACGGGTCTGCTGGCGCCGGACACGGCGGCCTTCATCGCCGTCATCGCCCTGGCCAACGCGGTCACGGTCTTCGCGCAACGGGTGCTGCAGGCCCGCGTGAGCGACTACGAGTACTTCGCCATCGGCGCGCTGCCGGCTATTGCCACGACGCTGGTGCTGGTCGTCTTCGTCGTGCTGGTTCCCGACGTCAGGGCGTACCTCGTGCTGCAGACCGCCCTCACGCTGCTCACGATGGCCTGGGCTCTGCTGCGCCTGCGGCAGCGCGTCGACCTGCGGGCGATCCGACCCTATTCGGTTCTGCCGTACCTGCGACGGGCTGCGCCGACGGGATTGTCCATGATCGGGTCGATCCTGGTGCTGCGCGGCGACCTCACGATCCTGGGCCTGCGGTCCACAGAGGACCAGGTCGGGCAGTACTCCATGGCGACCTCCATCGCGGGGTTGTTGTTCCTGGTCGCGGAGGTGTTCGCGCTGCGGGCGGTGTCGGCCCACGGTGCCCTGCCCGCCGAGTCGTATCCCGCTGCGGTCACGGGGCTGGCGCGGGCGGCCGTGCTGGCCGTCGCGGCGGCCGCGGTGCCGCTCGTCGGCGTGAGCTGGGTAGTCCTCAGCTATCTGCTGCCGGACTTCTGGCCGGCCTTCTGGCCCACCGTGGTGCTGTCGCTGGCCGCGGTGGCGAGCACGTACACGCGGGTCATGGCAGGCGCGCTGGGGATGGTCAAAGCCAACCGTCGGCTCTACCGGTACGCCGTCGGCAGCGTCGTGCTGTGCCTGCTGTACCTGCCGGCGGCGGCCTTCGGGGCGCTCGGCGTCGCGGTCGCGTCGCTGGTCATCTACCTGGCGCAGGTCCCGATCATCGGGGGTCGCGGGGCGCTCGCTCGGGCAGCCGTCGGATCACGTAGCTGATCTCGTAGGCCGGCCACAGGTAGCACCAGCGGGCCTCGAACTTCTCGGTGCGCCGCCGCGAGGAGTTGACGAACGCCTCGACGGCCTTGCTCATCCCGTGCCGGACGTAGTTGGGCCGGGTGGACTTGAACACCAGGCGCACATCCTCCAGCGTGAACTTGTGCTCGCCGAAGTAGTTGGGCACCTGGCGGCGCAGGATCTCGTCGTTGGCCAGGTAGGAGAACGTGTACAGGCCGAAGGCGTCGCGATGGGTGGGGTCGGAGTAGAAGTAGGGGTTGGAGAAGTGCGGCACGACGGTGGTGACCGTGCCCCCCGGGCGCACCACCCGGGCGAGTTCGGCCACGAGTCCCACCGGGTCGTCGATGTGCTCGAAGAAGTGGGCCGAGAACACCGACCGCACGCTGGCGTCGGGCAGCGAGCGGACGACCTCGAAAGCGTCGCCGACCACCTCGACGTGCGGCAGGTCCAGGATGTCGATTCCGATCGCCCCCTCGACCTCTGGCGACGTCCCCGGGCCGAGCTCCAGGTCCACGGGCTGCTCGGCGCTCGCCGCGCTCAGGCGGCCGGTCTTGTCATGCATCCTGGTGGGTCTCCCTCGGGTCCTCGGCGGGTGGGGCGTGATGGCTGCGGTGACGGTGTGCGGCTTGGGTCCGCAGGACGAGCCGGCGGCCGCCGGCGAGATACAGCCCGAGCAGCACGGCGACGAGGAACGCCGTGCTGCCGACGGTCCAGACCGCCCAAGGCGGCAGGTTGGCACCCGCGGGCCACCAATCCGTGGTCGGCGCCCCGAGGACCGCCGCAACCGACGCCTGCCCCCTGGGCATCCCCACGGCGTAGCGCTGCACGTTGGTGAGCAGCCCGACGGTCGCGGCGGTGGCTGCGAGCACCGCCATCGCCAGCAGCGGCCAGGGGCTGCCGAACACCCGCCGCCGGTCGTGCCGGGAGATCGGACCGACCAGCGCGATCCCCACGAGCAGGAACAGCAGCGGCGCGAAGTACCTGGGCTGGTAGGGCAGCCGTGTGGCGTTGACCCAGACGTACGCCAGGAACGCGCCGGTCAGCAGCAGGAAGGAAGTGAAGGCGAGCCCCTTGCGCAGGTACATCACCCGCAGGCCCAGCACCAGCGCG
>JBPOIN010000204.1:0-6413 GCA_052034445.1 Pseudomonadota bacterium | reverse complement strand
CTAACGACGCTGTAGAAAAATAGTATTCATCCGCGCATTTTGCTGTGAACCAAATGGAATAACAAGGATCGAAGACAGATCCATGCCATGCAAGCCGCCGATGGCCCGCTACAAGCACATGGACTCCAGCCCGCCTTTGCCTCCGTTTGGCCGTCAGCCGCCACGGCTGGCGTGTTAAAATTGCCGCTTGGTCAGCGCGGCTGAAATTCAGGGTTTTGCCTGAAAATCCGCCATCTCCGCCGCGTTTTTTCTCCCCGTTCATTCATCGGAAGCGTCGTGAGCACAATCAATCCCCCCGAGCGTATCGTCATCGCCACGCGCGAGTCGCGTCTGGCTCTCTGGCAGGCCGAGCATGTGCGCGCGTTGCTGCAGGCGCAGTATCCGGCGACGCGCGTCGAGTTGCTGGGCATGACCACGCGCGGCGACCAGATTCTCGATCGTCCGCTGGCCAAGGTCGGCGGCAAGGGGCTGTTCGTCAAGGAGCTCGAAACCGCGCTGCTCGACGGCAGCGCCGATATTGCCGTGCATTCGATGAAGGATGTGCCGATGCAGATGGAGCCGGAGTTCGCGCTGGTCGCCATCGGCAAGCGCGAAGTGCCGCTCGACGCCTTTGTCTCGAACAAGTATGCGAACCTCGCCGATCTGCCGCCCGGTGCGGTGGTCGGCACGTCGAGTCTGCGCCGCGAGGCGCAGCTGCATGCGAACTTCCCCTATCTCGCGGTGACCAGCCTGCGCGGCAATCTCGACACGCGCCTGCGCAAGCTCGATGGCGGCGAATACGACGCCATCATTCTGGCGGCGGCGGGCCTCAAGCGTTTGGGCCTCGGTGAGCGCATCCGCGCGGTGCTGCCGGCTGAGCTCTCGCTGCCGGCCGCCGGGCAGGGGGCGATCGGCATCGAGGCGTTGTCCGCGCGGCCCGAAGTTGCGGCCTGGCTGGCGCCGCTCAACGATCCGGCGACGGCGGCCTGCGTGCGCGCCGAGCGCGCCGTGTCGCGTGCGCTGGCGGGCAGTTGCGAAGTGCCGCTGGGCGCTTATGCCGAGATGCAGGCCGAGATGCAGGACGGAGGGCGGATGTGGCTGCGCGGTTTTGTCGCCAGCCCTGACGGCCAGCGTTTTGCGCGCGCCGAACTGCGCGGCAGCAGCGCCGATCCCGAGGCGCTCGGCAACCAGCTGGTCGTCGAATTGCGCGCCCAGGGCGCCGAAGGCATTCTGGCCGATCTGGCCGCCGTGCTGGAGGCCATGACGCCGATTTCCCGCACTCCGGGCTGAACTCTTCATGACGCTGGCGGGACGGCACATCGTCATCACGCGGCCGGCCGAGCAGGCCACGCCGCTTGCCGACTCGATCAGTGCGCTGGGCGGCATTCCGGTGCGCTTTCCGGTGCTGGCGATCCAGGCGCTCGTCGATCTGCAGCCGCTGCATGATCTGGCGGCGCGCCTCGACGATTTCGATCTGGCCGTGTTCGTGAGTCCGAATGCCGTGAATCACGCACTGGGCGTGATCACGGCGCAGCGTCCCTGGCCATCGCGCTTGCGCGTTGCGGCGCTCGGCCTGAGCAGCGAACGTGCCCTGGCGCGCTTCGGTATCCGCGATGTGATCGCGCCGCGCGAACGTTTCGACTCCGAAGCCTTGCTCGAACTGCCCGATCTGCAGCGCATGCAGGGCCAGCGCGTGGTGATCCTGCGCGGCGACGGCGGGCGCGAGCTGCTCGGCGACACTCTGCAGGCGCGCGGCGCGACGCTGGAGTATGTCACGTGCTACCATCGCGCAGTGCCGCAGCTTGATCTGGAACCCTTGCGGGCGTTGTGGGCAAAGGCTTCGATGGATGCTTTTGTCATTACCAGCAGCGAGGGCCTGCGCAATCTCTGGCAGATGCTGGATCCGGCTTGCCGGGAGCGGTTGCGGCTCACGGCGGTATTCGCGCCGCATGCGCGCATCGTTGCCGAAGCGCACAGTCTTGGACTCGCCTGCGTGGTGGCGACCGGGCCGGGCGATGCGGGGGTGCTGGCGGGGATGACGGCTTACTTTGCGCAGCAGTGTGCGGAAAAAACAATGGCGGACCAATCAGCCGGGCCAGTGTCCGGCGCGAACTCAGGGCAGGGTGAATCTGGTGAATGATGTGAACGCGCAGAATGAGCAGGCGGCGCAAACCGCGCTGGCACTGCCCGAACCGGCAAGGCCGGCGGCTTGGCAACGCATCGGTTCGGCGTTGCAGCGGCCCTCGGTACTGGTGGCGACCTTGGCCTTGCTGCTGCTGGGCTGGCAATGGATCGAGACGCGCGAGCGGCTCGGTGACCTGCAGCAGGAGCTGGCGCGGCGTCTCGCCGATGGCGAGGTGCTGGCCCGCGAGAGTCGCACGCTGGCGAAGCAGAATCAGGAAATGCTGCAGGCGCTGGCGGCCAAGACCGGCGTTCTCGAAGCGCGTCAGGCCGAGGCGCAGGGCCAGCAGGCCGCGCTCGAAAACATGTATCAGGAGCTGTCGCGCAGCCGCGACGAGCGCTTGCTGGCTGAGATCGATCAATCGGTTTCGATCGCCGCCCAGCAACTTCAGCTGGCCGGTAATGTCGAGGCGGCGTTGATCGCCCTGCAGGGCGCTGATACGCGTTTGGCGCGTTCCGGACAGGCGCACTGGATGCCGCTGCGCAAGCTCATCAACCGCGACATAGAGCATCTCAAGGCCTTGCCGTTGGCCGACGTGCCGGGCATCGCGCTCAAGCTGGATAGCGTGGTTGCCGCGGTCGATACCCTGCCACTGGCCTTCGAGCAACGTGCGCGCGCCGAACCGGGCGTCAAACCGTTGCGCATCGAGCCGCAGGCCAGCTACTGGGAGCAGCTCGGGCGCGAACTGTGGACCGAACTCAAGCAGTTGATTCGCGTCGAACGCATCGATCAGCCGGAGGCCGCGCTGCTGGCGCCGAGCCAGGTGTTCTTCCTGCGCGAGAATCTCAAGCTGCGCCTGGTCAATGCACGTCTCGCGTTGTTGCAGCGTGACGGCAAGACTTACCGCGAGGATCTGAAACAGGCGCAGAACTGGTTGCAGCGCTATTTCGACATGCGCGAAAAACCCGTCGAAGGCGCCGTGACCACGCTCAAGAGCCTGTCGAATGCTGACCTGAGCCTTGAACTGCCAACGCTCAACGAGACGCTGGGCAGCATCCGCAACTTCAAGCTCACGCGGGATACGAAATAATGCGCGCCCTGCTCTGGTTGCTGACGCTCGGTGCGCTGGCCGTCGGACTGGCGCTGGCGGCGCGCTTCAACGATGGCTATGTGCTGCTGGTGCTGCATCCGTGGCGTGTCGAGCTGTCGCTGAATCTGCTGCTGCTGTTGCAGGTGGCGGGCTTTTTTGTGCTGTATCTGTTCGTGCGCGCCGTGGCGCATACGCTGGGTCTGCCGCAGCGCGTGCGCGAATACCGGGCGCGGCGGCGGCGCGAGCAGGCCGAGCAGGCGCTCGGTACGGCGCTGCGTTACAGCTATGAAGGGCGCTATGGCCATGCGCTGAAGAGCGCCGCCAGCGCACATGACGCCGGTTATGCGCCGGGGCTCAGCGCGCTCGTCGCGGCGCGCGCGGCCAGCGCCATGCGCGATGAACGGCGCAGCGCCGAATGGTTGCGGCGTGCCCATGCGCACGATGACGAGAGCCGCAACGCACGCCTCATGACCGAGGCCAAACTGCATCTCGATGCGCATCGTTATGCCGAGGCGCAGCAAGTTCTGGATTTGCTGGAAGCAACCGGCCAGCGGCACATTGCGGCATTGCGCTATTCCTTGCGCGCTCAGCATGCGCTGGGTAACTGGGAAGCGGTGGTGCGCCTCGTGCGTCAGCTTGAAAAGCATCGCGCACTGAGCGCTGCACAGGCTGCGCCGCTGCGTTTGCGCGCGCATCGGGAAATCCTGCTCGGCATGAACTCGAATGCCGAGCGCCTGGCTGCCTATTGGCGCTCGATGTCGGGGGCGGATCGCAGCGCCGCGCGTCTGGCGGGCGAGGTTGCACGTCTGCTGATCGCCGCTGGCGATTGCCGCGCTGCGCAGGAAATCCTGGAAGAAGCGCTGGATACCGAGTGGGATTCGGGCTTGTTGCAAATTTACGCCGATTGTCAGGGCGGCGATGTGCTGGGGCGCATCGCGCGTGCCGAAGAGTGGCTCAAGCAGCAGCCACGCGATGCGCAACTGCTGCTGGCGCTGGGTCGATTGTGCCGGCAGCAGCAGCTGTGGGGCAAGGCGCAGAGTTACCTGGAGGCTTCGCTGGCATTGCAGGAATCGCGTGCCGCGCATCTTGCACTCGCGCAGCTCTGCGATGAGCTGCAGCGCGATGCCGAGGCGAATCGGCACTATCGCGCTGCAGCGCAGTGCTGAGTGCTTGGAAGATTCTGCCGCGCGCTTGATTTCTCCCGGCGCCGATTCGTTTGGTGCTGGCTAGAAGAACACTTCCGAAACCTGCGTGTTGCGTTGCGCCACCATTTCGTCGAGCAGGCGGAAGATTTCCGCGCCGGCCTCCTCGGCGATGGCCAGATGCTGGAAGATCTCGTCGCGTAGCTCGAGGCTGTTTTTCCAGTCCTTGGCCGAAAGTGTCAGCGCCTGACGGAATTGCAAGTGTAGTTGGCGATGGGGTTCGGCAATGGCCTGATAGGCTGACAGGTTGGCAAATGTCGGGTCGCCGGCCTTGCTGTCATACCACTTGCCGAAGCGGCATTCATGTTCGTCCGTTTCGACGATGGTGCGGGTTTCTTCGGAAACCTTGCCTTCGATGATGCCGATATACACGTTCTGCTTGTAATACAACACATCCACCTTGGCCAGCGAGCTGGCGCTCATGTCGGTTGTGTAAGCAATTTTGTCGAGCGCCTGACGCGCGTTGATGGCCATCGACATGAACCGTTGTTCTGCCCCCTGGGCGCTGGCGCGCGAATCATGCGCCATGTTGCGCATGGTTTCGGCGTCCTGGAGCATCGCGCTGGCGCTTTGGCTCAGCGTGTTCATGACGGCCGAGATGGCGTGCGAGGCCTGTTTGCTCTTTTCCGCGAGCTTGCGCACTTCGTCGGCAACCACGGCGAAGCCGCGCCCCTGCTCACCGGCGCGCGCGGCTTCGATGGCGGCATTGAGGGCCAGCAAATTGGTCTGATCGGCGATATCCGAAATCACCGTCACCGAGCGGCAGACCTCTTCCGTGAGCTGGTTGAGTTCATGAATGCGCGTGTTGCTTTGGTCGATGCGTTCGGCAATGGTTTGTAATGCATGGGTAATGGTCAGCACCTGGTCCTGACTGGCCTCCGAGTCGACGACGTTGGTGCGTGACAGACGTTCGAGATCCTCCGAGGCGGAGGCGATGCCATTCAGATCGGTCTGGGTCATGCGCAAATTGACCAGCAGATGGCTGGTGTTGAGCTCGGCGATGTTGGACATCAGCTTGTTGCGGTGTTCGAGAAGCGCGTTTTGCTCGATGACGCTGATCGATTGATTGGCGGTTTCAAGGGAAGACCGGAACATGCCGTGCAAACCGGCCACCTGGGCTTTGCGGGAAAAATGTCCATGGCTGGCGGCCTGGAGTGCTCTTTGTTGTTCGGAAAAGTTTGCCTCGATCTGGTCGAGCAGATCGTTGACATGCCAGCATGCGCTGCCGATTTCATTGGCGTCGTGAATGCCCGTGATGCGGCTTCCCAGGTTGCCGCCGGCGGCTGCGGCAACCGCCTGTTCGAGCTGTTTGAGCAGCGCTGCGTCGGCGTTGAGTCGGCGCAGATGCAGGGCGCCGCTGATCGCTCCGGTCAGCAGCAACAGCAAGAGCATCCAGTCGAAGCCACTGCGCAGTCCGCTGTGCAGGCAGGCCAGCGTCAACAATGCACAGAACAGGCCAATGCAGGCCGTGGCCCTAGAGCGCAAGGATGAATTCTTCATAGCTCAGACCCTGGTCGGCGAGTGTCTTGGAGAGTAATTCCAGCGATGCGTCGCAGGCGCTGCGCACGCCGGCGCGTTGTTCTTCGGCCAGCATGAGTTTGTAGATGGCGGCGATTTTCGTGATCGCCGCCGGCTTCGGCGCCCGGCGTACCGAGTAATAGCCATCGACCTGCCCCCGGGCGTTGTGGCTGGGCGTGATGTTGGCGAACACCCAGTAGAAACTGCCGGTCTTGGTCAGGTTCTTGACGTAGGCGAAGCATTCGCGCTTTTGTTCCAGCGTATCCCAGAGGAATTTGAACACGCCGCGCGGCATGTCGGGGTGGCGGATCAGGTTATGTGGCGCACCGAGCAGTTCGGCCTCGGTATAGCCGGAAAACTCGATGAAAGTTCGATTGCCATAGGTGATGCGTCCTTTGAGATCCGTCTTCGAAACGATGAAATCATTTTCGCGCATGCGGATTTCATTGTCGGTAGGTTGAATCTTGTATTTCATGGGGTTTCTCCATGACTGGATTTATCA
>JBPOIN010000263.1:0-2902 GCA_052034445.1 Pseudomonadota bacterium | reverse complement strand
AGGGCTTCGTCCAGGGTCGACTTGAACGAGGCCACCAGCCCGTGCGGCAGGTTCTTGATGAAGCCGACGGTGTCGCTGACCAGCACGCGCGGCACGCTCTCGGGGTACAGCGCGCGCACGGTGGTGTCGAGCGTGGCGAAGAGCTTGTTGGCGACCAGCACCTCGCTGCCGGTGAGTGCGCGCATGAGTGTGGATTTTCCGGCGTTGGTGTAGCCAACCAGCGCCACACAGGCCAGCCCCTGACGCTCCTGCCGCCGCGCCCGCTGCGTCTTGCGCTCGGCATCCATGGCGACGATTTCGAGCTGCAGTTCGGCGATGCGGTCGCGGATCTTGCGCCGGTCGAGTTCGGTGTGCGATTCACCGGCGCCGCGCCCGCCCACGCCGCTGCGCTGCCGCCCTTGCGGCCCGGCGAGCTTGGCGGCTTCGCGCAGGCGCGGCGCCATGTAGCCAAGCCGCGCAATCTCGACCTGGGCGCGCGCGGCGCGCGAGCGGGCGTTGTTATGGAAGATTTCGAGAATCACCATGGTGCGGTCCATGACCGGACAGCCCACTTCCTTTTCGAGGTTGCGCGCCTGCGAGGGGGAGATTTCGTGGTCGACCAGGATCGCATCGATCTCGCGGTTGTCGTCATGCACCGGCTGCGCCAGTTCGGCGGTCTCGGCATGCTCGGTTTCGTTATTCACGAAACGGCGAATCTCCTCGCGCTTGCCGACGCCCAGATAGGCCGTGGTATCGAAGCCGGCGCGTTTCTGCGTGAAGGTGTGCACGACCTCGAAACCCAGGGTCTTGGCCAGCTCGCGCAACTCCATCAGCGAGGCCTCGAACTCGACATCGCTCACGCTCGGCAGCTGAACGGCCGCCACGACGGCGTATTGGGGCTTGGGTTTGACTTCAGTGGTCATGCGCGGCGCTTCTCTTGAATGGACAAAGGCGGATAGTACCTGCAGGACAGTCCGCGCAGGGAATCGGATGCGGGAAGTGGTGGATCGGGTTACACGCCGGCGTGTCGGGCTAAAGCGGGATCTACCGACGCGCCAGAATCAGCGAGCCCTTTTCGAGCGGATCAAGATCGATGCGTTCGAGCGACGCGAACCCGGCCGCGGCAAGCCATTCGGCATAGTCTTCATAGCGATGGATCTGCGTCCCGGTCTCATACAGCAGCGTGAGGCGAAACGCCGCGTAATAGGCGTTCAACGGCGTCGCCGCGAGGTATTCGTGGATCACCAGCAGCCCGCCCGGATTCAGCGCCTCGGCGATGCGCGCGAACACCTGGCGATTTTGTTCCGCTGTATGGTTGTGGGCGACCGACAGGTAGAACACCAGATCCAGCGGCTCTTCCCAGGGATGTTCGAGCAGATCGCCCGGGCTCAGGCGGATGCGCTCGGCCAGTTGCGCCTCGGCGATGGTCGCCGCGGTTTCGCCCAGGGCGCTCGGCAGATCGACGATCACCGCGCTGAGCTGCGGGTAGCACTCGCAGAAGCGGATCGAATGCAGACCGTGCGAACCGCCCAGATCCAGCAGACGGTATTGCGCCTCGCCCACCGGCACATGTTTGAGCAGATCCGGCCCGAGATCCGCCGCGAACGAGGCCATGTAGGACGAGAACAGATGGCCCAGCTGCGGCTGCTCGACCATCGAATCCCACAGGGTTTTCTCCGGCGAGCCGCTGCGCACGGCTTCGGCCAGCGCCCCCATCATCGGCCAGGCCTCGCGCGTCCACAACAGGCCCGGCGTGTAATCGACACGCCCCACGCTGGTAAACCAGCGCTGCGTGCTGGCCGTATTGGCGAACTGTTCGCCCTGCCTTTCGAGATAACCGATCACCCGCAGAAAATCCGCCAGCGGCGCCACACCCTGCGGACTCGCCGCGACCTTCGCCGCCAGTTCCGCCAACCCCAGCGGCCCCTGCGCCAGCGCCTCGAACAGCCCCAGCCGCCCGGCCGCAATGATGGCCGCCGATTTCATCATCGGCATATACACGTCCAGCATCGGCAACTCGGCCGAACCGCTGGGCTGACAGACATCAGGCTTGGGGGTAAACAGCATGGCGAGGAATGGGCGACGAAATGGCGGGAAACGCAGGGGCGCCATTGTACGCATGCCACAGCACAATGCGGTGACATGCAAATCGCATGTCTACCGCGATTGCTTGTCGTCTCCAGGCATTGCGCTACGCCACACCTGCCTGCCAAATTTTCGACCGGGTGTTTTTTTCAAACCTGGGCCCTGTGTTTTCAGGCGATTCCTGGCAACCCGCGCCAGAAGCAATATCCTAATGTCATTACAATGCAGTCAGATTTGCAGCGAGCGCTTGCGACCGGCCGCCCGAGACGGCATAATCCCGCCCGGTCGCAGGGAGAGAGTGAAGCCCGCTTCACCGCCGAAGGCGCAATTCCCGGAACCGCTCAGGCAAACGAACCGGCGACGCAGGACAAATCTGGAGAGTGGTGAGTTCATCTCACCCACCGAAGGGGCACGCGGCAGGCCGATCGCCCAACGATCGACACCGCAATCTCTCAGGTACCAAGGACAGATGGGGCGAACAGGCAGTGTCTGTTCGCCCCTTTTTCATTGTTGCGAATCTTCGCCAAGAATAACTGCCAGGTACTTGATTCATGGGAAATACCTCTACCCCGACACAGCGCACGGCGCTGTATGAAACGCATCGCGCGGGCGGCGCCAAGCTGGTCGACTTCGCCGGCTGGGACATGCCGATCCATTACGGTTCGCAGATCGAGGAACATCAGGCGGTGCGCAGCGACGCCGGCATGTTCGACGTCTCGCACATGCTCGGCATCGACCTGTTCGGCCCCGACGCCAAAGCCTATCTGCGCCATCTGCTGGCCAACGACGTGGCCAAGCTCACGCTGCCCGGCAAGGCGCTGTATTCCTGCCTGCTGCG
>JBPOIN010000005.1:0-12696 GCA_052034445.1 Pseudomonadota bacterium | reverse complement strand
CGGCGAAAAAACAGGGCTCCCGATTGATTCCGCGCTGAACAATGTGCTGCGGCATTCCGGCCAAGTTAATGCGTGGGCGACGTGGCATGGCTGCTCCAAAAAGAATGCGAAGCTGACCCCTTTAGTTCCGCAATCGTGAGCGTGGTCATATTTTAGTTATCCATAACCGGTTTAAGGATTCTTACAACAAATTTCCGAGTTTGATCCGTTTGCACGGGATGACCGCCTGGGTCACTTGGAAATGCAGGGCATGAGGTACGCGCAGCCAACAACCAAGGCGAACGTCCACCCGAGGTATTCCCTTGCGCCGGATCCATCATGTAGCCGATGCGTTCGGCCATCACCTCGTTCGTCTGCAGGTCAATGACTCGCAGCGAACTCCCGGCGATCCAGTATTCACGCTCTTCGCGCGTCGAGATGTCGTCGTAGGTCACACCATAGCGGGGTGGTTTGCCGGGGGCTGGGGTCTTGTCAAGAACAAAATCCTTGGTCCTGAATTCCTTGCCGGTGCCGCCAACCAAGATACTCGATACATGAGTCACTTCCTTCATGCCCCCCGTATAGCGATAGCGCTTTCCGTCTTGTGGGTCGATGGCTTCGACGTAGTGATAGCCTTGCTTTGGACGCCATTTCGGAGAAGGAATTATTGGGGGCTGTGAGAACGCAGCAAAAAAAGTTTTGAAATACAGCTCCCCTCCAGAGTCATGACCATATGGATCATCCAATACGAACTGCTTGCCGAAGTTAATTTCTGGGGGGCGTACTTTCATCAAGAATATCCCTTCGACATTCTCTTCCGTACGATAAATCTTCTCCCCCGCCTTCTTGCAGCGCTCTTCAAACATCTGCGCGGCAATCTGCCCGCGTGAGCGTTGTGCTTCTCGCGTCAACGGCTGTACGGCAAGGGCTTGCCCGATGGAAACGGCGAACCATGCGGTCAGCAGTAGCACGCGAATATTCATGGGTTTCATGCTGCACTCCTCCATTCCGCTTCATTGGCGACCGACGCCATCATTAATGGCATGGCGCCGGTGAGGCTGATGAGCATTGCCCTGTCTTCCGTTGCATATTCGGGAACAATCAGGTTCAAAGGCTCATTGCTTTTCATTCCACACCTTCCTTGAATATCTTGGTTTTCAATCACGCAAACAATAATCCATTTTTCATACACAACATCGAACCATATCGCCGCCACCCCTTGCCGCCCGGGTCTCTTTGCGCAGGCAATTTCGTCGGCTTTGTTTTTTGACGGGGACTTGCTCACACCGCAAGGCTTGCAGGCAAGCGGCCGCCAAAACAGACTTGCTTTTGTCATTCGACTTCTGCATGCAGTCGATCTTCATCAGACCGGCCCCTCACTCCCCGCCCGCTCCTCCATCACCGCCATGCGATTCACGCCCTGCCCGCCAGCGCCCAGTGTGAACACTTCATCCACCTGCAAACCGCGCGGGATCTGGTGCGTGATGAACAGCATGGTGACTTTGCCTTTGAGTTTGTTGATGGTCTGGGCGAAGTGTTCGGCGGTTGGTTGATCGAGGTTGGAGGCAGCTTCGTCGAAGATCAGCACTTTGGGTTTCTTGAGCAGCGCGCGGGCGATGGCGATGCGCTGGCGTTGGCCGCCTGAGAGGCCGGCGCCGCGTTCGCCGATTTCGGTCTGGTAGCCGGCGGGCAGTTTGTCGATGAAGTCGTGGATCTCGGCGGCTTTGCAGGCCTGGATCACGTCGTCAAAGCCAGCATGGGGATGGGCCATGACGAGGTTGTCGTAGAGAGTGCCGGAGAACAGCACGGTTTCTTGCGGCACGACGCCGTAGGAGTGGCGCAGTTCGTTGGCGGCGAGGTGACGGATGTCGCGGCCGTCGAGGCGCACCTGGCCGTCGGCGGGCTGGTAGAAGCCCAGCAAGAGCTTGGCGAGCGTGCTTTTGCCGCAGCCCGAGGGGCCCATGAGTACGGTGAGGCAGCCGGGTTTGAAGCGCAGGTCGAGGTTGCGATAGAGCCAGGGGTGTTGTTCGCTATACCTGAATGACACACCGACCAGGTCGATGCAGCCTTGCCCGGTGTTTTCACGGCTGGGAATCAGGGCGTAGGGTTCGTTGGGCATGTCGAGGATGTCGCCGAGGCGTTTGACGGCGATATTGGCTTGCTGGAATTCCTGCCACAGGCCGACCAGGCGCAACATGGGCTGGCTCATGCGACCAGCGAACATCTGGAAGGCGACCAGCATGCCGACCGTGAAGCCGTCGTTCTGCATGACGAGCAGCGCGCCGACGATCAGGATGGCGAGCGTCATGATCTGTTCGACGCCGTTGGCGACGACGTTGTAGCTGTTGCCGACCTGCTTGGTGGCGAAGCCGGAGGCCAGATAGCTGGCGAGGTAGTCGCCGTATCTGCTTTCGAGATGCGGCTCCATTTGCAGCGATTTGACGGTGGCCATGCCGGCGACGTATTCGGTGAGAAACGCCTGGTTGCGCGCGCCGAGCATGAATTGCTGGTTGAGCTTGTCGCGAAACACCGGAGCGACCAGCAGGCTCATGCCGCAGATCAGGCCGAGCAGAAACACGGCGATCAGCGAGAGCTGCCAGCTGTAGAAGAACATCACCAGCAGGAAGATCAGCAGGAATGGGAAATCCAGCACCAAGGTGACGGCGGCGCTGGAGACGAATTCGCGGATGGTTTCGACACCGCGCAGGCGGGCGACCAGCACGCCGGTGGGGCGTTGTTCGAAGTACGGCAGCGGCAGACGCAGCAGGTGACGAAACACCTGGCTGCCGAGCACGGCGTCGATGCAGTTGCCGGTATGCAGCACGAGGTATTGGCGCAGCCAGGTCATGGCCATGGTGAACAGCATGAACATCACCAGGGCGACGCCGATGACGATGAGGGTGCTGCGCGTTTGATGCACGACGACCTTGTCGATGATGACCTGGGTAAACACCGGCGTAGCCAGCCCGACAAGCTGGATGGCGAGCGAGGCGAGCACCACGTCGCGCCAGATGTTCTTGTGCTTGATCAACTCGGGGATGAACCAGCGGAAGCCGAATTTCTGTTTTTCGGTGTCGAATCCGGCGATGTCCTCGGGCTCGCCAGCGACCACACCCTGTTCGCGCGCGATGAGGATCAGCTCGGCTTCCAGCTGCGCGGGAGCATTGGCAAACGCGAGGATTTCCGGAGTCTGCGAGCCGGCGCGAAAGTACAGCAAGTGCTGATCTTCGGCCTTGACGATGAGAATGGGTTGCAGAGTCGCGGCAGTGGCGTCTCCTTGCTGAACGGCCGAGGCCTCGCCCGGCGGCCCATCGGATGCTGCGTCGCCGATACCGGTGGCGGTTGGTTGCAGAAAGGCGATGCAGGGAAAGGGCACGCGGTCCCAGTCAGTGCCGGTCAGGGGTTGAATGCCCGTGCGAAAACCCAGGGCGCGCGCCACTTCATGAAAGGTGACGAGACTATACGGCGGTGGAAACTGGCTCGCCACCAGGGCGGCATCGAAGGGAATGCGGAACAGATTGCACAAACTGCCCAGCAACCAGTCACAGTCACCCTGCCTGACACGCTTTTCCAGCATTCCACATTCTTTCTGCAACCGAGTGAGAACGAAGGCGGCACATGCAGAAGTGCACAGCGTACATGAGCTCCGGATATCCTGCCTGCTTCAATGGAATGGCGCGCCTGCACCATCAACCTTTCCATACGCATACGCGGATGGAATTTTCATATACAGGAAGTATAGGCGAAATGTCTATACCATGGAATGACCTTGCGGGAACTGGACGATTACAGCTGCTTCGCGAAGCATTGGTTAATGGACTGAGGGCCGCCATGAACCCCACTCCATGCGCATTCGTGTTACCGAATAATTGGCCATCAAAAAAATGTGCCTCTGATCCTTGGGTTTTCATGCGGGAGTCTGGTCTGTTGCTGATCGACGCAGCGAAGTTGCGCCACCCTGGTTGCCGAGCACAACCGGCAGATTTCTGGCGCCATGCAGGGCGCGTTCGATACGAACCAGGCCGTCAATTACGCGGAAGAAAATCACATAATGACCCTGGGCCGCCATCCACAGCCCCGCAGCCAGATCCTCACGGCCAACATAGCTCATCGGCGACCGATGCGTTGGCACTGCTCGATCAGTTTGGCGACGAAGCGCCGGGCAGTGGCCCGGCTGTCCTTGGCAAAGTGGTCACCGATGTTGATCAGGTCTTGTCGGGATTTCGGCGAAAATGTGACCTTCGCTATCAAGCCGAGCGTTTGCCGTTGCTCTTGGCAGCGCGTTTGTTGCCGGGTTCGGCGTAACAGGTGCCCAGTCCGGCGAATACGTCTGCGGCGGAAATGGCCGTGCCGCTGTCGATACCATCCTGAATCGCTGCCCGCAGATCGGCATTCAACCGTTCCAGCATCGACTCATAGACTTCGGGCGACAACAGGTAAGCGGCTGGCTCAGTTGTGGTTGAGTTCGGCCACAGGTTCCGATCCTGCTTGTTCGAGCACGGCACTCGGGCTACGTTTGAGTTCGGTGATGCTGACCAAACGGGTGGCTAGAACCTGTTCCATGGCACGCCTCTCGTCATGACCAAAAAAGTACTTTATTGTGGTCAATTTATGGTGCCAAAGCGAGGAATCGTGCTTATCTGAACATCATGAAACCGACAAGCAACCTCACTCGCCCGGTCAGCCAATGGCAAGCCATCAACTTGGTCGCTGGCGCTGACCAGGCACATTATCGCCGCGGGCTTCAGCCGCGCAGCACTTTCTCGACGGCGTCGGCGACGTTGAAGCCGGACTGGATGGCCTGCTGGGTGCCGATACCGCGCGCGCCGGCGTCGCAGCCGACGAGGTAGAGTCCGGGCAGCGGCGTGGCGATGGACGGCTTGCTCTTGCCGCACTGGCCAACGATCTGCGCCAGGCCGATGGTCTCGCCGCCGGTGCCGGGCATGGTGGTGTCGCGCGTGGCGTTGGAAACGCTCTTGGTGGTGTAGAGATCCTTTTCCTCGACCAGCTCGCGCGCTTCGGGGAACAGGCCGAAGAAGATTTCCTCGCCGGCATCGGCCCAGGCCTGGATGTCTTCCTTGCTCATGTCAGGATCCGGCGGACAGAACGAGCCGGTAACGATGACCTGCTTGCCCTCCGGCGCGGCGGAGGCGTCGTAGTTGTTCGGCACTTCGAAATACAGCACACCTTCGCGCGAGGCCTTGCCGGCGTGCGCATCCTGCAGGCGCTGGGTATTCCACGGGCTGGTTTGCGAGAAGACGACGCCGAAGCCCTTGTCGGTGATCGGCTTCTTGAGGAAGTAACGGTAACCGAGCAGCGCTTCGGAGGGCGCCAGATCCTTGACGCGGGCGACATAGTCGGCGGGGAAGTGGGCTTCGCCGGCGAGCTTGAGGACGGTCGGCTGGATGCCGGCGTTGCTGATGACGACGGGGGCGCGGAATTGTTGCACGCCTTCGTTGCCGGAGCCGTCCTTGCCGGTGACTTCGATGCCAACGGCCTGGCCGTTGTCGACGAGGATGCGATTGACGCGCGTGTGCATCAGCACCTGGCCGCCGTTGTCGCGCACGACATCCAGGCAGGCGTCCGACAGCTTGCCGTAGCCGCCGACACAGAACAGGCCGCCACTGCGGATGAAGATGTCCTGCAGGCTGTAGATGGCCTCGGCGGCGTCGAGCTTGTCGACCGGCACCATGAACATGCCGTCGAGGCACAGGCTGACAATGAAGGCATACAGCGAACGCGGCAATTCGGCGGCCTTGATGAAGCTGTCGAAGTCGGTGCCCTCGTAGCCGTCGATCATTTCCGGCGGCATGGCGATCAGTGTGCCGAAGAAGGTCATGGCCTTTTCGAATTCCTCCATGCCGATGCCCAGCCAGCCAAACAGCGAAACCGGGTCGACGTTGCCGCCCATTTCCGGCATGGGTTCGTACTTGCCTTCCGGCGTCTTGTAGAAGCTGCCGGCCTGGGAAGGCGTCAGCGTGACCTTGTCGCCGACGCCCAGCGCATCGACGAGCATCTGGCACTTGTTGTCGATCACCGGCGCGCCCATCACCGGCCAGGCTGAATAGGTAAAGCCTTTCTTGTTGAGCGTCATCGCCTTGCCGCCGGTGAGATTGTTCTTTTCCACCAGCAGCACCTTGAAGCCGCGTTTGGCGAGCAGGGCGGCGCAGGCAGCGCCGCCAAAGCCGGCGCCGATGACGATGGCGTCATGAGTGTTCGTTGTCATTTGCTGAACCTTTCGAAAGTGGGTGTGAGGGCGGAATGCCGAAACGGCGTATTGTCCTGCCTCCGGCGCAGCCTGGCAAACCGTTCTCCCCAAAATGGGGAAGCCGGCCGATCATCTGTCGAAACAGGATGACTGACGGCAGTCGCGCGGCAGCGGCCACCGAAGCACCGGGATGTCGCACGTTGCCGATCATGCTTTCTAACGCGTTCGAGACCTATAATCCTGAAAACCGCAGTTGACCGCTTGCCATGATCACGAACTCCGCTGCTACTGTAAGTTTTGCGCCATCTATGGGCTTCACCTTGCGGGTGAAACCGCTATGCCCCGCAGGAAATCCCCTTGGGGGACGCCGTCAATTTCACGCTTTTCGGGCCGCCTGACCGCGTTGCTCTTCCGTTGCAGGGGGCGCCATGCGCCTCATCGCGCCTTGCCAGACGACCCGAAAAACGCACACTCGAAGGCGTCCAACTGCGGTTTCTAGGATAATCGCGCCAATTCTTTGGAGCCGTCATGTCGCAACCAGTCTCTTCCTCAAACGCCGCCACGCCTTCCCCAGCCTATGCCAATTACGTGCTGGCGGTGTTGTTCGTGGTGTATGTGTTCAACTTCATCGACCGCCAGATCCTCGGCATCCTGCTCGACGACATCAAGCACGACTTGCAGGTTTCCGATACCGCGATGGGTTTTCTGGTCGGCTTTGCCTTTGTGATTTTCTATACGCTGGCCGGCATTCCGATTGCGCGTCTGGCCGATCACACTTCGCGCCGCTCGATCATTGCCGGCGGCCTGCTGATCTGGAGCGTCATGACTGCGGCATCGGGCATGGCGCAGAATTTTTTCCAGCTGGCGCTGGCGCGCATCGGTGTCGGCGTCGGTGAGGCCGCCGGCAGCCCGCCTTCGCACTCGCTGATCACCGATTATTTCCCGCTCGCGCGGCGCGGTACGGCGTTTGCAATATTTTCGACCGCCATCTACATCGGCACCATGCTGGCGTTTCTGGGCGGCAGCCACATCAAGGAAGCCCTGGGCTGGCGTGCGGCATTTTTCGTGGTCGGCCTGCCGGGCATCCTGCTGGCGCTGGTGGTACGCTTCACGATCCGCGAACCGGCGCGCACCGGCAGCATCAACGTCACCGCTGTCGACAGCACGAATGACGCCGCCGACAGCGTGACGCTCGGCGAAACCATTCGCCATCTGCTGGCTTGCCGTTCCTTCATGTACATCGTGGCGGCCTCCTCGGTGCAGTCGATCTCGGGTTACAGCATGCTGGTCTGGGGGCCGGCGTTTCTGGGCCGCGTGCACGGCATGAGCGGCACCGACATCGGCTTGTGGCTCGGGGTCATCATCGGCATTACGGGCTGTGCCGGCGGTTATCTCGGCGGCAAGCTCGCGGATCGTTTTGGCCAGCGCGATGCACGCTGGTACATGCGCCTGCCGGCGCTGCAGGCGCTGCTTTGCGTGCCATTCGCGGCCGGTTTCACACTCGCGCCGGATGGACGTCTGGCGCTGCTGTATTTCGCGCCGTTCTACCTGTTCGGAGCGATGTATGTCGGTCCGATGTTCGCCATGACACAAAGCCTCGTCAAGGCGCGCATGCGCGCGACCTCCTCGGCAATCCTGCTGTTCATCGTGAATATGATCGGCCTCGGCCTCGCACCGCTGCTGGTCGGCATCCTGAACGATCAGGTGTTCTTTGCGCACGGCCCGGCGGCAATCCGCTATTCGCTGCTGGTGCTGGGTCTGATCGGCGGCACGTCGAGCCTGCTGTTCTGGCTGGCGGGCAGCCGTTTGCGCGAGGATCTGGCGCGCGCCTGAGGCGCGGCCGGGATCATTTCAGGGCGCACCGGCTGGCGTATCCCAGCCGGGCAGGTTGAACTCTTCGCGTAACAGCTTGAGTTCGGGCTGGTGCAATGCGGCCAGCAGTTCGAGCAGTTTCGCCCCCTTTTGCAGCAGGTGAATCGCCACCTGGCGGCGATCCTCCTTGCACGGCTGGCGCTTCACCAAGCCCGCGCTTTCGCAGCGATCGATCAGCGCCACGACACCGTTGTGCTTGGCCTGCAGACGTTCAGCGAGTTCGCCGATGGTCGCCCATTCGCGCCCCGGAAAGCCCTTGATGTGCAACAGCAACTGGTATTGCAGCGGCGTCAGGCCGTGCTTCTGGCACAGATCCTCGCTCAGGCGCAGGAAGCAGCGCAGGCGATAGCGGAAATGCGAAAGCTTCTCGAAATCGGCTTTCGCCAGCGCTGCCCCGTTCTCCACGTCAGTGGATTTTGTTGACTGTTTGGCGCCCATGTTCTAACCTTAATATATCATGACGTGATTTAATCACATTGTGATGCTAATCGGGGTTGCCGTTGCGACACCGCACTGACCCGATCAAGCGCTGCATTGTTCAACCGCATTCCCGTTCGACTCATCGCGCAAGGAGATCCACCATGAACATCCTGTCGATTCCAAAACTGGCCATCACCCACAAGGAGGGCTGGCTCGATCTGGACAAAACGCCCTCCTCCCTGGCCACCTTCTTCTCCACCTTCGTACTGCCGCTGTGTACGCTACCACCACTGCTGCTGTACTACGCCGGCACGCATTACGGCAATGCCTTCATTGCCGGATTCGCCGACAAACCCTGGGCAACGATCGCCGTGGTGTTTTTTGTCGCCGAGCTGTTGAGCTTTTGGGGCATGGGCTGGCTGATCGGCCAGGTTGCCGCCGTCAACCAGACCCCGGTTTCGACGCATGATGCTTACCTGCTGGCCGGCATCGCACCGACACCACTGTGGCTTTCGTCGCTGGCTCTGCTGGTACCGAATCCGGCCTTCAATGCCGTCACAGTCCTCGCAGCGCTGGCAGTATCGTGCAGTTTAATCTATCACGGGGTTTGCGCGCTGAGTCGCGGCGGCGAAGAGACCATGGCCGCCGGCGTCACGCAGACCGTGATGGGCGCCGGTCTGGTAGCCTGGGCACTGCTGCTGATGATCATCGTGGCGTTCTGAGCTGCCGGATTGCGACCGATGGCGACCATGCGGCGGGCTTACTCAAGAATCTCCTTGAAAAAGCCCTGCATGGCCTGCCAGGAGCGCCGGTCGGCCGTGGCGTTGTAAGCCGCGCCCTTGGCATTGTCGTTGCCCGCCTCGGGGTTGGTGAAGGAATGCACGGCGCCGGAGTATTTCACCAGTTGCCAGTCGACCTTGCCGCCGCGCATTTCATCCTCGAAAGCCTTGAGCTGTTCGGGCGGCACGAAGGGATCGTCGGCGCCATGCAGTACCAGCACCTTGCTGTGAATGTTCCTGGCATCCTGCGGTGTCGGCGTGTCGAGGCTGCCGTGGAAGCTCACGACGCCCTTGAGGTCGGCGCCGGAGCGCGCGAGTTCGAGGACCGTGGTGCCGCCGAAGCAGTAGCCGATCGCCGCTACGCGTGCCGGATCGAGACCCGGCTGACGCCGCAACGCTTCAAGTCCGGCTGCCACGCGTTGGCGCAGCAACGGCCGGTTGTTCTTGTAGATTGACGCCGTGGCCCCGGCATCCTTCGGATTGTCGGGGCGCACGCCCTTGCCGTAGATGTCGGCTGCGAACGCCACATAGCCGAGGCGCGCGAGCTGCTCGGCGCGCTGCTTGACATACGGTCCGAGCCCCGTCCATTCATGCACGATCAACACCCCGGGCTTGCGCGCCAGCCCGTCCGTGTCGTAAGCCAGATAACCTTCGAGCAGCGTGTCTCCCTGGCGGTATTCGACCGTGCGCGTCAGTACTTCGGCGCTTGCGGCCGTTGAAAGCACCACCAGCAGCGGCATGATGGCGTGGCGCAGATGCTTGAGTATGAGGAACATCGCTGACTCTCCCATGGAAATTTGAACTGTGCCAGACCCGTGAGCCGGCGCACCTGGCATCCAGAAAATATGCAGTCCGGCAATGTAGCATGCCGAATCGCTCCCGACATCCGGGCCAGCTTGACACTGATAGGCAGAAATGAAAAACTGACCCAGTTATTCTTTTCCTGTTCACTTCCAGAAAGACACCCATCATGCGTAATCAATTGGCATTCGTCGCGGCGCTGACCTTATTCTCCATGGCGACCCCGGCGCTGGCACTGGAAGGCGCGGAACTCGCCAAGGAAAAAGGCTGTTTCTCCTGCCACGATGTGAAAGGCGAGGAATACGGCCCGCCGTTCCGCGATGTCGCGCGCCGCTTCGCCGGCATTTCGACGGCCAAGCAGACGCTGAGCCGGGCGATTCAGGCTGGCACCAATGCGGCGAGCGCCGGCAAGCACTGGGGCACCAAGAAGATGCCCAAGGACACCGAGCGTGCCGAGCGTGCCCCGGTATCGCAGGCCGAAGCCGAACAACTGGTCGATTGGATCCTGAGCCTCAAGAAGTAAGACTCCTGCACTGCGACCGCCTGCCGATCGCAGCCAGAAACAAAAACGGCGCCACTGGCGCCGTTTTTGTTTTCTGTACCCGCCGCACCTTGCATGCGGCCTGGATCAAACTCAAATCACGCGATCGGCGCGCAGCTTGTCGAGCAGCTGGCGCGCGACATCGGCCGGCGCGCCGGTGAGGAACTCGCAGTTGCCCTGTACTTCGGGCACGAACTGGCGCTGCAGCACGACACCGGGCTTAAGCGCGTCGGCGGCAAGGCCCAGCGAGGCAACGCTGACTTCGGTCGGCGCCATCTTGCGCGCGGCCATTTTCGACTTGGCGCTGGGGAAGCGCGGCGTGCCGAGCTCGTTGCTCACCGTCACGACGGCGGGCAGAGCGCCTTCGACGACTTCGTCGCCGTCCGGCGTGGCGCGCGTGACCTTGAGCGTGTTGCCGTTGAGGGCGACATCGCGGGCCAGCGGGGCGATCGGCAGACCGAGCTTTTCGCCGATCAGCACCGGGACGACGCCCTGGTCGTCGTCGGAGGCCTGACGGCCGCAGAGGATCAGGTCGGCGCCGCCACTGCTCTTGACGTAGGCCGCGAGAATGTTGGCGATGACCTGGCCGTCGAGCTCGGCGCCAGCCGGGTCGATGGCGACGATTTCGTCGGCGCCCAAGGCGGCGCAATGCTTGAGCAGATCCTTCAGGTCGCCGCCGATCGAGACGGCGGTGATCTTGCAGTCGACGCCGGCGTCGCGCAGGCGCAGCGCGGCTTCCATCGCCTGCTCGTCGAAGCCGTTGATCAGGCGCGGCACGGCGGCGACGTCGGGCGTCTTGCCGTCGGCGGCCATCTTCAGCTTGCCGGCCAGCGCGTAGTTGTTGACGGCGCTCGGATCGAGCACTTCCTTGACGCAAACCACGATACGCATGTTTTCACTCCTGGCCCGCGCGGGCCGAATTCTTGAGGTTGAAGGTTGATTCAGTGGGCTTCGTCAGCCATCACGAGACTGGCTTCGTCGCACCAGACCGCTTCATGCAGGTAGCCGAGCGGTTTGTTGGTCAGCTCGGCCATCAGATACCAGCGCCAGCCATACTTGCCGTAGTCGCGGTAATGGCCCGTGAGCTTGCCGGCAAAATCTTGCCGGCCGGCGTACTTGGTGCCAACGATCGGCGCACCGCCGTCGCACTCGGCGAGCCGGCCCTGCATTTCGGGAGCGAAGCCGCTCACGAAATCCAGACCCTCCAGGGCCGGCTGCGCGCCGTCAGCGTGATCAGGCGCTGGCGAAGCGATCGAAGACATCGAGTGCTTCCTCGACGATGTCGGACAGGATCTGGCGTGCCGGCTTCATTTCCTTCACGTAGTGGATGCCCTGGCCGGCGGCCTCGGTCATCAGATCCTTGCGCTGATAGTCGAGCGAACCCTGGATGTAGTTCGACGACAGCATCATCTGCAATGGCGGCTTCAGCGGCTCGGGCGCACCCGGGGCCAGCCACTCGTCGTGCCACGGGCAGCGCGTGGTGCGCATGGTGTAGCCGGAGATGCAGTTGGAGTACATGGTGTCATCGGTCTCGGCTTCGATCAGGCGCTCCTTGAGCGGCAGATTGACGTCGGATTCGCGCGAAGCCAGCCACAGCGAGCCGGTCCACACGCCGTCGGCGCCGAGCGCCAGCGCGGCAGCCAGGTGACGACCGGTGGTCACGCCACCCGCGGCGAGAACCGGGACGCCAGTGCCGCGCGCCTGGTCGACGACCTGCGGAACGATCGAGAAGGTGCCGATGTTGCCGGTGTGGCCGGCAGCGTCATAACCCTGGGCGATGATCACGTTGGTACCGGCAGAAATCTGCTTCTTGGCCTGACGCGGCTTGCCGACCAGACCCCAGACCTGCATGTCGAGTTCGTGGGCGCGCTTGAGCAGGAAAGCCGGCGAACCGAGACCCGAGGCGAACACCGGAACGCGCTCATCGAAAATCACCTCGAGCTGGGCCAGGGCGCGCTTCTGGTCGAGACCGCCCCACTGGTGCAGGTTCGGCGCAACCTTGGGATCCGGCACGTTGTATTTTTTCTTGATGCTTTGTTCGAAGTCGCGGTGGCTCTGCGGGATCATCGCCAGCAGTTCCTCGACGGTTTTTTCTT
>JBPOIN010000267.1:0-8645 GCA_052034445.1 Pseudomonadota bacterium | reverse complement strand
GCCACCATGCGCAACTTCGAGGAAGCGCTGGCCTACTATCACCTGGGACGCAGCGATCTGGCCCTGCCGCTACTGCAGGAATGTCTGCGCATTGCCCCCGATGACCGCGCCGTGCGCGTGTATCTGGACCGCTGCAAGGAATCCGCCCGCAACAGCGAACAGGAAATCGCCCAGCCCATCGACGTTTCGCTCGGCTGGCGCAACGAATACTCGGTCGGCATTCGCGGCATCGACACCCAGCATCAGGATCTGCATGACTGCATCGCGACCTTGGTGCAGCAGGTGGCAGAGGACGATCCGAATATCGGCAGCACACTCGATCACTTTGCCGAACTCGTGTCAGCGCTCAACAGTTCCGAAGAAAACCTCATGCAGCGCTACGACTATCCCTTCACCAAGGACCACATTCGTCAGCACCGCACCTTCGACCGCTTCTTCGCCGAACTGCGGCGCGAAATCGAAAACCACGAACGCGACCAGCTGTATCTGAGCTTCCGCGTCCAGCTGGTTCTCGTCGACTGGCAGATCAATCATACGATCAAGAGCGATCTGCATCTGGGCCATTTTCTGCAACGTGCTGGCGTCGATTGAACATCTGCCACATCCACTCCTTCACAGACTCATCATGCGCCATACCCGAATCCTGCTTGCCTGCCTCGCCAGCCTGCCGCTGACGACCCTCGCGGCCGCGCACAAGATCGAATGCGGCAATTTCGAGGGCTTTCGCCTCGACTACTCGTCAAGCCCCGCCGCGCCGCTGGAATTCCGCCAGCAACTCGCCAAGAGCGACGCCACCAACGCCAACCTCAAGGTGCGCCTGACCTGGAACGATGTCGACAGCCCGGCCAGGATGTTCAGCGTCGACAAGCCGGATCCAGCCGAGACGGACGAAATCGAATACGCCCTGCTGAAGGTCGACCGCGGTGCCTACACGGGTTTTGTCGGCCGCCAGAAAGGCGCACCCGACAACGATGCCTTCGCGTTCATTTCGTACTTCCCCGAAACCCGGCGCTTGATCTGGAGCGAACATTCGAGCCAGTATCAGAAAGCCACGGCCGGCGCCCACGGCCGCCTGCTGATCGGCACCTGCACGGCGCTCGCGGAAACACCAGCGCGCGATGCCAAACCGGCAGCCAGACCAGCGTCAAAAGCAGCCAACGGATCATCAGGAGACCCCAGATGAGCGGAACTCTCTTCATTGTTGCGGCCCCGTCCGGCGCGGGCAAGACCACGCTGGTGCATGAACTGCTCAAGCGCGACCCACGCGTGCATCTGTCGGTCTCCTACACCACGCGCGCGCCGCGTCCCGGCGAACAGAACGGTCGCGATTATCACTTCATCAATGTCGAGGAATTCCTCGCCATGCGCAGCCGCGGCGAGTTTCTCGAATCGGCCGAAGTGCATGGCAACTTCTACGGCACCTCGCGCCTGTGGATCGAAAAGGAAGTCGCGGCCGGCAACGACATCCTGCTCGAAATCGACTGGCAGGGCGCACAGCAGGTCAAACAGCATTTCAAGGACGCCGTCGGCATCTTCATCCTGCCGCCCTCGATGGACGAGCTCGAACGCCGCCTGCGCGGCCGCGCCACGGATTGCGATGAGACCATCGCCCGCCGGCATCTCGCCGCACTCACCGAAATGCGCCATGTCGGCGAGTTTGAATACGTTATAATCAACGACGTATTTCAGGATGCGATTGCTGACCTCCTCGCGGCGGTTCACGCTTCGCGTCTGCGTCTTGCGCCCCAGCGCGCATGCCATCCCGAACTGTTTGCATTGCTTTTCCAGGAATAAACCATGGCCCGCATTTCCGTTGATGACTGCCTCAAGAACATCCCGAACCGTTTCCAGCTGACCCTGGTCGCCACCTATCGCGCCCGCCAGCTCACGCTGGGCGGCACGCCGCATCTCGAAGCCGGCAATGACAAGCCCACGGTCCTCGCGCTGCGCGAAGTCGCCGCCGGCAAGGTCGGTCTGGAGATGCTGAACCGCAGCCAGGCCTGAACCCCGGGTGGCCCGCAGCATCGTGACCCCTGACCGCGATGAGCCAGCCGCCCCCACCCACCAGCGCCACCCACCTGCCGCACCCCGCGGCAGAAACCCCGCGCACCAACGCGGATGCTGCGGACATTGATCTGCAGCGCGATTTCGAGCGTTTCCGCAGCAAACTCCAGCATTACCTGAGCCCCGAGGATATCGCCCTCATCGAGGCGGCGTTTGCCTTTGGCAATGCCGCGCATCAGGGTCAATTCCGCAGCAGTGGCGAGCCGTACATCTCGCACCCACTGGCGGTCGCCGACACACTGGCCGACTGGCGCCTCGATCCGCAGGCGCTGATTGCCGCACTGCTGCACGACGTGATGGAAGATACCGCCATCACCAAACAGGAGATCGACGACAAATTCGGCAAGGTCGCCGCCGAACTCGTTGATGGCGTGTCGAAGATCGACCGTATCGAGAACCAGTCCTACGAGGAAGCGCAGGCGGAAAACTTCCGCAAGATGCTGCTGGCGATGGCGCGCGATGTGCGCGTGATTCTCATCAAGCTGGCCGACCGCCAGCACAACATGCGCACGCTCGATGCGCTGCGCCTCGAAAAGCGCCGCCGCGTGGCGCGCGAAACACTCGACATTTATGCGCCGATCGCCAACCGCCTCGGCCTCAACACGCTCTACCGCGAATTGCAGGAACTCGCCTTCCGCCAGCTGCGTCCGATGCGCTATCGCGTGCTCGAAAAGGCGCTGAAGAGCGCGCGCGGCAACCGGCGCGAAGTCATCGGCAAGATCACCGAGGCACTGCATCAGCATCTACCCGCCGCCGGCATCGAAGCCGAAGTCATGGGGCGCGAAAAGAACATCTACAGCATCTATCGCAAGATGCGCGAAAAGCACCTGTCATTTTCCCAGGTGCTCGACATTTACGGCTTCCGCGTGATCGTCAAGGACCTGCCCTCCTGTTACCTGACGCTGGGCGTCCTGCACAGTCTCTACAAGCCCGTGCCGGGCAAGTTCAAGGACTACATCGCGATCCCCAAGGGCAACGGCTATCAGTCACTGCACACGACGCTGATCGGCCCGTATGGCACGCCCATGGAGATGCAGATCCGCACGCGCGAAATGCATCATGTGGCCGAATCGGGCGTCGCCTCACACTGGCTCTACAAGGATCAGCACTCGCTCGACGAGCTGCAAAAACAGACGCACAAGTGGCTGCAATCGCTCGTCGATCTGCAATCGGCCTCGGGCAATTCGGCGGAATTTCTCGAACACGTCAAGATCGACCTGTTCCCCGCCGCCGAAGTGTATGTCTTCACGCCCAAGGGCAAGATCATCGGCCTGCCGCGCGGCTCGACGGCCGTCGATTTCGCCTACGCCGTGCATACCGACATCGGCAACCGCTGCATCGCCTGCCGCATCAACTTCGAACACGTGCCGCTGCGCACCGAATTGCGCAATGGCGATCAGGTCGAAGTCATCTGCACGGCGCATGCCAACCCCAACCCCACCTGGCTGACCTTCGTCAAGAGCAGCAAGGCGCGCGCGCAGATCCGCCACTACCTCAAGGCCCAGCAACACGTCGAATCCGTCGCGCTCGGCGAACGCCTGCTGAACCAGGCCCTGCGCGGCTACAACCTCAAACCCGCCGAGATTGACGCCATGCTCTGGGAGCGCGTCACGCGCAGCACCGGCGCCAAATCCAAGCGCGAGGTACTGACCGAAATCGGCCTCGGCAAACAGCTGGCCGCCATTGTCGCGCGGCGCCTGGTGACCGAACACGAGAACCTGAGCCCGGCCACCAACGGGCCGCTCGAACGCAAGCCCCAGGGCGCGATCCTGATCCATGGCAGCGAAGGCGTCGCCGTGCAACTGTCGAAATGCTGCCGGCCGATCCCCGGCGATTCGATCGTCGGCGTCGTGCGCAAGGGGCAGGGGCTCACGGTGCATACCCATGACTGCCACAACATCGGCAAGACGCACCACGAACGCGACAACTGGGTCGATGTCGAATGGGCGCCCGAAAATGGCAGCCACTTCCCTGCCGCCATCCGCATCGTCACCGAAAACAAGCGCGGCGTGCTGGCCAAGATCGCCGCCAGCATTGCCGAACGCAACTCCGACATCCAGAACGTCAATGTCGACGAAGACCACGGCCTGCACACCACGCTACAATTCGTGATCCAGGTCAGCAACCGCGTGCATCTGGCGCGCATCATGCGCGGCCTGCGCCGCATCCCCGAAGTCATCCGCATCGCGCGTCTGCGCGACTAACGCGCATGGTCACAGATGTCACCCACAGAGAATGAAGCCAGCGCCAAACAATAACATCCACCTGCCCATCCGCCCCTCAATGGGCGGCTACTGATCCGCTCGCTTCGCTCGTCACTTCAAGCCGGCTTCAAATTTTCTGTTTCACGTTAACCATTTCACACAAGGAAACCCGCCATGTCGATGTACGAATCCGCCCACACCAAGTTCATGCGCGAATGGCTGGCCAGCCACCCCGAAGAAGCCCAGGTCAAGCAGCAAGGTCGGGCGCTGTGGTGGGATAAACCGGCCCAGAGCCTCGACGAACAGCGCCGCACCGCCGAATCGCGCGTGCCGCAACAGCCGTATTACTACGACCGCAACAGCTGATTCAGCGCGCGCTTCACCCCCTGCAAACCCCGCAAGCCGAACCGCCCACCGAGGCGGTTCGGCTTTTTCATGCCCGCCCGGCCAATATCCCATTGGATTGGTCGACAATACAACCAATTGACACATATCAATTTATTTCACGCAGCAGAGGACTAGCCTGAATAACCTTAATTTTCTACGGTTATTTGCCGGACCGATCCCGCGATGAATATCTCCAGCGCCATCGTTCATGCCCAGCCCGAAGCCACCGCAGGCGTCCAGCAGCGGCTGGTCGTCCTGAAGGGTGTCGAAATCCACGCCGCCTCGGCGGAAGGCAAGATCGTCGTGACCCTCGAAGCCGACAGCGATGCGGGTACGGCTGATCTCTTTGAACGCATTGGACAGATCGACGGCGTCATGTCGACGGCCATGGTTTATCACCAATTCGAATCCGATCCTGAAGAGGAGCTTTGAAATGACATCCAACATCACATTGACGCGGCGCGACTTCATCAAGGCCAACGCCGCAGCCGCAGCCGCAAGCGTAGCGGGGATTGCACTGCCGACGACCGCGCTGGCCGCACCGCCCGCCAAGGCTGCGCCAGCCGGTCTCGCCAAGGACGGCATCCGTTGGGACAAGGGGGTTTGTCGCTATTGCGGCACTGGCTGCGGCGTGCTCGTCGGCGTCAAGGACGGCCGCGTGGTGGCGACGCAGGGCGATCCGGACGCGCCGGTCAACAAGGGCCTCAACTGCATCAAGGGCTATGTCCTGTCGAAGATCATGTACGGCAAGGACCGTCTGACCTCGCCGATGCTGCGCATGAAGGACGGCAAGTTCGACAAGAACGGCCAGTTCCAGCCGATCTCCTGGAAACAGGCCTTCGACATCATGGAAGAGAAGTGCAAGGCCGCGCTGAAGGCCGGCGGGCCGAAGGCGATCGGCATGTTCGGCTCGGGGCAGTGGACGATCTGGGAAGGCTATGCCGCCGCCAAGCTGATGAAGGCCGGCTTCCGCACCAACAACCTCGATCCGAACGCGCGCCACTGCATGGCCTCGGCCGTCGCTGGCTTCATGCGTACCTTCGGTATCGACGAGCCGATGGGCTGCTATGACGACCTGGAACACGCCGATGCCTTCGTGCTGTGGGGCTCGAACATGGCCGAGATGCACCCGATCCTCTGGTCGCGTCTGACCGACCGCCGCCTGACGGCGAAGGGCGCCAAGATCCATGTGTTGTCGACCTTCACCCATCGTTCCTGCGAGCTCGCCGACAACGAGCTGATCTTCAAGCCGCAGACCGACCTGGCGATCCTCAACTACATCTGCAACCACATCATCCAGAGCGGTGCGGTGAATGAGGACTTCGTCAAGAAGAACGTCAACTTCAAGAAGGGCGTCACCGACATCGGCTATGGCCTGCGCCCGAACCATCCGCTCGAAGTGAACGAGCAGAACAATGGTTATCCCGGCGCCGACGGCAAGCCCAAGGGCAACCCGAACAACGCGACGCCGATGACCTTCGACGAGTTCAAGGCCTTCGTCTCGACCTACACGCTCGACTACACGGCGCAGCTGACCGGCGTGCCGAAGGAGAAACTCGAAGCGCTGGCGAAGACCTACGCCGACCCGAAGACCAAGGTCGTTTCCTTCTGGACCATGGGCTTCAACCAGCATACGCGCGGCACCTGGGTCAATAACATGATCTACAACGTGCATCTGCTGGTCGGCAAGATTTCCGAGCCGGGCAACGGCCCGTTCTCGCTGACCGGCCAGCCCTCGGCCTGCGGCACGGCGCGCGAGGTCGGCACCTTCGCCCATCGCCTGCCGGCCGACATGGTGGTGATGAATCCCAAGCACCGCGAGATTTCCGAGAAGCAGTGGGGACTGCCGGCGGGTACGCTGCCCGAGTGGGTCGGCCTGCACGCCGTGGCGCAGAGCCGCGCGCTGAAGGACGGCAAGCTGAACTTCTACTGGACCACGACCACCAACAACATGCAGGCCGGTCCCAACATCAACCAGGAGACCTGGCCGGGCTTCCGCAACCCGGCGAACTTCGTCGTCGTCTCTGACGCCTACCCGACGGTGAGCGCACTCGCCGCCGACCTGATCCTGCCCTCGGCCATGTGGATGGAGAAGGAAGGCGCCTACGGCAACGCCGAGCGCCGCACACAGTTCTGGCGCCAACAGGTCAAGGCGCCGGGCGAGGCGAAGTCCGACCTCTGGCAGTACGTCGAGTTTTCGAAGCGGTTCAAGATCGAGGAAGTCTGGCCGGCCGAGCTGATCGAGAAGAAGCCGGAGCTGAAGGGCAAAACGCTGTATGACGTGCTGTATGCCAACGGCGTGGTCAACAAGTTCCCGGCCAGCGAGACTCAGAAGGGCTTCGACAACGATGAGGCGAAGGCCTTCGGCTTCTACGTGCAGAAGGGCCTGTTCGAGGAATACGCCGGCTTCGGCCGCGGCCATGCCCACGACCTCGCCGAGTTCGAGACCTATCACAAGGCGCGCGGCCTGCGCTGGCCGGTGGTCGATGGCAAGGAAACGCTGTGGCGCTTCCGCGAGGGCTACGACCCGTACGTCAAGAAGGGCGAGGGCGTGAAGTTCTACGGCCATGCCGATGGCAAGGCGGTGATCTACGCGCTGCCCTACCAGAAGGCCGCCGAGGAACCGGACAACGACTACGACCTGTGGCTGTGCACCGGCCGCGTGCTGGAGCATTGGCACACCGGCACCATGACACGGCGCGTGCCCGAACTCTACAAGGCCATGCCGGATGCCTGGATCTACATGCATCCGGAGGACGCCAAGAAGCGCGGCCTGCAACGCGGCGACACCGTGAAGGTGCAGACGCGGCGCGGCGAGATCAGCACCAAGGTCGAGACGCGCGGACGCAACAAGCCGCCGCAGGGTCTGGTGTTCGGGCCCTTCTTCGACGAGCACCGGCTGGTCAACAAGCTGACGCTGGACGCCACCTGCCCGATCTCCAAGGAGACGGACTTCAAGAAGTGCGCCTGCAAGGTGGTCAAGGCCTAGCGAGCGAGGAGTGAGGCGTGAGGGGTGAGGAGTGGGCTGGCGCCTGCTCCACGCTCGCAGCCTTGCCGCCATCATGGATGCCAAAGATCCTCCGGAAAGCGCGCCGGGCCTGAAGCTGGGCCCGGCGCGGCGGCCGTTCATCTTCGATACGGCGAAGATGGCCTGCGGCGTCGGCCTGCTCGGGCTGGGCCTCGGGCTGCACAGCCGGCAGGCCAGGGCCTTGCCGCCGGCGGCGATTCGGCCGCCCGGTGCGCTCGCCGAAGAGGATTTTCTCGGTGCCTGCATCCGCTGTGGCCTGTGCGTGCGCGACTGTCCGTATCACATCCTCAGCCTCGCCACGCCCGAGCAGCCGGTGGCGACGGGCACACCGTATTTCGTCGCGCGCGCCGTGCCGTGCGAAATGTGCGAGGACATTCCCTGCGTCAAGGCCTGTCCGACCGGGGCGCTCGACCACGGCCTGACCGACATCAACAAGGCGCAGATGGGCCTGGCGGTGCTCGTCGATCACGAGACCTGTCTGAATTTTCTCGGCCTGCGCTGCGACGTCTGCTACCGCGTCTGTCCGCGCATCGACCAGGCGATCACCCTCGAACTCCAGCACAACCCGCGCACCGAGCGGCACACGATGTTTCTGCCGACGGTGCATTCCGACGAGTGCACAGGCTGCGGCAAGTGCGAGCAGGCCTGCGTGCTGGAGGTCGCGGCGATCAAGGTGTATCCGCGCCAGCTGGCCAAGGGGGAGCTTGGTTCCCATTACCGCATCGGTTGGGAAGAGCAGCGCAAGAATGCCGGCAAGTCGCTGGTCGAGGAGCGCGGCATCGTCGATTTGCCCGATCGTCTGCCGGAAGGCACGCAGCTGCCTGGGCATTTCGACCCGGGCAGCCAGCCGGGGGCGGCAGTGGTCACGCCCGGAACCCAGGCTGCAAGCCCGGCCAACCCTGTCGATGGTGTGGATAGTCTCAGCAGGCAGCTCTCGCAAGGCCTGCCGCCGGTCCCCGCGC
>JBPOIN010000052.1:0-17278 GCA_052034445.1 Pseudomonadota bacterium | reverse complement strand
CCGTTGCATGCCGACCCGAACGGGTCGTGCCTCGCCGATTCCCCGCGTGTGTGCTTTTATCACAGGAGAATCGGATGGTTCAGAAACATCATCGCTGGCTGAGTCAGCCTCTATGTCTTGCCGTTGGTAGCCTGTTGGCTGCCGGCAATCTATGGGCGCAACCCGCGCCACTTACACTCAAACAGGCATTCCAGGCGGCGTGGTTGCGCCAACCCGAAGCGCAGTCACTCGCCGACCGCCGCGCGGCTGCCGAGGCACGTAGCCAAAGCGCCGAAAGTTGGACGGCAGAGCCCCCGGCGCTGGAAATCGCGGCCAAGACGGATCGGCTCAACAAGAATCAAGGCAGCCGTGAATACGTCGCGGGAATTTCTTTGCCATTGTGGCTGCCCGGTGAGCGTTCACGAACTGGTGCTCTGGCTGATGCAGAGTTCAGGGCGACTAACAGTCGCGCCTTGGCTACCCAATTGCGTACCGCTGCGGCCGTGCGCGAAGCCTGGTGGTCCTGGCAACATGCGCGGATTGAACAGGAGCTCGCACAGATACGCCTGAAGGGCGCCCGGCAATTGGCGTCGGATGTGGCCCGGCGCGTCAAGGCCGGCGACCTTGCCCGCTCTGACCAGCATCAGGCCGATGGTGCGGCAGCGACCGCCGAGGTGGTTCTGGCCGAGGCGAGCACGGCGTTGGCGGCGGCAATACAACAGCTACGCGCGCAAGTCGGGAGTTCTCTTGGCTTCCAGGGTGTCGAGGTCTCTCCCACGGGGGAACCAGTACCGGCCGTGCCAGTCGAGTTTGCTGCGCTGGACATCGCGCATCCGGCTGTCGTCGAACTGCTCAACCGCGCCGAAGTCGCCCGGAGGGGCGCCGAACTGGCCGAAGTACAAACTCGCGCCAACCCGGAGTTGACGCTTGCCACAACGCGCGACCGGGGTTTGTTGGGCGATCCCTATCAGCAGACGATCAGCGTCGGCATGCGCTTTCCGTTCGGTTCGGAGAGTCGCAATCGCGCCAAGGCTGGGCTGGCGCGCGCTGAGGCCATCGAGATGGAAGGGCAATGGCGACTGGAAAGCGAACGCCTGATCTTCGCGCTTGAGGCGGCGCATGTGCGCTTCGAATCTGCCCAGCAGCAACTTGCAGCGGCCGACAAACGAGCCCAATTGGCGCGCGAATCCCGGGGGTTCATCGAGAAGTCCTTCCGCCTGGGGGAAACCGATCTGCCAACGCGGTTGCGCATCGAACTGGAGGCCGTCGAAGCCGAGCGTCAGGCGGCGCGCGCGCGCATTGATCTGGCGGCCGCTGTCTCCCTCTTGCGGCAGACCCTCGGTCTGCTCCCCGAATGAATACAAGGAGTCCAAGCATGAATTGTTTCAGGAATGGATGGATCGCGCTGATGTCGGTCATGGGTATTGCTTTGTCCGTAACCACGGGATGGGCAGACGAAGGTCATGATCATGGCGAAGCCCCGGCCGTAACCGGTGGCCCAGCTTTGCCGCGCTTCACGGCCGTGTCCGAATTGTTCGAACTGGTCGGCGTTGTCAAGGGCCGACAAATCACGCTCTACCTGGATCGCTTTGCCGACGGCAGTCCGGTCAAGGATGCGCAGCTGGAACTGGAACTTGGGGGTGTCAAGCTGCCCGTTGAGTCTCACGCCGAAGGCGAGTTCGAGGTCACGCTGAGCCGTGAACTCAAGCCGGGCGTCATTGCCGTGACTGCGGCAGTGATCGCTGGCGAGGAAAGCGATCTTCTGGCTGGGGCGCTTGATCTGCATGATGAAGCTGCGGTTGCCGAAGCCCATCGCTACGACTGGAAGGCGTTTCTCGTCGGGGGTGTTGGCGGTCTCGCCGGCGCGGCCCTGCTGGTCGCTATTGCGCGTCGTCTGCGCGCTTCCCGCAATCACGTAAACGGAGGCGCCGCATGAGTCCGCGCAAATTGATTCCAACATTGGGCTTTACGCTGGCCATGGCGGCCATGCCGGCATGGCCAGGTTCTGGTCACGATCACGGCGATGCGCCGCCCGCGACGAACAGCAACGGCCCGAAACGGTTGCCGGACGGCAGCGTCTTTCTGCCCAAACCGGCTCAGCGTCAGATCGGTGTGCGGACACTGCCTGTCGAGATCGGCGAATTGCCACGCACCATCGAACTGGCAGGCAAGGTAGTCATGGACCCGAATGCCGGCGGCCCGGTGCAGACGATGATCGCGGGGCGTCTTGAATCCGGTCCCCATGGATTCCCTGGCATCGGAGAAAGTGTGCGCAAGGGAGATGTGCTGGCGTATGTCGCGCCATCGATCGGCCAGATCGAACGTGCGAACCAGGCCGCACAATTGGCGGAACTGCGTGCAGCACGAGCCCTGGCCGAAAAGCGGGTGGCACGCCTGAAAGAGCTTGCCGATACGGCGCCGAAGAAGGATATTGAGGCTGCCGAAAGCGAACTGGCCAGTCTGAGTGAACGCATGACGGCAGTCAGTGGCAGTTTGAACAACCGCGATGCCTTGCTGGCCCCGGTCACGGGGGTGATCGCATCAAGCAACGCGGTCGCCGGCCAGGTGGTGGATGCCCGGGAACTGGTGTTCGAGGTCGTCGATCCGACGCGTATGCGTGTTGAAGCCTTGGCCTACGATCCGGAAATCGTCGCCGATGTCGCAGCTGCCAGTATTGCTGTCGGCCCGGAACAGGTCTCTCTGATATTTCTCGGTGGCGCACGCAGCCTGCGCGAGCAGGCCTTGCCCCTGATGTTTCGTGGTGAGGACAAACGCCTGGGGCGGCTGGCGGTGGGACAGCCTCTGAAAGTGTTCGTCCAGTCGCGGCGCAAACTTCAGGGATATAGCTTGCCAGCGGCTTCCCTCATGAAAAACCCGTCCAATCAAACCATCGTCTGGGTCAAAACGGCGCCGGAGCGCTTCGAACCGCGCACGGTCACGGTCGAGCCGCTGGATGGCGCCAATGTGGCGGTGACGGCCGGACTCAAGGCCGGGGACCGCGTCGTCACGCGCGCCGCGACCTTGGTCAACCAAGTGCGCTAAGGGGGCGGTCATGTTCAAGTGCTTACTCGAGAACAGCCTTGCCAACCGCCTGCTGGTGATCATCGCCAGCCTGGTGCTGATGGCTTATGGCGCCTTCACGCTCACGCGCACGCCGGTTGATGTATTTCCAGACCTGAACAAACCCACCGTCACCATCATGACCGAGGCGGGTGGCATGGCGCCCGAGGAGGTGGAGCAACTGATCACCTTCCCGCTGGAAACGACCATGAACGGTTTGCCCGGCGTGGAAGCAGTACGTTCGGTTTCCAGTGCGGGGCTTTCATTCATCTATGTGACCTTCGACTGGAGTACGGAGATTTTCCGCGCGCGGCAGATGGTTTCGGAGCGATTGTCGGCGATGGAGGAAGGTTTGCCGGAAGGCGTGGTTCCGCGCATGGGGCCGATCAGTTCGGTGATGGGCGAGATCATGCAAATCGCCATTCCCATCGACACTGTCAAAATTTCGCCGATGGTCGTGCGCGAGTATGCCGACTGGGTCTTGCGTCCCCGCCTGATGGCCATTCCCGGCGTCGCGCAGGTGATTCCCATTGGTGGTGAGGTCCGCCAGTTTCAGGTGCAACCGGATACCGTGCGCATGGCCGAACTGGGTATTTCCCACGATCAAATGGATGCGGCGCTCAAGGGATTTTCCGCGAACACTTCGGGGGGATTCCTGGAAATCAACGGCCGCGAGTATTTGATCCGCAATCTGGGGAGAACGTCGCGACTGGAGGATCTCAAGAATCTGGCGCTGTCCTCGCGTAACGGACAGTCCATCTTGCTGCACCAGATCGCCGCAGTTAGCTTCGCGCCGGCTTTGAAGCGCGGCGACGCGGGATTCGCAGGCAAGCCGGCGGTCATTCTCGGCATTCAGAAGCAGCCAACGGCCGACACGATTAGTCTGACCCGGTCGATCGAGTCGGCGCTGGAAGAGTTGGGCAAGACTCTTCCGCCCAACATGGAAGCGCCCAAGGTGACATTCCGCCAGGCGAGTTTCATCGAAGCTTCGATCAACACGCTGCAAGGCAAGTTGATCGGCGCGTCGGTCTTCGTCGCCGCCATCCTGTTCTTCTTCCTTGGAAGCTTGCGGCCAACGGTGATCGCCCTGACGGCGATTCCGGTGTCGATCTTCATGACGGTGCTGGTTTTCAAGTATTTCGGCATGTCGATCAACACCATGACGCTGGGCGGTTTGGCGATTGCCATCGGCGGTCTGGTGGATGACGCCGTGGTCGGTGTGGAGAACGTCCTGCGACGACTCAAGGAAGATCGCGCCAAGCATCCTGAACATCGGTTGTCCCCGTTGCCCCTGATTGCCCAGGCCACGATGGAAGTCCGTTCAGCGATTCTCTACGCGACGGTGATCATTGTCCTGGTATTTCTTCCCCTGTTCGCCTTGCCGGGTATGGAGGGGCGGTTGTTCGTGCCCCTGGGCATTGCCTTCATCGTGTCGACGCTCGCTTCGTTGGTGGTGTCGGTCACGATAACGCCGGTACTGGCCTGCTATCTGTTGCCGCGCATGAAGTCTCTTGACCATGGCGATACGCGATTGCTGGCCTGGATCAAGGCTCGTTACCACGATAGCTTGCTGGCAGTGCTGAATCGTCCCAAGGCCGCCTTGATCGGAGGCGTCGCTGCGGTGTTGGTTGCGACGGTGGCCGTACCCTTCTTCCCCACGACCTTTCTGCCGCCGTTTAATGAAGGCGCCTTGCTGGTCGGCATACGCCTCAACCCCGGGGTGACGCTGGCCGAGTCATCAGCTCTGGCGAGGCAGGCCGAGGTGCTGGTCAAGCAGGTTCCGGAAGTTGTTCATGTGGGCCGTCGCAGCGGTCGCGCGGAACTTGATGAGCACGCCGAGGGGGTTCATGTCAGCGAACTCGACGTGGGACTCAAGCCCGCCGCAGAGTTGAAGCGTTCCATGGACGAGATCTCGGCGGACATCCGCTCCCGGTTGTTTAACCTGCCAGCGGCGATCGCCGTGGGGCAGCCCATCTCGCATCGGATCGACCACATGCTTTCGGGGGTGCGCTCCCAGATTGCCATCAAAATATTTGGAGAAGATCTGGATACCTTGCGTGGGCAGGCGGATGTGCTGCGGGCAAAATTGGCCGCCATTCCCGGCCTCGCCGATCTGGAAATCGAGAAACAGGTTCTGTCGCCGCAGATCAAGGTGCGCATCGACTACGCGGCTGCCGCGCAATATGGTGTGCCGACACCGCAGATTCTGTCCATGCTGCAAGGCTTGATCGAAGGTGAGAAAGCGGCGCAGATCGTTGAAGGCGGTCGCCGCTTTGCCCTGGTCATGCGGTTGCCCGACTCAGCGCGAACAGTGGAAGGGCTGGGGCGGATTCAATTCGCGACACCGCATGGCAGCGTTCCATTGTCACGGATCGCCACCATCGAGGACAGTGACGGCCCTAACCAGATCAGTCGCGATGGTGGCAAACGTCGCATCGTGTTATCTGCCAATGCCCAAGGCCGGGCGCTCTCCGAGATCGTCGCGGACATCCGCAGGGTCGTGGCCGGGATGAAGATGCCCGAGGGCTATTTTGTGACGCTGGGCGGTCAATTCCAGGCGCAGGAGGAGGCCTCAAAACTGGTGGGGCTTCTGTCCATCGTGTCGTTGACGCTGATGTTCGTGACGCTCTATACCCGTTACAAGTCGGTCGCGTTGGCGTTTTTGATCATGGTCAATATTCCGCTGGCGCTGGTGGGTGCTGTGATCGGCTTGTGGATTTCCGGGCAGCCCCTGTCGGTGGCCGCTCTGGTCGGTTTCATCACACTGGCCGGCATTTCCGTGCGCAACGGCATTCTCAAGGTCAGCCACTACATCAATCTGATGCGCATGGAAGGCGAATCCTTCGATCACAAGATGATTCTGCGTGGCTCGCTCGAACGCCTTGCGCCGGTCTTGATGACGGCGCTGGTCACGGCCTTTGCGCTGGCGCCGCTGTTGTTCGAGGCCGAGCGCCCTGGCGCCGAGATTCTTCATCCGGTCGCCGTGGTGATTTTCTCGGGGCTCATCAGTTCCACGCTTCTGGATAGCTTCCTGACCCCCGTGCTTTTCTGGATGTTCGGCCGTCAGCATGCCGAGCGTCTGATGTCCAGCAGCGAGCGGGATGCTCTTTGATTCATTCACGCCCAGACAAAATGAATCTCATTATTGAAAGGAAATAACTCATGAAATCCATGCATCTGCTTTCCATGCTCGCTCTCGGTTTTGCGGGGAGCATTTATGCCGCAGAAGGCCATGTGCACGATCACGGCAAAGACCATATGCCTGCCCACGGCGGCATCGTGGTCGAAGCCAATCATACCGACTTCGAACTCGTCGCCACCGCGGAAACGATTCAACTCTACGCACGCGAGTTGGGTAAAGCGGTCGATGTCGCGCAGGGGCGCGCCAGACTCACCTGGCTGAGCGGAAAAGAGAAACTGGAGATCGAGCTCAAGCCAGCTGGCGATAAGTTTGAAGCCAAGGGCGTGTTCAAGGTGATGGCGGGAACCAAGGCGGTCGCGTTGGTCCATCTACCCGGCAAGCCTGCTGCGACAGCTCGCTTCGTGTTGAAGTAACCTGGCTTCGAAGCAGAGGCAGGTATTTCATCTGCCAATCTGGGCGCAGGTCGGAACGTTGTTACGTGCCCGATCCTGCGCCCGTTATGGCGGCCAGGCGCCTCTCAGGTTGCGGCCGGCAATATCAGCAGGGCGCGCAAACCGCCGAGCGGCGAATCCGCGAGTTGCATACTGCCGCCATATAGCTGTGCCAGATCGTCGACAATCGCCAGCCCCAGCCCCGAACCGGGTACTTCCTCGTCGGCGCGCACGCCGCGGCGGATCACGGCGGCGCGTTGTGTGGCGGGCAGTCCCTTGCCATCGTCGTCGAGGCTGATGATCAGATCTTGCTCGGCAAGGCGCACCTCGATGTCGACGCGCTGAACGGCCCACTTGCAGGCGTTATCGAGCAGATTGCCCAGCATTTCCTGCAGATCCTGGGCTTCGCCGCGAAAGCATAGCGACTGCGGAAAAGGCTTGATGCGGATCTCGATGGGCCGCTCGGCATGCAGGCGTTGCATGGCGCGCGCCAGGCCTTCAATCACCGGCAACAATGCGGTGCGCGTGCCGGGCATGCGGCTGGCGGCGGCCGCCTGGGCGCGGGCGAGGTGATAGTCGATCTGCCTTCTGGCCGTCACGACCTGATCGCTGACGAGATGAGCGAGATCGTCGTCGCGGGCATCGGCCGCGTTGGCGAGCACACTTAGCGGCGTCTTGAGCGCATGCGCGAGATTGCCGGCCTGCGTGCGGGCGCGTTCGACGACTTCGGCATTTTGCGCCAGCACGGTGTTGAACTCCTCGATCAGCGGCATGATTTCGGCCGGAAACTCGCCTTCGAGGCGCTGCCTTTCGCCGTTGCGCACCTGGCCGAGCGCTACGCGTAGCTTGCGTAGCGGCGCGAGCCCGATAAATACCTGCACCAGCGCGGCGATCACGAGACCTGCGCCGAGCGCGCCGAGCGCCAGCCACAGCGCGCCGCTGAAGCGCGCCACGGGTTCATCCATGAGGTTTTCGTCGGCTGCCGCAATCAGGCGTAGTGTCCGTGGTTTGTCATCGGGCGTGTCGTCGATGCGCACGCTGCGCTCGATCATGCCGAGCATGCGTCCTTCCGGTCCGGGGATGCGGTGGCGGTGAATCTCGCCGTCGGCGGGTGTGTCGGGCGGCGCGACAAGCACATGATCCCAGAGCGAACGGGAACGCAATTGCCCGGCGATTGCGCTGGCGCCGGTTTGATCGGCGAGCAGGTCGATCTGCCAATAGCAGCCGGAGTAAGGGCGACTCAGACGCGGGTCGCTCAGCGGCAGCGCGAGTGTCGGGCGGCCCTCTGCGTCGAGCGTCAGTTGTGCGGTCAGCTGGTCGAGGTGGGTGCCGAGTTCGGCATGAAATTGCGCCGACACATGCTGGTGGAACAGGCTGGCCAGCCCCCAACCGGCAACCAGAATCGAGGCCGCGATCCAGAACAGTGTGCCGGCGAGCAGACGGATGCGCAACGAACCGCGCAATGAACGGTAGCGCGCAAGGGGCGTTGCGGCGGCTGTCATTGCGGCGCGCTGAGGCGATAGCCGAGGCCGCGCACGGTTTCGATCAGCCCGGGCGGCAGTTTCTTGCGCAGTCGCGCGATGAAGACTTCGACGGTGTTCGAGTCGCGGTCGAAATCCTGGGCATAGATGTGTTCGACCAGATCGGTGCGCGATACGATCTGATCGCGATGATGCATCAGGTAGTCGAGTACGCGATATTCATGACTGGTCAGCGTGAGCGCCTGGCCTGCCAGCGTGGCGCGGCTGTTGCGCGTGTCGAGCGTGAGCGGCCCGCAGCTCAGCGCGGTGCTGGCATGGCCGCCGGCGCGGCGGATCAACGCGCGCAGGCGGGCCAGCAGTTCTTCCATGTGGAAGGGCTTGGTCAGATAGTCGTCGGCGCCCGCGTCGATGCCAGCCACCTTTTCGTGCCAGCCGTCGCGCGCCGTGAGAATCAGCACTGGCATCGTGCGCCCCGCAGCGCGCCATTTCCGCAGCACGGTGAGGCCGTCCATGCGTGGCAGGCCAAGGTCGAGAACCACTGCGTCGTATGGCTCGGTATCACCCATGAAATGCGCGTCGACGCCGTTGTCGGCGCGATCCAGCGCATAGCCGGCTGCCGCGAGCGCTTCGGCGAGCTGGCCTTGCAGGGTCGGTTCGTCCTCGACGATCAGGATTCGCATCAGTGGCTCTCCTCTGCGCTGGCCTTGCGGCCGATGACGGCGCCATTGCGGGCATCGAGCTTGATTTTAACCAGTGAACCGCCGCTGCGCAGCACCTTGAGTTTATACACCCAGCGCAACTGTCCAGCGTGGGTCTCGCGGTCGAGTTCGACATCGAGGACTTTGCCCGGGGTGTCGTGTTCGATGCGTTCCAGAATCGCCGGCAACGGCAGCACCTCGCCGGCCGTCACCGCCTGCCGCGCGCGGTCGTGATCGCGATCCTCATGCGCCGTGCTGGCGCCGGGTGCGCAGAACAGAGCGGCCGCACACAGCAGCGCCAGCACATGCCGTGCAGGGTGTGCGTGCGGTACGTGGCCGCTGGATAGTCGATTCGTGATCAAGGCTGACTCCGGTTTGCGCTTGGCAGCATGGATTGTTTATAGCTCCGGCAAGCTTAACGCAACCTGAATGGCGAATTCAGCTGGCGTTCAGTTCCCCGCCGGCATAGTGGCGGCCATATCGGTTTCCATACCGAGTCTGCGAAGGAGAAAGACATGCATCGAAATCGGCTTACTCACGTAGTGGCGGCCCTCGTGACGTTGATGAGCGCGGCTGCCGCAAGCCCGGCGACCGCTGGTCCGCGTGAGACCCAGCTCGACCAGTATGCGGCTGCCGCGAAGGCTGCCGATCCGGCATTTTCGGGGTTCTCCGCCGCGCGCGGCAAGACCCTGCATACCCAGTCCTTCGGCGGTGGCAAACCGGATACCCCAGCCTGCACCACGTGCCACGGCAACGATGCGCGCGCCAGTGGCCGCAACCGGGCCGGCAAGAGTATCGACGCCATGGCGGTTTCGGTGACGCCCGGACGTTACACCGATTCGGCAAAAGTCGAAAAGTGGTTCAAGCGCAACTGTGCTGAAGTGCTTGGCCGTGAATGCACGCCGCAGGAAAAAGGCGACTGGCTGAGCTTCATGCTCGGCCAGTAAACCAACCCCATCCATGGATAGCAGGAGAAGAAAATGAACCAGCCTCAGCGTCGCATGCGCTTCCTTGCCCTCGGCCTGCTGGCCGCCGCATTTTCGCTGCTGGTCTTCGGCCGCGCCCAGGCCGGCGGCAGTCATTATTACCCTCCCGTCGCCGATCCCGTCGTCAAGGAGGAGTGCGGTAGCTGCCATCTGGCCTTCGCCCCGGCGATGCTGCCTGCCAGTTCATGGCGCCGCATGATGGGCGATCTGAAGAACCATTTCGGCGATGACGCCACGGTCGATCCGGCCGTGGCCGCCAGGATCACCGAGTATCTGGTCAATAACGCGGCGGATACCGGCGGCCGGCGCTACAGCGGCAAGCTCATGCGCGGCGTGACGGCGGCGAATGCGCCATTGCGCATCACCGAATTGCCCAAGTGGGTCAGTGAGCATCGCGAGGTGCCGGCCTGGGAATGGAAGCACAAGGATGTGCGCACCAAGGCCAACTGCAGCGCCTGTCACGTCGATGCCGAGCGCGGCTATTACGAGGAATGACCGGCGCGATTTTCTGAACGCCACCTGAACAGGGGCTTCAGCAAAGGTTCAGCACGGCGCCTGCAGAATGATTTCACGGTCGTCAAACGACCTGAAACCAGCGATTACTACCAACGGAGGTATCCATCATGAAAATCCAGACCATTGTTGCTTCGCTTCTCGTCGTCGGTTCGCTCGCTGCCGGCGGCTTCACGCTTGCACCATCCTTTGCCGGCGAAAATGCGCCAGCGCAGCCCGGCGAGCGCCCGTGGCTGTCGATTGCGCAGGTTCACCAGAAACTGGAGGCCGCCGGCTACCGCGCTATCGAAAAAATCGAGCGTGAACGCGGCGGCTACGAGGTGCGCGCCACTGATCGCAACGGCGCCCGCATCAAGCTCTATGTGAACCCGCAGACCGGCGAAGTCATGGATCAGCGCGGCGCGGGCAAGCGCGTGCGGGCGGCAGGCGAACGCCGCGCCGGAAATGCTGCCGCCGGCCCCAACTGCAACGAGCGCCGCTGTCGCGACGATTTGCCGCCGCAAGCCGCACCGGCGACGCCTGCCGCCAAGTAAGCGCCGTGGCCTGGGGCGCGGATGCGCCAGGCCGCGGCAGTTTGCAATTTTTCCGGGTCGATCGCCATGAAAACGCTTCTCGCCAGTCTGTTCCTCATCGTCGCCGCCGCCTGGGGGTGGGATGCCATGCATGCCGTGCTCCCCGCCGGCGTGCATGCGCTGTGGTTTGCCCGTCAGGAGGCGCTGTACCTGAGCGGTTTCCTGTCGATTGCGCTGATGTCGCTGGCCATGTGGCTGGCCACGCGGCCGGCGTGGCTCGAAGCGCCGCTGGGTGGCATGGACCGCGTGTATCGCACCCACAAGTGGGCCGGCATCCTGGCGATTTCATGCGCCGCCATGCACTGGCTGATCGAGAATGCGAGTGGTATTCTCAAGTCCAGCATCGGTCGCGCCGGTCGCCTGCCGAAGGAAAAATACACCGGGCTGCTTGAAGTATTGCGCGATCTGGCCGAGGAAATGGGCGAGTGGGCGATCTATGTCGTGCTGGCGATGCTGGTGATCACGCTATGGAAAAAGTTTCCCTACCGCACCTGGCGCTTTCTGCATCGTGCGATGCCGGTGGTTTACCTGATGCTGGCCTTCCACGCCGCACTGCTTGCGCCCCGGACCTACTGGCTGCAACCGGCCGGTGCGCTGCTGGCGTTGCTGCTGATGCTCGGTGTGTATGGCGCGTTGCGCGCCTTGCTAGGCGACATCGGCCGCAGTCGGATGGCGTGCGGCGAAATCGTCGCTGTCGAACAGCCATCGCCCGATGTGACGAGCGTGCGCTGTCGGCTGCATCAAGGCTGGCAGGGCCATCGTCCCGGGCAGTTCGCCTTCGTGACCTTCGATGCCAAGGAAGGAGCGCATCCGTTCACGATCGCCAGCGCTGACCGCGGTGACAAGACCATCGGCTTCCAGATCAAGGCGCTCGGCGACTACACGCAGGACCTCGCCAAGCGCCTGGTGCCTGGGCAGAAAGTGCGTGTCGAAGGTCCGTATGGACGTTTCGACATCGCCCGTTGCAACCCGCGCGCCCGGCAGATCTGGATTGCCGGCGGCATTGGTGTCACGCCATTTCTCGCCTGGCTCGAAGCGCTGCAGGCCGATCCGGGCCGGGCGCCTGCCGCCGATCTGCACTATTGCACGCGTGATCGGAGCGCGGATGCCTTCGTGCCGCAACTCGAACGACTGTGCGCCACCGTGCCGGGCGTGCGGCTGCATATCCATGGCGCACGGCAGGGCGAAGTCCTGCAGGCATCGACGCTGGGCGACACGCAGTCTGCCGAAATCTGGTTCTGCGGGCCGAACGGATTGGCGGCGGCGCTGCGCAACGGGCTGCGCACGCTCGGCTGGCGGCCGCGCTTCCATCAGGAAGCCTTCGAGATGCGCTAGAGAACCGTTTTGACTATACTCGACCACTTGGCCAACCTTGCAAAACCGCTAGCCCAATGACATCCCTGACCCTGCTGCTCTGGATCGTCCTCGGCGTCGCTATCCAGCTGATGCTCTGGCTGGCCATCGGCTTCTGGCAACACTGGCGTGAATACCAAGCGCTGCGCAGCGGCAAGCCGACCGAGGAGGGGACGGGGATCGCCTCGCTCCCTGCGTTGGCCGAACCCGCCGCGGCGGAGGCATGGACCGGCTTCCGCTCGTTCAAGGTAGCCCGCAAGGTCGTCGAGGATGCGGACGGGTCGATCTGTTCGTTTTATCTGAAGCCGGAGGACGATCAGCCGCTGCCCGCGTTTCTGCCCGGCCAGTTCCTCACCTTCCGCTTCGACGTGCCCACTGCCGCCGGCGGCAACGAGCAGATCATCCGCTGCTACTCGCTTTCGGACGCGCCGCGCCCCGACCACTATCGAATCTCGGTCAAGCGGGTGCCGCCTCCCGCCGGCAGCCAGCTGCCGCCCGGGCGTTCCTCGAATTTCCTCCATGACCATGTCGATGTCGGCGATGTGTTGCAGGTACGCGCGCCGGGCGGCCATTTCCACATCGAACGCAGCGATGCGCCGGTGGTGCTGATCGCCGGCGGTATCGGCATCACGCCGATGCTGAGCATGCTCCACTGGTGTCTCGCCGAGCAGCCGGGGCGGGAGGTCTGGCTGTTCTACGGCGTGCGCAACAGCCGCGAGGCGATCATGAAAGCCCAGCTCGAAGCGCTCGCTGCCGCCCATCCGAACATTCACCTGCAACTCTGCTTCAGCAACCCGTTGCCGGAGGACGTGGCCGGGCGCGACTATCAGCATACGGGACGCGTTGATGTCGCCCTGCTGCGGCGGCTCCTGCCGCTCAAGCCCTATCATTTCTACATTTGCGGGCCGACGCCGATGATGGAGAGCCTGGTGCACGGGCTGGAAGACTGGGGCGTGCCCGACGGCCGCATTCATTTCGAAGCCTTCGGCCCGGCCTCGATCAAGCGGCGGAACGCCGCCGCCCCCGCCCTGGATGACGCCGCCGGGAGTGGGAGCGACATCGTCGTCACCTTCGCCAAGTCGGGCAAGACTCTGGCCTGGCAGCCGGGTGCCGGAAGCCTGCTCGAATTCGCCGAGTCCAACGGCATCGCTGTCGATTCCGGCTGTCGCGCCGGGGGCTGCGGCACCTGTCAGACGACGATCCGCAGCGGCGAGATCGCCTACGCCCAGCCGCCGGACTTCGATCCCGAGCCGGGCTGCTGTCTGCTCTGCGTCTGCAAACCGAAAACCAGCGTGACCCTGGAGGCGTAAATGCCATATTCATCTTCGCTGTGGCGCCGGCACATCCTGCCCTTCACCCTGATCCTGGGCCTGCTGGCGGCCGCCACCCTGGTCGGCGACTACTTCCTGCATCGCCTGAATCTCGTCTGGGTCGGCCGCTACCTCGGCATCCCGGGAACCCTGCTGATCATCGGCTCGCTGGTGTATTCCCTGCGCAAGCGCAAATACATTACCTCGGGCAATCCGAAGACCCTGCTGAACCTGCATGAGATCGGCACCTGGCTCGGCTCGCTGATGGTGCTGCTGCACGCCGGCATCCATTTCAACGCCATCCTGCCGTGGCTGGCCACCGTCGCCATGGGCGTCAATGTGATCAGCGGCATGGTGGGCAAGCTGCTCCTCGGCCGTTCGCGCGAACACGTGGAAGGGCAACGCGAGCACTATCAGTTGCGCGGTCTGTCGCGGCCGGAGGTGGAACAGGCGGTGTTCTGGAATGCGGTGACGCTGGATGCCATGGCCAAGTGGCGCAAGGTGCATATTCCGATCTTCATCGTGTTCTCGGTGCTCGCGTTGGGCCACATCGTCAGCATCTTCCTGTTCTGGGGCTGGATATGAACCGCACCCTGAAGATCCTCCTGGCGATCAACCTGATCGGGTTCGCCATTCTCGCCTTCGTCTATCCGCACCTGATGGTCGCGCCGGGCAAGCTGATCCCGGGCCACAAGCAGCTCGAAGCGGACTGTTTCGCCTGTCACGCGCCGTTCACCGGCACCGCGTCAGAACGCTGCGCCAGCTGCCACAAGCCCGAGAACATCGGCCGTCTGACCAGCGCGGGCCTGCCGATCGTCAAACCGCTGAGCGCGACGCCTTTCCACCAGAAGCTGCTGACCCAGGATTGCGTGGCCTGCCACAGCGACCATGCCGGCGTGAAGCGCTTCCGTCCGACCGGGAATTTCAATCATTCCCTGCTCGACAAGACAACGCGCGGCGAATGCAGGAGCTGCCACAAGTCGCCGAAGGACGCGTTGCACCAGCAGATCACCGGCAACTGCAGCCAGTGCCACAGCGACCAGAAGTGGACGCCGGCGACGTTCGACCACGCCAAGTACTTCGAACTCGATCGCGATCACAACGCCCGCTGCGTGACCTGTCACGTGCGCGACGACTATGCCCGTTACACCTGCTTCGGCTGCCACGAGCACACGCCGCAAAACATCCGTCGGGAGCATGTCGAGGAGGGCATCCGCGATTTCGACAACTGCGTCGAATGTCACCGCAACGCCGACGAGCACGACATCCGCGGACCCTACAGCGGTGGCGAAGGCCGCCGCGAGGGCAAGCGCGGCGGCAGGGAGCACGACGACTGAAGCGCGCGCCGGGGGACCACCTTGTTCAGCGCGGCCGCACCGGCACGCGCCACAGGAAATAGCCGAGCACGAGGGCGACGGCGAGCAGCATCGCGCGATGCCAGGGCGATGCCATCAGCGCGATCGACATGCCGAAGGAAACGGTCATCAGCCCGAACGCCCACGGCTTCACCCCCGCCGGCATGCTGCGATGCTCCTCCCATGCGCGGATGATCGGCCCGGCGATGCGATGGGCGAGCAGCCAGTCATGGAAACGCTCGGAGCTGCGCGCGAAGCAGGCGGCCGCGAGCAGCACGAACGGCGTTGTCGGCAGCACCGGCACGAAGATGCCGGCGAGGCCGAGCAGCAGCGCCGCCACGCCGGCCGTGACGAGCAGCGTGCGCACCAGGCGGGAATCGTGGAGTCGGCGGGAAGGCGGCATGGCTGCAAGCGGAATGGCTGGCGGATCGGGAGCGGGGGGTGTCCTGGGGCGGACTGGTCAGGTATTGGTGCTCATGGCGCCGTCGAGCGCGTGGCGCGCGGCTTCCTGGCCGGCGCCGGGGCTTCGATCAGCGGTTCATCCCAGAGTGTTGCCTGTGACGGCGTTGCGATGACGGGGGCTTTCGGCGCTTTGCGTTTCCTGGCGACTGCGGCTTTGCCGGGCGGCTGTTGCTTGTCGGGTTTGGCCGTGGCGCGCGCCTGCAGCGGCGTCTTGGCTGGCTTGGCGACGATCAGGCCGTCGTCGGCATTCAGAATCAGTCGTTCCAGCATGATTTTTTGTGTCACGCCGTAACGGATCGCCAGGCTTGCCAACGTCTTGTGGGCGCGCGCATTGACCCAGGTATTGATGCGTTGCTCACCGGCCTCGGTGGCGCGGCGTTCGCGATAGGCTTTCTGGCGTTCGGCGGCGGTTTTGGCCATATTAAATATCCTTGCTGTGACAGGGTAGCGCGTATTCTAACAGGTGACAGGGTAACGTTTGTGGTCCTGCTTTGTCCGGCGCGGGTGGCATTGGCAGGCCAAGTTATGCTCAAATCCGGTTCCGCATTTTTCGTTGTGAGCATGCCATGGATCTGCCAACCGATACTCCCCCGTCCGCCTGGGTGCACCGCTTTGCACCGCTGATTCCTGCCGGCGGTGCGGTTCTGGATCTGGCCTGTGGCGGCGGGCGGCATGCGCGTTATCTCGCCGGACTCGGCTATCGGGTCGAGGCCGTGGATCGGGCGGCAGAGTCGATTGCCGCGTTGCAGGATATTCCCGGCATTCAGGCGCGCTGCGCCGATCTCGAGAATGGTCCCTGGCCGTATATCGGTCGCCAGTTCGCGGGCATTGTCGTGACGAATTATCTCTGGCGCCCGCTGTTGCCATTGCTCCTGCGTTCACTCGAACTCGGCGGCGTGCTGATTTACGAGACCTTCATGGTTGGCAACGAGCGTTTCGGCAAACCCTCGAATCCGACCTTCCTCTTGCGCAAGGACGAACTGCGTCATCTCGTGCAGCAGCATCTGGATATCGTTGCCTTCGAGCAGGGCGAGATCGATACGCCACGTTCCGCAGTGATCCAGCGCATCTGCGCGGTGCGCGGCGGCACACTGAAACTGCCGTGCTGAGTCAATGCAGGACTGAGGGCTGAGAAAATTCAGGACTGAGTCCCCCCACTCCTCAGTCCAGGCAGCAGTTGCCGGTCAAGGTCGATGGCAAGGAATCGCGGGCTGTTATCGATGTGCTTGTAGCGGGCCATCGGCGGCTTTCATGGCATGGATCTGACTGCGATCCTTGTTATTCCATTGGGTTAACAGCAAAATGTGCGGATGAATTCCATTTTTCTACAGCGTCGATAACCATTACTATTGATAGAAGTATGCAAATGAACTCTTGGCACTGCTTCTTGTTGGCATGTCTCTTGTCTTTGGTAGCTACTTCAGCCAATGCGGATACGACGGCGCGTGCGCGTGCCTATGCCGAAGAGCTGAAGCAGAAGGCCCTCACGGCTGTTGCAGACGCACAGGATGGCACACTTTCAGGGATATTTTTGGACGGGCGGTTGTGATTCAGCTCTCCGGGCAAAAGCTCAATCCATCTTTGGATGAGCGCTTGTTTTACTTCACACCACCAGTGCGTCCGGAGTAAATGTGTTTGGGATAAAACGGGACAGGTCCGAGAGTGCTCAGCCGCAATCGGTATTGGCTGACAGTGGCAATCGTGCCGCTGCGCTGCTGTTGGATTTGATTCTGGTGATATCCCTGGCCGGGGTGCTCTTCCAGGTTCACTTGGATGCTATCCGGCATTTTGTCGTACCGCTGTTGTTCCTGGTTTATTTCACAGCCATGCCCCTGACCCGGCTGCAAGGAACGCTGGGCAAATGGATTTGCCGCATCAAGATTTGCAATAGACAGGGAGGTCGCCTGGGATGGCGTGCTGCGTTGACCAGAACATT
>JBPOIN010000138.1:0-10170 GCA_052034445.1 Pseudomonadota bacterium | reverse complement strand
GCTGTCGACATAGGCATGCGGATTTTCCAGCGAGTAGCGCACGCCGGCCTGGGCGGCGAGATTGATCACGCGCTGGGGCTTTTCGGCGGCGAACAGCACGGCGATGGCTTCGCGGTCGGCGATGTCGAGCTTGATGAAGCGGAAGTTCGCATGCGCCGTGAGCCGCGCGAGTCGCGCCTGTTTGAGCGTGACGTCGTAATAGTCGTTGAGGTTGTCGATGCCGACGACTTCATCGCCGCGCGCGAGCAGCAGCTGGCAGACGTGCATGCCGATAAAACCGGCACAACCAGTAATCAGGATTTTCATTTTCTTGTGCCTGTTTCGGAGAAGGGTAATGCCGGTGAAGCGGGCGTTATGCCGGAACTAAAACCGGCAGCGCCGGTGAGCAGAATTTTCATGGTTGGGCCGACTGGTTTTGAATTTCTAGGATTTTCGCATGCTTGGCGAAGCTGTTGCCGCAACCGATCAGGATATGCACCAGGCCGGGCAGGCCGTCGAGAAAACCACGGCGCAGGAAATAGAACTTGATGAAGCGCAGCAGTGGCGAGAGCAGCAGATGCGCGGCATGCACGCGCTTGCCGCGGGCGCGATATTTCTCCGCGGCCTGTTGCGCGGCGAGCGTGGTGTAGCGGTTCTGCTTGGTCAGATAGCTGTCCAGCGTCTCGGCCGAGTCGTGCAGCAGGTCGCCCGGCAGGCTGCCGACCGGCGTGCTGGTGAGGACTTTTTCATGCACGGCGTCGTCGGACCAGCGCGCCGCGCGGCGATCGAACAGGCGCAGACTCCAGTCCGGATAGCCTTCGCCGTGGCGCAGGTAACGGCCAAGAAACCGGTTGCAGCGCGGGAAGCGGTAGGCCTGGAACGCCGCCTGCGGCGCCTGCGCCAAGGCGCGCAGGATCTCCTCCTGCAAGCGCTCACTCACGCGCTCGTCCGCGTCGATGCAGAGCACCCAGTCATGCCGGGCCTGTTCGACGGCGTATTGTTTCTGCGCGCCGAAGCCGCGCCAGTCGGCATGCAGCACGCGCGCGCCGCGGCTGCGGGCGTATTCCTGCGTGCCGTCGCTGCTGCCAGAATCGACCACGACGATCTCGGCGCAGAAGGCCAGGCTGTCGAAACAGGCAGGCAGTTGTTTCACCGCATTCAGGGTGATCAGGACGGCCGAGAGCGGCGGGCGGGCAACGGGCATGGCGTTTATAATCGGGCGCTTCGATCCCGGCATTTTAGTCTGTTAATCAAGTCTGTTCGCAGTTGCAACCGCCCGCGATTCCATGCGGAATAACACCGGATTTCATTCCCTGGCCCTTCATCCCTACGCCCCGCTGCATGCCTCAACCTGTTCCTTCCACGCCGCGCACGATCCTGCTGGTCAAGACCTCTTCGCTTGGCGACGTGGTGCACAACCTGCCCGTGGTCAGCGATCTGCGGCGCCAGTTTCCAGGCGCGCAGATCGACTGGCTGGTCGAGGAAGGGTTTGCCGAAATCCCGCGCCTGCATCCTGACGTGCGGCGCGTGATTCCCGTCGCCGTGCGGCGCTGGCGCAAGGCGCTGCTGCAACCGACGCGCTGGACGGCGAACTGGCGCGAGATCGCCGCCTGCCGCCGCACCCTGCAGGACGCAGCCTACGATGTGGTACTGGATACCCAGGGGCTCATCAAGAGCGCGCTGCTGGTGCGCCAGACGCGGCTGGCTGACGCTGGCCGACGCTGCGGCTATGCCGCTGCGGTGGCGCGCGAGCCGCTGGCGGCGCACAGCTACGACTGCACGTATGCGATTCCGCGCGCGTTGCATGCCGTCGAGCGCAACCGGCGGCTGGCCGCGGCAGCATTCGGCTATGCGCTCGACCTGCCCTGCGACTACGGACTCGGCCAGCTCGAAGTCATGCCGCCGAACGCCTGGCTACCGGCCTGCACCTATGCCGTGCTACTCACGGCGACCAGCCGCGATGACAAACTGTGGCCCGAGGAGAACTGGCACGCTTTGATCGCGGCGCTGGCGGCGCGCGGCCTGCGCGCCGTGCTGCCGGCCGGTGCGGCGCATGAGCGCGAGCGGGCGCAGCGCATCGCCGCGGCCCATGACAGCATCGTCGCACCGCCGCTGTCGATCAGCGAACTGGCGCATCTGTGCGCCGGCGCGCAACTCGTGGTGGGCGTCGATACCGGACTCACGCATCTGGCCGCCGCGCTCGGCAAACCGACGCTGGCGCTGTTCTGCGCCTCCGATCCGCTGCTGACCGGCGTGTATGGCGACCCGGCAACACAGCAGACGCTGATCCGTAACCTTGGCGCAGCCGGCGCGGCGCCCACGGCAGCAACCGTGATCGCCGCGGCGCAATCCCTGCTCGACCGGTGACGACATGAGCAGCGCCGCCACGAAACTTTCACTGCGTCTGTACACGCTGCTGATCTGGCTGCTGCTGCCCGGGGCGCTGCTGCATCTGCTGTGGCGCGCGCGGCGTCAGCCCGAATATCTGCAACACTGGGGCGAGCGCTTCGCACGCTATGGCGACGCGCCGCGCAACACGCAACCCTGCATCTGGCTGCATGCAGTATCGGTCGGCGAAACGCGCGCCACCCAGCCGCTCATCAAGCAGCTGCGCGCGCGCTGGCCGCAGCACCGGATCCTGCTTACGCACATGACGCCGACCGGCCGCCAGACCGGCATCGAACTGTATGGCGACGGCGCCGAAAACGGCATCGACCGCGTGTATCTGCCCTATGACACGCCGGCGGCAATGCGGCGTTTTCTGATGCATTTCCAGCCGCAGATCGGCATCATCATGGAAACCGAGCTCTGGCCAAATCTCATCGCCGCCTGCCGCGCACAGCAGATCCCGCTGCTGCTCGTGAATGCGCGCCTGTCGGAAAAATCAGCGCGCCGCTATGCGCGCTTCGCGACGGTCACACGCGGTGCGCTTGAGGGACTGAGCGCCATCGCCGCGCAGACCGGCGACGATGCGATGCGCCTAACCCATCTCGGCGCACGCTCGATCCAGATCACCGGCAACCTCAAGTTCGACATCGAACCGCCCGCCGCGCAGTTCGAACTCGGCGCCAGCCTGCGCGCACTCTGGGAGTCGCATGGCAAACGCCCGCTGCTGCTGGCCGCCTCGACGCGCGAGGGTGAGGAGGAGCTACTGCTCGATGCGCTGAGTGCGCGCCCGATTCCGCAGTTGTTGCTGGTCATCGTGCCACGCCACCCGCAGCGCTTCAACGCCGTGGCAGACCTCGTGCGCAGCCGCCGTCTGCGTCTGCAACGGCGCAGCGAAAACAGCGCCGTACTGCCCGAAACCCAGGTGCTGCTGGGCGACAGCATGGGCGAGATGTTCGCCTACTACGCGGCCTGCGATCTGGCCTTCATCGGCGGCAGCCTGCTCGACTATGGCAGCCAGAATCTCATCGAGGCCTGCGCCACGGGCGCGCCGGTACTGCTCGGCCCGTCCACCTTCAACTTCGCCGAGGCTGCCGCTGCCGCACAGGCCTGCGGCGCGGCGCGACGCGTGATGAATGCCGCCGACCTGGTGAGCCAGGCTGCCGCTCTGCTCAACGATGCCGACAAGCGCGAGCAGATGAGTCTGGCCGGCCGCGATTTCAGTATCCGTCATCGCGGCGCGAGCGAGCGCACGCTGGCGCTGATCGCGCAGTATATCGACCGCCCCTGATCGCCGCAGAGAGCACCACACTCCAGGCGCGCTCAATGTAAAAACGGCAACGCGGAGCGGACTCCGGCGTTGCCGTCTGTTCAGCCAGCGGCCTTGCGGGCCGCTGCCATGCTTACGCTGCGATCAAACTTCCATCAATTCTGCACGATGGTGATCTTGTTGCCCGTGCCGCCAATCTGCGTAACGTTGGCGACGTGGCCAGCGTTGGTCTGCGTAATGGCGATGAGATTCGGATTGACGCCGCTGCCCGTGCTGGCCTGGCGCACATTCGCCGTATGGCCCGAGCCGGTCTGTGCGATGGTGGCTTCGTTATACGAGCCATCCTGCGAGACATAGGCCGTGTGGGCAAAACCGATCTGCGAGACGGCGGCAATCAGCTGGTCGCCGTTGTTCTGCGTCAGATGCAGTTTATGCGTGGTGCCATCCTGGGTCGCCGTGACACTGGAACCATTCACGGTGTTCTGCACGATCGTGGCGTTATGCGCCGTGCCAGTCTGGGTCAGCGTGCCGGTCGTGTTGTTGCCCGACTGGGTCAGCGTACCCGAATGACCAAAGCCAGTTTGCGTGATGCTGGCGCTGAGCGCCAGACTCGGCGCCATGCCATTGCCCTGACGCACGTTGGCAAACAGCCCCGTGCCGTTCTGGTCGATGGCGATCGACGAATTCGCGGCCTGCTCTTCATGCGCCCAGGCGGTGTTGGCGGTGCCCACCTGCTTGATGCTGACGCTCGAATTGTGGCTGCCCGGATACTGCTTGACGTCGGCGGTCTGCATGAAGCCGTTCTGGTCGACTGTCACGCTGGCATAGGCCGAGGTGTCCTGCAGGATCGTGGCGGTCTGCTGTGAACCGGTCTGCTTGACGGTAGCGGCATTCGACTCATTGGTGTACTGGTTGATCGTCGCTGCCTGGTCATTGCCGGCTTGGGTGATCGCCGCCGTGCTGGCATTGCCGTTGGTCTGGTTGATCTCGGCGCGCGTACGCAGCGACAGGCCATTCTGGTCGATCGTCGCAGTGCTGCCGTTCTGCGTCGCCTGGTTGATGCGCGCCTGCACGCCATCGAACATGCCAAAGGAGGTATTCGGGCCGTTTTGATTGATCGTCGCAGTATTGCCGTTGCCGACCTGATTGATCGAGCCGAAGGCGTTGTTGGCGAAGGAGTCGCCGCCGATCGGCTTCTGGGCAATCGAACCGGTGTTGTTGTCGCCGGTCTGGGTGATGGCTGCATTAGCGTAGGCCGCATTGTCCTGATAAATCGTTGCGTCGTTGGTGTTCCCGATGGAGGCGATCTTGGCATACATCGGCAACGAGGTCTGGATCTGCGTGACAGCCGAGGTGTTGTCGCTGCCGTTCTGCGTCACTTCCACCGTGTTCGCGGCGAAAGCGCTGCCCCCCATGCCAAAGGCCAGAGTGAGCGCTGCAGCTACTACCTTGAGGCGAAGCTTCATTGTGTTTCCTCCGTTAATAAACTCGAGTTTAACTGCGTTCCAAAACATTGCATGACATGCAATTTCAAATTCAATTCGTGGCCGGGATCAGTATTGAATCACGCGGGCATTCATCTGATTGCCGTATTGCCGCACGGCGGCGTACTGACCATTGCCGTGTTGCTGCAACTCGGCAACATTACGGTTGCCGATCTGACTGATTTCCGCCGTATTGCGCTGGCCGAGCGAGGCGGCCGTGCCGATGTTGTTCTCGCCGCTCTGCACCAGCAGCATGCTGTTGAGATCGCCCGTCTGCGTGATGACGCCCTGATTGCCGCTGCCGCGCTGGGTGACGTCAGCGCTGTTGCCATTGCCGCTCTGCGTCAGCGCCAGTTTGTTGGCATTGCCGCTCTGCCAGACGTCGGCGCGATTCAGGGATCCCTGCTGCAGGATCTTTGCATCGTTGTCGAAGCCGTTCTGCTTGGCGCGCACATAATGGCCGACGGCGGCGAGCTCCGAGGCCGGCAATTCGGATGTCGGTGCGAGATCGGCGGCTTGCAGCGGCGCGCACAGCAGCAGCGCCAGCAGCCCGCAGACGCCGGCAAGCGTCGCCGGGGCAAGGTGCTGGCGGTCGATGAGCGGCATTGCGCGCGTGAAGTGTTTGAGCAGCATCAGTTGGCCGTCATCCGGGTTGCCGCCGCGGCGGCTTCGGCCGTCAGTTCTTCATGCTCCTTCAGGTAGGCCTGAATCACGGGCGACTTGATCGCGCCGGGATCCTTGAGCGACCAGAGCTTGTCCTGGACGCCCTGCACGATCAGGTGCACCACGCCGGTTTCGATGGCTTCCTTGACTGCCAACTGGGCCGGCTCGTTGCGTGAGTAACCGATTTCGCCTTCCAGCAACTTGCGGTAATCGACGAACTGATACACACCGCTGTCGAGCTGGCGCGAGTAGATGGTTTTGGTGGTCGACACGCTGTTAAGCACCTGCCCGGTGCGCACGTCGATGGCGCGCAGGTTGATGGTCACCTGATCGACGCGATATTGATCGGAGATGCCGATGCCGAGATAGCGCACACCGGCGCCGCCAGTCTTGACGTTGCTTTCGTAGGCCACCACGCCGCCTTCGATGATGATGTTGGCCGGCATGAGCGGCGGCAGCTGGATCGCCGGATTGCCCTTGTCCTGCGGGTTCTCGATGGCGCGAATCACGCGGCGCTCGGTCAGCAGGTTCTGCAGGCCTTCGCGCTCGACGGGGGTAAACCAGCCCGAATCCTTGAGCGCCTTGGTCATGATTGATGCGGCGCCCTGGGTCACGGCCGTCGAGAAGGAACTGTCCGGCGAGGGCTTGTACTGGCCGGTCTGATCGCGGAAGCCATACACGGCGACCGGGATCTTGCCCGCCGGCGGCGGCAGCTGGACCAGATCGCGATAACCTTTCGCAGCCGGCGTGAGCTTGGCTGGCGAAGCCACTTTCTGCGGCTGGCGCAACATTGACGAGCAGCCAGTCAGCGTCAGGAGCAACAGCATGGCAAACAGCGGAAGGGGGCCGATATTCGTCCTCACTGGGTTACCTCGAACGAGGTGGTTTGCCCGTTGGTCTTGTCGGTCGTGGTAATGATCAGGAGGCCGCTTCCCTGATCGACAATCGAAATACTGAAATTGGCGGTTTCGACGATCCCCGGAATCAGCTTGCCAGTGGGATCGAACAGGCCGCCGGAAATGCTGGTGGCAATGCGCGACAACAGGGTGCGCTGCAGCATGTCGGAAAACTGGGCGAGCGACGAAGTTGACGCGCTGGCGGAGGACTTATTGAGGCTCGGATCGGTCTTGTTGTTCTGCGCATTGGCGGAGTTGAGCAGCACCGCGCCATTCAGAGGGTCGCCGCCAAACGACGGGTTGATCGGGCGATAGACGATCTCGGTCGCCGCGACCGGAGTCGAAGCGCACGGCGCGATCAGCAGGACGGCAGGCAGCCACAGCGCGGCCAGGCAAGCAGGCAGCGCTGCCGGCCGGAACGGGTTCCGGCCGGGCAATGCACAACGATTCATCTTGGTTCCTAAATTAAATTCGGGTGCTGCTAAAAAACCTTGTGCTGCAATGTTCAATCATCAAAGACTGCAATCCTGCTCAATTCATTCTGCGCAAGCGCAAATTTCAAAATTCGTCAGCGGCCAGGTCCGGGTCCTTGAACAGCAGGCGCTGCAGGTCGACATCGACCACATTCTGGTGCGCCTGGCGCGCGGCCTGCTCGCCGGTCTCGGCAATCGAGGCACGCAACCCGGGCGACAGGAAGGTACTGAACACCCGCCGATTGGCAAACTCGACCCACACCATGCTGCCCCAGCGCGCCGAAGGCCGTTCATGAATCGACAGGCTGTAACGATCCGTCATGCCCAGCTCCAGCCAGGTGTTCATGAACGCGCGATAAAACTCCTGCCCAATGAATGTCACCGTGCCATCCGCAACCAGCCCAACATACGGATCGCGCTGACGCATATCCACGCGCACTCCGCCCTGCAAGCCACTCCATGTCCGGTCGATTCGCAACGGCACGCCATCGGAAACCACGCCGGTCGGACCATTCTCCGAGCTACCTCCTGCAAACGCCGCGCTACTGGCGCCGACCAGCAGCACCATGCAAAACATCACAGCCACGGGAAGCAGCAGATGGCCATTTCGAGCGCGAATATCCAAAACCAATGCTCTGCCGCAAATTTTATGAGCCTAACATTTTCAAACAATGATTTAAAGTTAAATCATTGATGAGGTTGTTGATTAAGGAATATAACTAGGCCACAAATAAAAATGACAAATAAAAACGGCTCCCATCGCTGGGAGCCGTTCAAAATACTGGTGGGCCGTGTAGGGGTCGAACCTACGACAAACGGATTAAGAGTCCGCTGCTCTACCAACTGAGCTAACGGCCCGAGGGGGCTATTATAAATACTTTTGGTAGGCCGTGCGGGATTCGAACCTGCGACCAACGGATTAAAAGTCCGCTGCTCTACCAACTGAGCTAACGACCCAAAGAGGGCGGAATTATAAGGACATCGGTGCCTGACTGTCAAACTCCAACACTGCAGCGCCTGAAGCCGCCGCCTCAGGCCGATGAATCGGCACGCAGAATGCGCCAGTATTGGTACTTGAGCGCCAGTGCGGCGCCGGCCACGATGGCGCCGAACGTCAGGAATGAGCCGAGCGCCAAGGTCGATACCCCTGTCACGCCCTGGCCGATCGTGCAGCCCATGGCCAGCACGCCGCCGATGCCCATGAGCACAGCCCCGACCGCATGCGCAACAAAATCGCCGAAAGAAATAAACCACTCGAAGCGAAACCGGCGTGTAGCCACTGCCTGCAACCAGGCGCCTGCCAACACGCCGCACAGCGCAACGATGCCAAAGTTGATCAACGCCGGATTGCCGGACGCCATCAGATAACGCAGCAGATCGCCGAGCGGACTGACAAATGTCAGGGACTGCACTGCCACCCGCGACGGCAACGGATCGGCCATCTGAGCCCAATCCAGCCAGCGCTGGCCAAGGCTGCCGGCCGTGAGCCACCAGCCGGCGAGCACCGCCAGACCCACTGTCGCCCCCCCCAGCAGATTATCGCGGTCTGCACGAAACTCGGCACAGCGCAAGATCCACAGCAGCAGCAACAGTGCGCAGACGAAAACTGTCGCGAGATGCCACAGCGGCGTCGCTTCGCAACCCAGCAGTCCGGATATGATCGCGTCGAGCGTCTGGGTTTCGATGCCATAGCGGTGCAGATGCAGGTTCAACGGTGCGAGCCAACGCTCGAAGGCGCTGGCGTAGAACCCGGTCCACATCATGAGGTAAGCGCAGCCGGCGGCGATCACCAGCACCATCAGGGATTTGAGGTTGCCGCCCCCCAGCCGCACGAGCATCTTGTTGATGCAACCCGAGGCAAACACCATGCCGGCGCCGAACATCAGGCCACCGAGCAGATGGCGTGGCCAAGCCAGGTTCGGACTGCGGTATGATGGAAAACTGTCGGCAGGAAACTGCACCAGCTGCGCAGTTTCGAGCAACCCGAGACCCGCGATGGCAATGGCGCACGCCAGCAGCCAGGCACGCAGACGGCGCAGATCGCCCAGATTCACCCAGTCGGAAACCGCACCGAGCGTGCAGAAGTGCGTCTTGCCGACCACGGCGCCGAGCGTCGCGGCCAGACAGAAAATCGCCAGCAGAATCTGGTAATGGATGGCGAAATCCATGCGCCGTGCCGCTTAACGCCCAGCGTCGGCAGCCTGAGCATAGGCCGTCGGATCGGCGATACCGGCAGCCTCGAAGCCCTCGCGCCGCAACCGGCAGGAGTCGCAAACACCGCAAGCGCGCCCTGCCACATCGGCCTGATAGCAGGAAATCGTCATGGCGTAATCGACCCCCAGCGCTGCGCCGAGCCGGATGATCTGCGCCTTGCTGAGGTCGATCAGCGGCGCATGAATGTGCAGGCGACGGCCTTCGACAGCCGCACGCGTCGCGAGATTGGCCATGTTTTCAAACGCACGGATGAATTCCGGTCGACAATCCGGATAGCCGGAGTAATCGACCGCATTCACGCCGACAAAGATGTCGCTTGCATCGAGCACCTCGGCCCAGGCCATCGCCAGCGAGAGCATGATGGTGTTGCGCGCTGGCACATAGGTCACCGGAATGCCGGGTTGCACACCAGCCACGGGTATATCTATGGCATTGTCCGTGAGTGCCGAACCGCCGAACTGCGTCAGATCGAGACGCAAGATCTGATGCGCGGCGGCTCCCAGGCTGCTAGCGATGCGCGCCGCGGCATCCAGTTCGACCTGATGGCGCTGACCATAGTCAAGCGACAGGCAATGGCAGAGAAATCCCTGCTGACGCGCCTGCGCCAGCACCGTGGCGGAATCCAGCCCACCCGAAAGCAGCACCACAGCGTTCGCAGCCATGCTATCTCCCTCGCTCAGATCCCCAGAGGATCTTGTGCAACTGCAATTGAAAACGCACCGGGAGATGATCGCGCAAGATCCATGCGGCCAGCTCGGCGGGATCCAGCGGCCCCTGCACCGGCGAAAAAAGGACCGGACAAATCT
>JBPOIN010000110.1:0-8274 GCA_052034445.1 Pseudomonadota bacterium | reverse complement strand
CTGCGGCCTTGACGAAGAAGCCCATGAAGCCGAGCTTGACGCCGTGTTCCTTCTCGAACTTGTCCTTGTACTTGTTGCGCAGATCCATGACCGGCGCCATGTTCACTTCATTGAACGTGGTCAGGATGGCGGCGGTCGATTGCGACTGCACCAGACGCTCGGCGATGCGCGCACGCAGGCGCGACATCGGCACGCGCTGCTCGGGACGTCCGGCCAGCACGGCATCGACATTCACGGCCGTCGGCTGAGCCAGCGCCGGCTTGGCGGTGGGCGCTGCGGCGAGCGGCGCGGGCGCGGCTGCCGGAGCTGCGGGAGCCGTTGCCCCCAGCACATCGCCCTTGGTGATCCGGCCGCCACGGCCCGTACCGCTCAGCGCGGCGGCATCAATGCCCTGCTCGGCCATGAGCTTGCGCGCCGCCGGCATGACGTGCGCGGCAGTGGTTTCAACAACCGGCGCGGGAGCCGGTGCGGCGGCGGGCGCGGCGGCGACACCGGCCGTTGCCGCCGTATCGATCTGGGCAATAACTTCACCGCTGACCACCGTGGCGCCGTCGCCCTTGATGATGCGCACGATCACCCCGGCGGCAGGCGCCGGGAGTTCCAGCACCACCTTGTCGGTTTCGATGTCGATGAGGTTTTCGTCGCGAGCAACACTCTCGCCTTCTTTCTTGTGCCAGGTCACCAGCGTCGCTTCGGCGACCGACTCGGACAATTGCGGAACTTTGACTTCAATAAGCATGGGAACTCCTCGAGTTTACTCTGCTGACGACTTGAGCTTGGAACTGGCGCCCAATGCCGATTCAATAACAGTTTTCTGCTGCGCATTGTGCTTCGAGTAATAGCCAACCGCCGGGGATGCCGAGGCCGGTCGGGCTACTGCGTAAAGCGTCTGCTCGGCGCGCAGGCCGGCCACGAAATGGTGCCGTGACGCATACCAGGCGCCCTGATTCTGCGGCTCTTCCTGGCACCACGCGACTTCCCTGGCATTGGGGTACTTCTTGAGTTCATTCGCATACGCCTTGGCCGGGAACGGATACAGCTGCTCGATGCGCAAGATGGCGACGTCGGTCTGCTTCTTCTCGCGCCGCGCGGCCAGCAGTTCGTAATACAGCTTGCCGGAACAGCAGATCACACGCTTGACCTTCTTCGCGTCGAGTTCGTCGATTTCGCCGATCACGGTCTGGAAGCTGCCGTTCGCCAGTTCGTCGAGACTCGATACCGCATCCTTGTGACGCAGCAGTGACTTGGGCGTCATGACGACCAGCGGCTTGCGCAGCTTGCGCACGATCTGACGGCGCAGCAGATGGTAAATCTGTGCCGGCGTCGAGGGCACGCAAACCTGCATATTGTGTTCGGCGCACAGCTGCATGTAGCGTTCAAGACGCGCCGAGGAATGCTCGGGCCCCTGACCTTCGTAGCCATGTGGCAGCAGCATCACCAGACCGCACAAACGCCCCCATTTGGCTTCGCCGGAACTGATGAATTGGTCGATCACCACCTGGGCGCCGTTGGCAAAATCGCCGAACTGGCCTTCCCAGACCACCAGTTCGTTCGGCTCGGCCGAGGAGTAACCGTATTCGAACGCCAGTACGGCTTCTTCGGACAGCACCGAGTCGATGACGACGAACGGCGCCTGATTGTCCTGAATGTGCTGCAACGGAATGTAGTTGCCGGCATCCCAGCGCTCGCGGTTCTGATCGTGCAAAACGGCATGGCGATGGAAGAAGGTGCCACGACCGCAATCCTCGCCCGACACCCGCACGCCGTAACCTTCGACGACCAGCGTGGCATACGCCAGCGTCTCGCCCATGCCCCAGTCGAGCGGCAACTTGCCGGCGCCCATGGCCTTGCGATCGTCGATGATCTTCTGCACGCGCGAATGCAGCGTGAAATTCGCCGGCACATCGGTCACGCGCTGTGCGAGCCGCTTGAGGTCAGCCAGCGGCACCTTGGTGTTGGCTTCGTCGGTGTATTTCTGCCGCATGAACGGCGTCCAGTCGACGGCGTACTTGCGCTCGAAATTCGACAGCACGGCGTTCTCGACCGTCTGGCCCTGATCCAGCGCCGAACGATAATCCTTGATCATCCGATCCGGGTCCTCGGCCTTCAGGACGCCCTGGGCGACCAGGCGATCGGCATACACCTTGCGGGTTCCCGGATGCGCGCCGATTTTCTTGTACATCAGCGGCTGGGTGACCATCGGCTCGTCCTGCTCGTTGTGGCCAAGCTTGCGGAAGCACACCAGGTCGATGACAACGTCCTTCTTGAATTCCTGGCGGAAATCGAGCACCAAGCGTGTGACGAAGGCGACCGCTTCGGGATCGTCGGCATTCACATGGAAGATCGGCGCCTCGATCATCTTGAAGATGTCGGTGCAATACAGCGAGGAACGGTAGTCGCGCGGATCGGAGGTTGTGAAACCGATCTGGTTGTTGATCACGACATGCACCGTGCCGCCCGTGCCATAACCGCGCGTCTGGGAATAGTTGAGCATTTCCTGATTCACGCCCTGCCCGGCCACGGCGGCGTCGCCATGGATCAGCACGCCGAGCACCTGGCTGCCGGTTTCGTCGTCGCGGCGGCGCTGGCGCGCATACACCGAACCCGTGACCACGGGATTGACGATTTCGAGGTGCGAGGGATTGAAGGCCAGCATCAGATGCACCGGGCCGTTCGGCGTAGCGATGTTCGACGAGAAACCGTTGTGATACTTGACGTCGCCGGCCGAGAGTTCGTCGGCATGCTTGCCTTCGAATTCGGAGAAGAGGTCCTGTGGCGATTTACCCAGCGTATTCACCAGCACATTCAGGCGCCCACGATGGGCCATGCCGATGACCAGTTCGTGGATGCCGTATTCGCCGGCCGAACGCACCAGTTCATCCATCGCCACGATGGCCGACTCGCCGCCTTCGAGCGAGAAGCGCTTCTGGCCAACGTACTTGGTGTGCAGATAGCGTTCGAGCGTTTCGGCGGCGGTCAGGCGTTCGAGAATGCGCTTCTTCTGTTCAGGCGAGTAATTCGGCGTCGCGCGCTGCGGTTCGAGCTTGGACTGCACCCAGCGCTTGTGCGAAATGTCGCTCATGTACATATATTCGGCGCCGATGCTGCCGCAATACGTCTGACGCAGGGATTCCAGGATCTCGCGCAGGGTGGCCGGATCGTTGCCGAACGAACCGGTATTGAACTCGACGCCCAGATCGGCTTCAGTAAAACCGTAGAAGGCCGGATCAAGCTCGGCGATCACGGGGCGTTCGGTGCGCTTGAGCGGATCGAGCTGCGCCCAACGGTTGCCGAGAAAGCGATAGGCATTGATGAGTTGCAGCACCTTGACCTGCTTGTCGTCGCTGGCCGGGCTGGTGGTCGTGCGCAGCGTCCCGAGCTTGGCGCGTTGCGCCAGCGAAGCGACGATCGGCGCATGCGCCACGTCGGGTGCCGTGCTGTTAGCCACGCCAGGCAGGTTCTGCAGCTTGTCGAAGTAATCGCGCCATGCAGGCGTCACTTCGGCTGGATTGTTTAGGTAGGTTTCGTACAGCTCTTCGATAAACGGCGCGTTGGCGCCGAAGAGATACGAATTACCGAGCATTTGCTTCATCATGAGAGAACACCTCTTGCTGAGGAGCGGGAAGTCGTCAATGAATCACTGCGCACGCTGAAACTGCAACGCCTGAGTCCTTGAATGCTGAAACGAAGGGCTTGTGAAAGGCCCACCAAAAAATGCCATTGGAATGACATCGAAATACAATCGTCCCCGGGACAAAATCGCTGTTCCGATTTTGTCCCTGATACACATCGGGGTTTGACTGCTTACTTGCGCTTGGCCAGCGGCACGACGTCGCGGCGCGGTGAGCCGACATACAACTGACGCGGACGGCCGATCTTCTGCTCGGGATCGGAAATCATTTCGTTCCACTGCGAAATCCAGCCAACCGTGCGGGCCATGGCGAAGATGCCCGTGAACATCTGCGTCGGGATGCCCAGCGCGCGCTGGACGATGCCCGAGTAGAAGTCGACGTTCGGATAGAGCTTCTTCTCGACAAAGTATTCGTCCTCGAGGGCGATGCGTTCGAGTTCGATGGCCAGCTTGAACAGGCGATCGTTCTGCAGACCGAGTTCGTTGAGCACTTCGTGGCAGGTTTCGCGCATGAGTTTAGCGCGCGGATCGAAGTTCTTGTACACGCGGTGACCGAAGCCCATCAGCTTGAAGCTGTCGTTCTTGTCCTTGGCGCGCTTGATGTACTCGCCGACGCGGGAGACGTCGCCGATTTCTTCCAGCATTTGCAGGCAGGCTTCGTTGGCGCCACCATGTGCCGGGCCCCACAGACAGGCAATGCCCGCAGAAATACAGGCAAACGGGTTGGCGCCCGAGGAACCGGCCAGACGCACGGTCGAGGTCGAGGCGTTCTGCTCATGATCGGCATGCAGGATCAGGATGCGGTCCAGGGCGCGCGTCAGCACGGGGTTCGGCTTGTAGGTCTCGCACGGCGTGGCGAACATCATGTGCATGAAGTTGCTGGCGTAGTCGAGATCGTTGCGCGGGTACATGAAGGGCTGGCCCGTGCCGTATTTGTAGGCCATGGCAACGATGGTCGGCATCTTGGCGATCAGGCGATGTGCCGAGATGTCGCGGTGATGCTGATCGCTGATGTCCATGGCATCGTGGTAGAACGCCGACAGCGCGCCGACCACCCCAACCATAACGGCCATCGGGTGCGCATCGCGGCGGAACCCCTGATAGAAGCGTGTCAGCTGCTCATGCACCATCGTGTGATTCTTGATGACATCGGAGAACTTCTGCTTTTCCTCGGCATTCGGCAACTCACCCTTGAGCAGCAGCTGGCAGACTTCGAGGAAGTCGCAGTTCTGCGCGAGTTGCTCGATCGGATAGCCGCGATACAGCAGCTCACCCTTGTCGCCATCGATATAGGTAATCGTCGACTTGCAACTGCCCGTCGACATGAAGCCTGGATCGAAGGTAAACGCGCCCGTCTTGGCATACAGGGAGCGAATGTCAACGACATCCGGACCAATCGTTCCGGATTGAACCGGAAACTCGACAGCATTGCCGTCAAGAGTGAGAATCGCTTTACGTTCTGTCGTCATGATGAGCTCCCTATGGTGATCTCTGAAGTGATAACTAATAACCGATAACTACAAATTATGCAAAAACAATACGATGGCAATATTGCCAGACGCCGACGAGCAGACTTCAAACCTTGAGCAGCAGGTCAATCATCTGCTGCCAGCGCGCATCATCAACGATCAAACGGCCGCACATCATGTCCCAAAGATCATGGTCTTCCAGCGCCAGCAACTCCTCCAGAACCAACGCCTGCTCGGTACTCAACGGAGCCGTCTGCCGCTGCCAGAAGCGTTCGAGGACAATATCCAGCTCCAGCAAGGCGCGGCGCGAATGCCAGCGCAGCCGCCCTTCGAGCGGAACGGCGCGCGAAATTGCCGACGGGTCGGCGGATTCGGCCGCAGGCGTCATGATCATACGGCGCGCCGAACCATCAGGTCCTTGATCTTGCCGATCGCCTTGGTCGGGTTCAGGCCCTTCGGGCAGACATCGACACAGTTCATGATTGAGTGGCAGCGGAACAGACGGTAGGGATCTTCAAGATCGTCGAGACGCGCACTGGTTGCCTGGTCGCGCGTATCGGCAATGAAGCGATAAGCATTCAGCAGACCGGCCGGGCCGACAAACTTGTCCGGATTCCACCAGAACGACGGGCAGGAAGTCGAGCAACAGGCGCACAGGATGCACTCGTACAGACCATTGAGTTCTTCACGTTCCTCAGGCGACTGCAGACGCTCGCGCTCGGGCGGATGATCGTGTGTGATCAGATACGGTTTGATCGAGTGATACTGCTTGAAGAACTGCGTCATATCCACAATGATGTCGCGCACCACCGGCAAACCCGGCAGCGGACGCAGCGTGATCGGCTGGGTCAGCGAATCGATGTCGGTCAAACAGGCCAGGCCGTTCTTGCCGTTGATATTCATGGCGTCTGAGCCACAGACACCTTCACGGCAGGAGCGACGAAAGGAGAGCGAATCATCCACCGACTTGAGTTTGACAATGGCGTCCAGCAGCTTGCGATCGGTCGAATCGAGCTCGATCGAAATATCCTGCATGTAGGGCTTGGCATCCTTGTCAGGGTTGTAGCGGTAGATCTTGAACTTGACGGTGCGTTTTTGCGCTGAGGTCATGGTCGTCATATCCCTGTAGGTTTAGTAAGCGCGCTTCTTGAGCTCGATGGTGTCGACAGACAGCGGTTTCATTTGCACCGGCTTGTATTCGAGACGATTGCCGTCGCGATGCCACAGCGTGTGCTTGAGCCAGTTCTTGTCGTCGCGACCGTCCGGCGTTTCCGCCGTGTCGTGTGCATCATCGCGCACATGGGCGCCGCGCGATTCCTTGCGCGCCTCGGCGGAAATCATCGTGGCCTTGGCAACTTCGATCAGATTGTCGAGTTCCAGAGCTTCCAGACGCGCGGTGTTGAACACCTGCGACTTGTCCTTGATTTCGGTCTTCGCCACAGCATCGGCAACCTGCAGGATCTTGGTGACGCCTTCCTTGAGCAGATCGTTGAAGCGGAACACGCCAGCATGTTTCTGCATGGTGCGCTGCATGTCGAGACGCGTTTCATGCACATTGGCGCCGTTCGTCTGATTGTTCAGACGGTCGAGACGCGCCAGCGTCCTGTCGAAGGCATCCTTGGGCAGCGGCCGGTGTTCCTTGGCGCCCGCCTTGAGTTCGGCAACCGCGGTTTCGCCAGCCGACTTGCCGAACACCAGCAGGTCGAGCAGCGAGTTGGTGCCGAGGCGGTTCGCACCATGCACCGATGCACAGGCACATTCGCCGGCAGCATAGAACCCCGGTACCACGCCAGTCGGCGTGACCACCTGGCCGGAATAGTTGGTCGGAATGCCGCCCATCTGATAGTGGCAGGTCGGCACCACCGGCAGCGGCTCCTTGATGCAGTCGACGCCGGCGAACTGGATGCCGATCTCGCGAATGCCCGGCAGGCGCTTCATGATGGTGGCCGGATCGAGGTGGGTGATATCGAGCAGCACGAAATCCTTGTTCGGGCCGCAACCGCGGCCTTCATTGATTTCGGTGACCATGGCGCGCGAAACCACGTCGCGCGAAGCCAGATCCTTGGCGTTCGGTGCATAACGTTCCATGAAACGCTCGCCCGCGCTGTTGCGCAGGATGCCGCCTTCGCCGCGCACGCCTTCGGTGATCAGCACGCCCGCGCCGGCCACGCCGGTCGGATGGAACTGCCAGAATTCCATGTCTTCGAGCGGAATGCCGGCGCGCGCCGCCATGCCGAGGCCGTCGCCGGTGTTGATGAAGGCGTTGGTCGAAGAGTAGTAGATACGTCCGGAACCGCCGGTGGCGAAGATCGTCGCCTTGGCCTGGAACATCACGACTTCGCCGGTTTCCATATCCATGGCCGTGACGCCGAGTACGGCACCTTCGGCATCGCGGATCAGATCAAGCGCCATCCATTCGACGAAGAACTGCGTATTGACCTTGACGTTGCGCTGGTACATCGCATGCAGCATGGCGTGACCGGTGCGGTCGGCCGCGGCGCAGGAACGGCGCACCGGCTTTTCGCCAAAGTTCGACATGTGGCCGCCGAACGGACGCTGATAGATACGGCCGTTATCGAGACGATCGAACGGCATGCCGTAGTGTTCGAGCTCGACCACCACTTCGTTGGCCTTGCGGCACATGAACTCGATCGCGTCCTGGTCGCCGAGCCAGTCGGAACCCTTGACGGTGTCATACATATGCCAGTGCCAGTGATCTTCCTCGGAGTTGCCGAGCGAAGCAGCCACGCCGCCCTGTGCCGCCACCGTATGCGAGCGGGTCGGGAACACCTTGGTCAGCACGGCGGTTTTGAGGCCGGCCTCGGAGAGCTGAATTGCAGAGCGCAGACCGGCGCCGCCGGCGCCGACGATAACAGCGTCAAACTTACGAATTGGGATAGTCACTTACAGTCTCCAGAGAATCTGAGTCGCCCAGCCGGCATAACCGACCAGCGCCAGCAACGTCACGACATGCAGCGTCAGACGCAGCGCCGTGCATTTGATGTAATCCATCCAGATATCGCGCACACCAACCCAGGCGTGATAGGCCAGACTGAGGATGAACAAGAAGGTGAAAACACGCATGCAGGTGCCCGACAACAACGCCCGCCAAGCGTCCAGCGTGACCGCCGGACCAAGCAGCAGATTCAGGCCGAGCACGACCGAGTACACGGC
>JBPOIN010000071.1:0-6254 GCA_052034445.1 Pseudomonadota bacterium | reverse complement strand
AGCGTGGCGCGCGAGCAGGTGATCTATCACAAGGATCTGCTGCCCGTGGTGTATGTCACGGGCGACATGGGTGGGCGCCTCGATTCGCCGCTGTATGGCATGTTCGACATCCGCAGCCGGGTGCGTGACATGCCGCTGGACAGCATTCAGGGCGGTGGTGGCCCGCTCATGGAGTACTTCATCAGCCAGCCGCGCGATCCGTATGCTGGCTACGGTCTCAAGTGGGACGGCGAATGGCAGGTGACCTACGAAACCTTCCGCGACATGGGGCTGGCCTATGCGGTCGGCCTGGTGCTGATCTATCTGCTGGTGGTGGCCCAGTTCAAGAGTTATCTGGTGCCGCTCATCATCATGGCGCCGATTCCGCTGACCATCATCGGCGTGTTGCCCGGCCATGCGCTGGCGGGCAGCCAGTTCACGGCGACTTCGATGATCGGCATGATCGCGCTGGCCGGCATCATCGTGCGCAACTCGATCCTGCTGGTCGATTTCATCAATCAGCAGCACGCCGAAGGCGTGGCGTTCGGCGAAGCCGTGATCCAGTCGGCCATCGTGCGCGCCAAGCCGATCCTGCTGACGGGCCTGGCGGCGATGCTCGGCGCGCTGTTCATTCTCGACGACCCGATCTTCAACGGCCTGGCCCTGAGCCTGATCTTCGGCATTCTGGTCTCGACGCTACTGACCCTGATCGTGATTCCAGTCCTCTACTACGCCGCCATGCAGCACCGCTTCGCGCCCACTCAGCCCTCAACCCTCAGTCCTCAGCACTAAAACAAGGAGATCATCATGACCGTCAATCAATACATCCGTATCTTCGCCGGCAGCTTCGTCATGCTGTCGCTGGCGCTCGGCGTGCAAGATAGTCCGCTGTTCATGAATCAGAACTGGCTGTGGTTCACGCTGTTCGTCGGTTTCAATCTGTTTCAGAGCGGCTTCACGAAATTCTGCCCGCTGGAAATTGTGTTGAAAAGACTCGGCGTCAAGGAAACGGCGCAGGATGGCTGTGCCTGACCCGGTCTGAAATAACGCTGAACAATGCAGCCTGGGACAGGTTCCCGTGCTGCATTGATTGATGGACTCCGGCTTTCGTTTTCCACGCTCTGCGGGTATGCTCCGCGAATTGAATTTGTTGGGGCCGCCTTGTTTTCCCTTCCTTCTCCTGCCGAACTGCGTCAGCGTTTCATGGCCTTGTCCCCAGTTTCGCCTGCATGGTGGTCGGGGATGCTGTTCCTCTGCGCGGCAGGTATCACTATTCTGGTCTGGCTGGAGGTCTTTGCCGACGAAATCCACCGGGCGCGCCGCGATTTCGAGCGCGCCAACGCGGTGATTGTCGAACGGCTGCAGGCGCGTTTGCAGGTCTACGATCAGGTCATGCTCGCCACGCATGTGCTGACGCATTTGCATGGCGACATCACGCGCGCCTCCTGGCAGGATTTCATCGGCCATCTGGATCTTGACACCCGCTACCCGGGATTCTTGGCGATGGCGTATGCGCCACGTGTGCTTGCAACCGATCTGGATAAATTCATCGGCGCCCGGCGGCGCGAAGGTGTGCCGGATTTTCCGGCGCCAGCGCCCGGGAGCAGCCCGGTTTACTTTCCTCTGAGTTTTACTGCCCCCGAAACACCACAGAACGTCGCTGCACTCGGCTGGGATCTGGGCGGCGAGGAAGCCGCTCATGCGGCCATCACGCGTGCCCGTCAGCTCAACACGACAGCGATGTCCGGACGCCTCTTGTTGCCCGGCGCGGATGGAAAACAAGGTGTTGGCTTCATGTTGGTGCATCCGATCTTTAATGGCGAAGATGGCCAATTAGCGGTTTCTGGCGACGAGCGCATGCTGAAAGGCTACGCCGTGGCGCTGTTCGAACTGAATCGTTTCATGGCTTTCCTGTTCGATGAGCAGGCGCTGCGTCGCGTTAACCTGCGCATCCATGATCCGATCGCCGACGATGGTCCGGATTCGCTGATGTTCAATTCCGCCGCCGAACCGGCGCGTCCGAATGCGCTGTTTAAGGAGCAGCGCATCTTCTCGTATGCGGGGTATTCCTGGCGTCTGGTGTTCGAATCATCGCCACAGTTCGATGCTGATATTCCGCGTTCGGGTTCGGCAGGATTTCTGGTCTTTGGTCTGATCATCAGCGGCTTGTTGAGCGCGCTGGCCTGGTCGGTGCTTTCGTCGCGTGAGCTGGCCTTGCAGCAGGCGCGCGAGATGACGCAGGAGTTGCGCGCCAGCGAAGAACGTTTCCGCCTGGTTTCCCAGGCCATGGAAGATGGCGTGTGGGATCGCGACATGGCGACCGACTACCTCTACGTTTCGCCGCAACTCGACAAGATGCTGGGCTATTCCTTCGGCGAAATCACGCGCTTGCGCGCCGAAGCCGAACAGTTCTGGCATCCCGGGGATTATCCGCGCTGGCAGCAGGCGCTTGCCGAACATTACCAAACGCACAAGCCATTCTCGATCGAATACCGCTTGCGTCATGCGACGGGCGAGTTTCGCTGGTACCGGTCAAGTTGCCATAGCGTCTGGAATGAGAACGGCCAGATGGTGCGCATGGTTGGCGCCTTGCGCGACATCACCAAAGAAAAACAGGTGCTCGAACAACTCGAACGCCAGCGCGAGTTCTTTGCGCAGATTCTTGACGTGATCCCGGATCCCTTGAGCGTCAAGGATGTCGACGAACGCTATGTCTTTGTCAATCTGGCGTTTGCCGAGGCCAGTGGCAAATCGAAAGCCGAAATTGTCGGCTGCACCACGCAGGAGGTTTTCGTTGATGCGCTGTCTGTTCTGACTGTCGATGAGGCGCTGCAGATCAAGCGCCAGGACCAGCAGGTCATGCAGCAGGGGCAGGAGATTGTTTTCGAGATTTTCATGCGTGACCACCGCGTCGAAGAATTCCGCAACATGCTGGTCAAGAAGGCGCCGACTCAAGGAGAGCAGGGCGAGCCGCTGGTCGTCAGCATTCTGTCCGACGTGACTGAACTCAAACGGGCGCTGACGCGCTTTCAATTGCTGACCAAGATTTCCTCGGACTGGTTCTGGGAGCTCGACAGCAATCTGCGCTTCACGCATGTGGAACTCATGGATGGTTCGCACACCATCTATGCCGAGGCAATCGGCAAGCACCCCTGGGACATGCCGGGACTCGTGACGCCGGATGCTTTGCGCAAACATCGGGAGCAACTCGAAGCGCATGAACCCTTTCGCGATTTCGTTTATGTCATGCCCAGCTTCGCCCAGCCCGGCGAGAGGGAGTGGTACTTCTCTTCCGGGGAGCCGCTGTTCGACAGCGAAAAGCGATTTACCGGCTATCAGGGCGTGTATAAGAATGTCACGAAGCTGTTCCGTGCCGACGCTGAAATCCGGCGCCATCGCGATCATCTGCAGGAGCTCGTTGCCGAGCAGACCACGGATCTGATCCGGGCGCGCGATGCGGCCGAGCGCGCCAACCAGGCCAAATCCGAATTCCTCGCCAACATGTCGCATGAATTGCGCACCCCGCTGCATGCGATTCTGAGTTTTTCGCGTCTCGGCAGTGGGCGGGTGACGACGGTCGCTGCCGAGAAGCTGGCTGGTTATTTCGACCGCATCGAGCAAAGCGGCGATCGTCTGCTGGCCTTGCTCAACGATCTGCTCGATTTGTCGAAACTCGAAGCCGGCAAGATGGTGTTTACCCAGGAGCCGCACGATCTGGGCGCCATAGTTCGCGAGGCTGTACTCGAATTCGAGCCGCTGTTGCAGGCCAAGTCGATTGGCTTTACTTTGACCCCCTTGTTGGCCGATCTGCATGCCCATCTGGACGGTCTGCGCATTGGTCAGGTGGTGCGCAATCTGCTGTCGAACGCCATCAAATTTGTGTCCTTTGGCGGTCGCGTCGAAGTGATTCTTGACGAGACCGAGATTACAGGTTCTGCCGGGCAACGCATTCCTGCCTTGCGTTTGCGTGTCAGCGATTCGGGCGTCGGCATTCCGGAATCGGAACTCGAAGCAATCTTCGACAAGTTTGTGCAGAGTAGCCAGACCAATAGCGGTGCGGGGGGCACGGGACTGGGGCTGGCGATCTGCAAGGAGATTGTCGAGGCGCACGGTGGCGTCATTCGGGCCTACAATCAGACCTCTGGCGGTTCGTGTTTCGAAGTATTGTTGCCGCGCGGCTGACTTCACTGCCGCCGATTTTTCGCATCTCAATGATTATTGAAAGGTCTTTCTAATGGATAGGGCGCATGTGCTTGTCGTGGATGACGAGCCGATCAATCTCGAGATCATTGCCGAGCTGCTCGATGGCCCGCGCTTCATGCTCGACCTGATGCCGGACGCCGAGAGCGCGCTGGCGCGGCTTGAGGATGTGAAAAATGGTTACGATCTGATCATTCTCGATCGCATGATGCCGGGCATGAATGGTCTTGACATGTTGCGCCGGATCAAGGCTGACCAACGTTTTCAGCATATACCGGTCATCATGCAGACTGCCGCCGCGACGTCGGAACAGGTGCGCGAGGGCATGGAAGCCGGTGCGTATTATTATCTGACCAAGCCGTATGAACCCGGCGCGTTACTGGTCATCGTGACGGCCGTACTCGATGATGCCGAGCGGCAACTCAAACTTTCCGGATTGCTTGAACAGACGCAGCGCCAGCTCAATACCCTGCGGCTGCTGGCGCTGGCGGAATTCCAATTTTCGCAACTTGAGGAAATTTCCAGTCTTGCCAGTCTGCTGGCGAGTGTTTGCCCGTCGCCGGATGCCGTGGTGCTCGGTCTCAACGAACTGATGATGAATGCGGTCGAGCACGGTAGTCTCGGCATCAGCTATGCCGAGAAAATGAAGCTCAAGCGCACCGGTACCTGGTCTGACGAAGTCGCGCGGCGCAGCCTGCAGCCGGAGTATCGCGATCGATCGGTCAGGGTGCGCATGGAGCGCGACAACGCGGCACGCGAGATCCGGTTTACGATCTCCGATCAGGGCTCTGGGTTCGAGTGGCGCAATTTTCTCGAGTTCGATCCGGCGCGCGCTTTCGATCCCAACGGGCGTGGTATCGCCATGGCCCGCCAGATCAGCTTTAGTCGTCTCGAATACCAGGGTAATGGCAACGTCGTGGTTGCCAGCGTGAATTTTTGACCTCCGTTCCGACGCCGCGCGAGAATATGCCTGCCAGCGTTTTTCAGCCACTGAAGATCCTGCTTGGCGAAAGCGACCGGGAGCAGTGTCAGGCTGTTTACACGCATCTGAGCGGATTGGGACATGTGGTCTTACGCACCGATACGAGCGCAGAAGCCATGGCCATGTTCATTCTGCAACGACCGGATTTGGTATTGCTCGATGCCACTTTGTCCAAGGCCGACAAGCATGCACTGATACGCCGCGCCCACGCTCTCGAAAATGAACATTGGACGCCCGTATGGTTGATGGCCGCTTCTGACGGCAAGGTGGCGGAGAGGGCGCAGATTGCGGCCCTGAAACAGGGGGCGGACGATTTTCTGCCCAAGCCGGTCGCCCCGGCCATGCTGGCGGCCAGGCTGCAGGTTGTTCAACGTTTGCTGGTCGTGCAACGCCGGCTTGAAGAGGATCGACGGCGCGCCAGAGCCATTTCCGACCAGATGATCGATGGAGTCTTCATTATTGATGGCGATGGTTTGATCCAGTTTGCGAATGCCGCGGCGCAAAGGATTTTTGGTTACGAACTGGATGCCTTGCGCGGTCGCAACATCAGCATGCTGATGCCGGAACCCCATGCCAGTGCGCACGATGGCTACATGCAGCGCTATGTGCGTACTGGCGTCGGCCGCATCATCGGCGTGGGAGAGCGCGAGGTGCAGGGCTTGCGCAAGGACGGTTCGTTGTTCCCGCTCGAACTCGGGGTGACCGAGTTGCGGAGTGGTGACAGGGTTTCTTTCATCGGCATTGTGCGCGACATTTCCGAGCGCAAACTGGTTCAGCAGCGTTTGCTGGAGAAGAGCGAAAAGCTTCAGTGTTATCGCGATGAGCAGGAAAGCGAACACGAGCTGGCGAATGACATCATGAGGAGCATGATGCGCCACGATGGTCTCAACGATGCGCGTTTGCACCACTGGGTCATGCCTGCAGCGAATTTCAGCGGCGACCTGGTTGCCGGCGTACGCTCGAATGGCAAGCTGTATGCGTTGCTTGCGGATGCCACCGGCCATGGCCTAGGCGCTGCAATCAGCGTTCTGCCGGTCATGATGGGCTTGCTGAACATGGCGGAATCCGGATTGCCTGTAGCTCGAATCGTTGC
>JBPOIN010000048.1:0-10035 GCA_052034445.1 Pseudomonadota bacterium | reverse complement strand
CCAGATACACGCGCACGGCGCGGTCATCGGGGGCAATGCGCAGACATTCCTGCAGTAGCGGCAGGGCCAGATCGCTGCGTCCCAGGTGATAGTAGGCCAGCGCTTCCTCGAAGTTGCGCATGGTGGCCAGCTTCGCCAGGCGCAGTGGCTCCGGGTCGGCATCAAATACCTCATACACCGCCTGAGCCTGGTAGCGGCCCTTGGTGCGCAGGCGATCGATGAAACGGATGCTGTAGCGCGTGTGGTCGTCGAGCGCATGCAGCGTGTTCGCACTGATCACCAGCGGCGTGCCATAGCTCTTGGTCTGGCCTTCGAGACGCGAGGCCAGATTCACGGCATCGCCGATCACGGTACTGTCCATGCGGTTGTGGCCGCCCACGGTACCCATCATCACCAGGCCGGTATTGATGCCGATGCCGATGCGGATCGGCATGAAACCGGCGCGTTTGCGTCCCTGGTTATAGATCGTCAGCTGGTTCAGCATGTCGATGCCCGAACGCACGGCATCGTCGGCCGAGCCCGGGAACAGCGCCATGATGCCGTCGCCGATGTATTTGTCGATGATGCCCTGGTGGCGTGCGACCACGGGCTCCATGGTGCTCAGGTAGGAATTGATGAAGCGGAAGTTTTCCGCCGGCAGGATGGATTCCGACAACGCCGTGAAATCGCGGATGTCGGAAAACAGCAGGGTCATTTCTTTCTCGACGTGATCGCCGAGTTCGACATCGACGATGCTCGGGCGGCCGAGCAGGCGCAGGAACTGCAGGGGCACGAAACGGCCATAGGCCATTTCCGTGGCGCTCAGCAGCGGGCCTTGGCTATCGGGGGCATCAGCATCGGACATTGGCGCCGGATTTCCAGAAAGAATTCATGGGCGAAAAACGGAAACCAAGTATACGCGCTGGCGCGGCAGTGTGCGCTGGTTTTTACAGACAGGCCATCGCATCCGGTCGTCCGGTTTCTCTCAGTCCAGCTCGGGCGGGCTGTCGAAGATCCGCGTGCGCGAGGGGGGCGGCGGCGCTTCCCGCGTCTCGCGATTGCTGCCCGCGACCATGGGGAAGTGATAGACGCGACATTCCAGCGGGCCGTTGAACAGCGGGATCTTGCGCTTCACCGACAACTTGATGAGCCTGGGTAGCGCCGTGTCGGCCGAGAAGAACCAGCAATTCCAGCCCGCGTAGTGACGTTTGAGCGCATCGCCGAGACGCGGATAGAAGGCCGCGAGCTGCTCCTTTTCGCCCAGACGTTCGCCATACGGCGGGTTGGCGATCAGGATGCCGCCCGCAATGCCACTTGCAGCGCCAGCGGGCGGCAGGCTGGTCAGAATGTCGCCCTGAGTCACCGTGACCAGATCGCCGATCCCTGCGTAATCGAGATTCTGGCGCGTACGCGCCACGGCGTCGGCGGACAGGTCGGCGCCCCAGATCGGCAGCGTGGCCGGTGCCGTTTCGCGGCGCTGCGCGGCCTCGCGGCACAGCTTGCGCCACAGCTCGGGTTTGAAGGTGCTCAGGCGTTCAAAACCGAATTCGCCGGGGTCGCGCGCCAGCCCCGGCGCATCGCCGAGACTCATCTGCGCGGCTTCGATCAGGAAGGTGCCGCTGCCGCACATCGGGTCGAACAGCGGGATGCCGGGTTTCCAGCCGATCAGGCGCAGGATGCCGGCGGCGAGATTTTCCTTGACCGGGGCTTCGACCTTGGCGATCTTCTGGCCGCGCAGCCACAGCGGTTCGCCCGAGGTGTCGAGATAGAGCGTGGCCTGCGTGGCCGTGAGGAACAGATGGATGCGCACTTCGGGGCGCACCGTATTCACGCTCGGGCGGCGTCCGCAGGCATCGCGGAAGCGGTCGCAGACGGCGTCCTTGACGCGCAGCGTGGCGAATTCGAGGCTCTTGAGTGGCGATTTGACGGCATTCACATACACGCGCAGCGTGCGCTCGACGCTGAAGTGCGCGGGCCAGTCGACCTTGAGCGCTAGGCGATACACGTCCTCTTCGCTCTGATACGCGCCTTCGGCGACACGCCAGAGAATCCGCGTGGCGATGCGCGATTCGAGGTTGGCGCGATAGCAGGTTTCCCAGTCGCCCGAGAATTGCGCGCCGCCCGGTACGCTCTTCACATGGCGTGCGCCGGCGGCCTGCAGGTCTTCGGCAAGCGGCGCTTCGAGGCCGCTCGGGCAGGGGGCGAAAAAGTGTTCGATCATATTTAGCGTGAAATAGCGAATTTGAAGTCGGGTCAAATAATCGAGCGTAGCGAGCAAATCAGTCACCTCCCCCGTGCGGGGGAGGGTGGGAGGGGGTGGGCCTTCGGGTATGCGCCGGTTTCATCATCAGGGGGTGCAGAAACCTGCATGCGCGTTAGAAGGGTTTGACCACCACCAGCAGCACCACGGCGATCAGCAGCAGTACGGGCAGTTCGTTGAAAAAGCGGAACCAGACATGGCTGTGCGTGTTGCGCTGCGCCTCGAAGGTCTTGAGCAGCCGGCCGCAGGTCAGGTGATAGGCGATCAACGCCAGCACCAGCGCCAGCTTGGCGTGCAGCCAGCCGCCCTGAATGTCGTAACCCAGCCACAGCCAGAGACCGAACAACAAGGCCAGCACCGCCAGCGGCGTCATGAAACGATACAGCTTGTAGGCCATGAGCAGCAGGCGCGCGCGCTCGGCGACGCTGTCGTCCGGCACCATGGCCAGATTGACGAACAGGCGCGGCAGATAGAACAGTCCGGCGAACCAGCTGGTGACAAAAATGATGTGCAGGGCTTTCAACCAGAGCATGTCAGGATTCCTGGCGGGGTGGCGTGAGGGTGGCGGGTGGGGTGGGCGACGCCGCTGCGGCGCTGGCGGCCAGTCCGGCGCCGACATCGGGATAGGTCAGGCGCAGCTGCAGTTCGCGGCGCAGGCGTGTGTTGTCGAGGCGGCGCGATTCGGCCATGAACGATAGCACAAGCGGCGTCAGGCGCACCGTGGCCTCGTTGCGGCTGACGCGCGGTGGGCGCGGCAGAGCGTGGGCGTCGGCGACGGCGTCGAACCAGTCGCCCATGCGCAGCCCGGGCTGCCCGTCGGCGTCCGCCGAACTGTCGCTGGCGTGATATACGCGATTCGCCGCGCCACGGTGCAGTGCGGCGAGCACGCAAGCGGCCAGATCGTCGGCATGAATGTGATTCGTGAATACGTCGTCGGCGCGCTGCAGCACCGGATCACCGCGCCGGATGCGTTCGAGCGGCAGGCGCTCGGCGGCGTAGATGCCGGGCGCGCGCAGGATGCTCAGACAGGGGCCGCCGCTGGCGCCCCAGTGGCGCAACTGGCGTTCGGCGTCGACGCGGCGAATCGCGCGTGCGGTGCGCGGTGCGACACGCCGGGTTTCGCGCACATGGGCGCCCTGGCAATCGCCATACACGCCGCTGGTGCTGATGTAGACCAGGCGTTGCAGCGGGTGGGCGCCGCGTCGCAAGGCGGCAATCAGGCGGCGCGTGCGCAGATCGCAAGCGCCGCGTTCCGGCGGCGGCGCGCAATGCAACACGACATCGGCGAGGCCGGCCAACCGGCGCAGTGTGAGGGGAGCGTCGAGATCACCATGCAGCAGCCTGACGCCAAGCCGCCGGAGTTCGGCGGTGAGCTGCGGCTCCGCCGTGCGCAGCAGCGCATACACGCGGTAGCGCTGCACGAGGCGGGGCAGGGCGCGGCGCGCCACGTCGCCGCAGCCTATAATGAGCAGTCTTTGCATCCGTTGATTATCTCATGTCCTATCAGATCACCATTCAACCCGGTGGCCATGGCTGCACTGCCGAGGCCGACAGCAATATTCTGCAAGCCGCGCTCGACGCGGGACTGACCCTGCCTTACGGCTGCCGCAACGGCGCTTGCGGCGCCTGCAAGGGCAAGGTGCTGGCGGGGCAGGTCGAGCATGGTGGCGCCCAGGAACAGGTGCTTTCGGCGCAGGACAAGGCCGACGGTTATGCGCTGTTCTGCTGTGCCAAGCCGCTCTCCGATCTGGTTGTCGAATGCAAGGAAGTCCGGCTGGCGACGGATATTCCCGTCAAGACCCTGCCCTGCCGCGTGCAGAATATCGAGCGTCTGGCGCCCGATGTCATGGCGCTGTCTCTGAAGTTGCCGACCAACGAGCGCCTGCAGTTCCTCGCCGGCCAGTACATCGAGATCCTGCTCAAGGATGGTCAGCGGCGTGCGTTCTCGCTGGCCAATGCGCCGCATGACGACGAGTTGCTGCAACTGCATGTTCGTCTGGTTCCCGGTGGGCATTTCACCGAGCAGGTGTTCAACAGCATGAAGGCGCGCGACATGCTGCGCTTCGAGGGGCCGCATGGCAGCTTTTTCCTGCGCGAAGATTCGCCGAAGCCCGTGATTCTGGTGGCCGGCGGTACGGGTTTTGCGCCCATCAAGAGCCTGGTCGAGCATGCGATTCACAGCCAGTTCGAGCGGCCGCTGACCATCTACTGGGGCGCGCGTGATCGTAGCGGCCTGTATTTGCCTGATCTGCCGCAGCAATGGGCGGCGGCGCATGCCCGCATCCAGTACCACCCGGTGCTCTCGGCGCCGACCGCCGACGATGCCTGGCGTGGGCGCACGGGCTTCGTGCATGCCGCCGTGCTCGAAGACTTTGCCGATCTGTCGGGGCATCAGGTCTATGTTTGTGGTGCGCCCGCGATGGTCGAGGCCGCGCGCCGCGACTTCTGCGCGCGCGGTTTGCCGGACGAGGAATTCTTCGCCGACTCCTTTACGTTTGCCCCCAAAGCCTGACGGAAGGAAGCGACATGAAAAAACTGGCAACTTCTTGGGCGCTGGCGATCGTCGTGATGTTGCTCACGGCTTGCAATACCCTGTTCACGCATACTGTTTATCACCAACCGGCCAGCGCCGAAGGGCGCGTGTGCACCTCGCAATGCACCAATGCCCAGCAGCAGTGTCAGCACCAGAAGGATCTGCAGAAGAGCGAATGCGATCAGCAGCATCGCTACGCCATGGATGCCTTCGAACGCTGCAAGAAGGCCGGCGGCAAGGATTGCCGTCAGCCGCCGAGCTGTTCGTACCCGTCGTATTACCAGTGCGAAACCAACTACAAGTCCTGCTTCGGCGCCTGTGGCGGCAGGATGGAGGAGTTGCCGGGGCTGTGAGCGAAATTACTTGCCCGCTTGCGGCCGGGCGGGGATCAGCTGCTGTTCTTCGAGCACCTTGAACAGTTTGTAGAGTGCGTTTCTGGTATCGGGTTCGGTCTGGATGCCGACGCGCTGGAGCGGTTCGAGCGAATAGCTGTAGTCCCAGTCGAGCACCGTCGATTTGAACAGCATGTTCAGGTTGGCAATCCCTGCGCGTTCGGTAATTTTCAAATGGTGGCGTTTGGCCAGGCTGGACCAGGCACGATTGCCACGTTCGGCGCCGGCGATCTGGGCGCGAATCGGGCTGCTCGGGGTGGCCGCATAGGGCATGTCGAAATACGCGGCAATCTGCGGCCACATTTCGGCCCAGGAGCTGGTGTCCTGATTCGCCACCAGGAAGGTCTGGTTCTGGCATTTGGCCTCGACTGAGCTCTGGATCATGACCCTGGCGATGTCCGCCGCCGTGCTCATCTGCCAGCGTGCCTTGTAATTCGCCTGGATGCCCGGGTAATACAGCGGCAAATCCAGCTCTTTCATGATCAGGGCATACACCGCGAGGGTGAGGCCGATGTTCATGGTCGGGTTCTCGCCATAGCCGATCACGAAGCCGGGACGCGCGATCGAATAGCTGAAGCCTTGCTGTTGCGCCTGTTTCTTGAGTGCGGCCTCCAGCTCGTAATAGAAACACAGGTAATGCGGTACCGGTGGATCGTCGGCCTCGAAGTGACTCTTCCATTGCGGGTGAAAATACGGTCCCAGTGCAATGCCATGATAGGCGGTGCCGGTCACCAGGGAGACGTGCTGCAGATGGCCGCCGGCAGCTTGTGCGGCGGCAATGGTGTTGCTCAGCATGCGCAGATTGTTTTGCTCGGGATCGTATTTCTCGCTCTCGATGGCAAAACGCCGGCCCAGATAGCGGGCGGTTTTTTCCGAATTGCTGCGCAGATATTTCAATACCGGCGAAATAAGTTTGGCTGACTGGAAGCTGGCCAGTGTGGCTACATAGCTTTTCGAATACCCCAGCTGCAACAGCGCATGGGCGGCAAAGAATATGTGCGTGATCGGGTAGGGGGCCAGGATTTTCGTCAGCGACTCCTGGTCGAGCAGATCGCCGCGCAGGCACACCAGCTTGTCCGACGCGGTCCGCGGTGTAAAGGCGCTGCGCGCTACCGTGACCACCTGATCCCACTGCGGATCGGCCAGCAATTGTTCTATCAGTGTGAAGCCCGTCACGCCTTTGGGGCCGAGGACGAGAGCGATCCGGGGATTGATTGGCATGGTGGGCCCGGCAGTGAGGTGTCAGTGAAACCGTGAATTCGGCGCCAGCAGCAGAAGCCAGCACTGGTGGAGGAGATAATATAATCTGTCTATAATCTGTCGCATTTGCTTCTTCATTCCGGCTCCCCGTTTTGGGGATGTGCTTATGACTACCAAAACCCCAATCGCCTGCGATCCCTTTCAGCCGTTTCAGCTTGGTCCGATCACCTTGCGCAACCGCTTCATCAAGTCGGGCGCCAACGAAGGCATGTGTGTCGATGGCGCGCCGAGCAAGGCGCTGCTCAAGCATCATCGCGATCTCGCGGCCGGCGGTGTGGCATTGACCACCGTGGCGTATGGTGCGGTCGCCAAGGTTGGCCGTACGCTGGAAAACCAGATCTGGATCCGGCGCGAAATCCTGCCCGACCTCAAGGCCATGGCCGATGCCGTGCATGCCGAAGGCGGCAAGATCTCGTTCCAGATCACGCATGGCGGCTCCTTCGTGACCATGTGCAAGGTTCAGGGCGCGACCATGAGTGCGTCTTCGGGTATTAATCTGGCGGGGCTGATGGCTGGCAATCTCTGGCAGCGCGAGATGAACGAAGAAGACATGGACCTGGTCGCCAGCCAGTTTGTCGCGGCCGCCGAGTTGTTGCGCGAGGCCGGTTTCGATGCCGTGGAAATCCACATGGGCCACGGCTACCTGCTGAACCAGTTCATATCGCCACTCTCCAACAAGCGTACCGACCAGTACGGCGGCAACGCCGAGAACCGCGCGCGTTTCCCGGCCATGGTGCTGAAGCGCGTCAAGCAGGCGGTGGGCAAGGAAATGGCGGTGCTGGCCAAGATCAACGTCGCCGACGGGGTGAAAAACGGCGCCACGGTCGACGACGCCATCGTCACCGGACGCGTGCTGCAGGCCGCCGGGGCCGACATGCTGGTGCTGTCGGGCGGCCGCAATATGGAATCGGGCTTCTTCATCTTCGGCAGCAACATCAACACCGAGGAAGTGCGCAAGGTGCTGCACGACAGCTGGCTGTGGCGCACGATGTTCACCCTGTCGCAGGATTACTTCGCACCGCGCCTGGCTTTCAGGGAAATGTACTTCCTCGACTATTCGCGCCAGATCCGCGCCGCGCTGGACATTCCGCTCGGCTATCTGGGCGGCGTCAAATCACTCGACAATGCCGAAGCTGCGATCGGCGAGGGCTTCGAGTGCATCGTCATGGCCCGCGCGCTGATTCACGATACCGGGCTCATCAACAAGTTCAAGGACGGCAGTCTGCGCCAGTCCGGCTGTACCAGCTGCAACCGCTGCGTCGCCTACATCTATCATCCAGCCGGTACGCGCTGCGTCGAGAATCCCGCCAACGATCTGGCGCTGAATCAGGTGCGGGCTTCGGCCTGAATGCGCGCCGCCAAGCCTGTCCAACTTTGAACTGCCAAAGTCCGGATCGGAAGCGAGGCCATGGACGGCATGGCGGCTCAGTGAAATTAGAATAAATTTGCGAATATGGCGGACGCTTTGACTGCGCCCGCGCTCAACTGAGGAAGGAATCCGCACTATGACAGTGGTTCTCTGTACCTGGGGCAACGCCCTCGAAGGCGGCACGCGCGAAGCGCTGACGCTGGCGCGCAAGACGGCCGCCGCCAGCGGCGCGGCGCTGCATTGGCTGGTGATCGGCCAGATCGCCAGTGAAGCGCCGGCCATCGCCGCCGAATACGGTGTGGCCGGTCTCGACGTCATCAATGACGCCAAGCTCGCCCAGTTCGGCCCCGATGCACTGGTGGCGGCGCTGGCGCAGTATGCCGAGCAGCACAAGCCGCAGACCATCCTGTTCAACCAGACCGCCGCGGCGCGCCTGATCGCCCCGCGTCTGGCCGGTCGCCTGGGCATTCCGGTGGTCATGAACGCCTACGCCATCGCGCCCGAAGGCGGCGCGCTGAGCGTCACGGCGACGGCTTTCGGCGGCGACACGCATGTCGTGTATCAGCTCGCCGCGCCGGTCAATGTGATTTCGGTGGTCACTACCTCGATCGCTGCCGAAGCCGCCGCTGCCCCGAGCAGCCCGGCCCGTCGCGACATCGCCGTGAATCTGACGGCGGTCGATGAGCGCTTCAAGGTCACGGCGGCCGCCAAGGTTGAAGGTCCGCGTCTCGAAGATGCGCAGATCATTGTCTCCGGCGGACGTGGCCTCGGCAATGCGCAGAACTACGAACTCGTCAAGCAGCTCGCCGATGCCATGGGCGGCATGTGGGGCGGCTCGCGCGTCATCGTTGACGAAGGCTGGATCACCTCGGCGCGTCAGGTCGGCCTGACCGGCAAGATCACCCGCCCCGGCCTGTATCTGGCCGCCGGCATTTCCGGCGCCAGTCAGCACATGGCCGGCTGCTCGGCGGCGAAAACCATTGTGGCGATCAATAAGGATCCGGATGCGTCGATTTACCGCTATGCGCGCTACGGCATCGTTGGCGATTGTCTGGAAGTGTTGCCCGAACTGATCAAGGCCGCTAAGGCTTAAGAGGAGGAAGCAAATGAGTCAAACCGGAATCCCCTGCGTCGCAGGGTTGTTTAGCGAAGAAGGCGGCGCCAAGATTTTCGGCTCCAAGTGCACGACCTGCGGCACGCCCTACTTCCCCAAGAAAGCCGCCTGCCACAACCCGGATTGCAGCGAGTCGAAGCTCGTCGACTGCGAATTCGGCGGCAAGGGCGTGATCTGGAGCTACTCGGTGGCCGACTTCGCGCCGCCCCCGCCGCACAAGTTCGACAAGCCGTTCAAGCCGTATGTCATCGGCGTGATCGACATGGAAAACGGCCTGCGCCTGGTCGGCCAGATGGTCAATGCGCTCGAAGAAATCAAGGTCGGCGCCAAGGTTGAACTCGTGATCGAACCCGTTTATCACGAGGAAGACAAGGCGTACACCTCCTGGAAATTCAAACTGGTCTAAGGTGCGAGGAGAATAAACATGCAAGAAGTAGCAGTATTGGGCGTAGGCCTCCATCGCTTCGGCAAGACCGGCGACGATATCGTCGGCACCAAGTCCGTCACCGAACTCTGCCGCACCGCCGTCGACATGGCGCTGAAGGATGCCGGCGTGTCCTGGAAGCAGATCCAGGCGGTCGCCGCCGCCAGCTCGCGTTTCTCGGGCGGCAAGGGCTGGGGCCTCAACGGCAATGACGTGGTCGAGGATCTCGGCTCCACGGGCATCCCGGTTTACAACATGTCGGCGGGCTGTGCCGCCGGCGGCAATGCCTTCAACGTCGGCTACTCGCTGGTGGCGGGCGGCGTCTATGACATGGTGCTGGTGGTCGGCGGCGAAGTCATGCCCAAGGGCATGATCCAGACCTCCGGCCTCGAAGATCCGAACGATCCCGAGTTCCTGCGTCAGCGTTGCATCGGCTTCCCCGGCCCGTCGTTCTGGTCCACGCTGGCGCGTCGCCGCATGTTCGACTACGGCACCACCGAAGAGCAGTTCGCCAAGGTCGCCGTCAAGGCGCGCAAGTGCTCGGTCGGCAATCCCTATGCGCGTTTCCAGAAGGAAATCACCATCGAGGACGTGCTGAAGTCGCCCTACGTCAGCAACCCGCTGCGTCTGTTCGAAATCTGCCCGGTGTCGAATGGCGCCGCCGCCGCGATCATCTGCTCGAAGGAAATGGCGAAGAAGTTCAC
>JBPOIN010000259.1:0-6097 GCA_052034445.1 Pseudomonadota bacterium | reverse complement strand
AATCGGTAACAACCGCGACGCACAGCCACCAACGCAGCAAACATCAGGGCGAACGGGACCAGCAGCCAGGCCAGAAGACCACGGCGCAACCAGGAGTTTTGAAGTACTCGGGAGATCTGCATGCGCGACTATTTACCGCCGCTGCGCTGCTGCACCCAAACCCCGCACAGGCGTATCAACAAGCGGCGCGATCAATGCCCGGCGTTTTGCGTGGCAAAGGATATATGCGACAGACCGGCCTGCTGTGCGGCCTGCATCACATCGATGACGCTTTGATGCGCAGCCTTGGCATCGGCGCTAATGATCAGCACCGGCTCCTTGGTATTGGCGGCTGCACCAGTCACTCGTTTGAGAGCCAGCGTAATCGCGCCGATATCACGCGCACCAACCGGGGTGCGATTAACCATGACATCGCCAGCGCCGGTCACGACCACATTGATCTCGTTGGGCTGTTCGGCGGATTGCTGTGCATCGGCGCTCGGCAGATTGATTTCAAGGCCGGCGTATTTCGAATACGTCGTGGTGATCATGAGGAAAATCAGGATCACCAACAGCACATCGATCATCGGGATCAGATTAATCTCCGGTTCTTCATTATGGCGTTTACGCTGGAAGTTCATGGCGATCCGTGCTCTCTATGGCCAAAAACAATTCAATTATTAATTACGCTCGCCATGAACCAGCTCGACCAGTTTGATGGCCTGCTGTTCCATCTCGACCACAAAACCATCGACCATGGCACGGAAGTGACGATAAAAAATCATGCTAGGAATCGCAATGATCAAACCAAAGCCCGTGTTGTACAAGGCGACGGAAATACCGTGTGCGAGCGCCTGCGGGTTATTGCCGGATGCAGTGGGAGAACCAAAGATTTCGATCATGCCGACCACCGTACCAAACAGCCCCATGAGCGGACTGATGGAGGCAATAGTGCCCAGGGTCGTCAGGAAACGTTCGAGATCATGCGCCACACCGCGACCAGCCTCTTCAATCGACTCTTTCATGACTTCGCGCGAACTTTTGACGTTGCGCAAGCCTGCCGCAAACACCCGCCCCAGCGGAGAATGTCGATCCAGCTTCTGCAGCAAAGGATCCGTCACGCCGCCACGCTGAAAATCGCCGATCACGCTCTGCAACAACCCCGGGGGGACAATTTTCGCCCGCCGCAAAGCAGTACCCCGTTCGATAATCAAGGCGACAGCAATAATGGATGCCAACAGCAGCGGATAAATCGGCCAACCGGCGGCCTGAATGATCGAAAACACAGAATTCCCCTTACCACATCAGAATAAGCGCGCACTTTAGCTTGCGCCAAGGCTTTCGGCAAGACGCAAAATACCCGGCGTCGCCCGCGCACAGGAAACACATGCCCGGCATCCGTTACAATCCTCGGCATGCTGACTCAGGCAAAATCAGAACAGTTTGAATACCCCCAGGAGCTTGCGGCCAGCTGGCTTTCGCAGCTTGGGCAAACCACCAGCGCTCCGGGCAAGCTGCGCCTGCCGGCAGGCAGCAGCACATTGACACTGGCAGCACTCGCAGAATTTTCTGCGGCAATCCTTCGGGCAGACCAAACACTGTTCATCATTGTCCCCGACGATGAATGGCTACCAGAACTCTCGAATGCGCTGGACCTGACATTGCGACCACTGTGTCTGGTTTTGCCACAGGCAAACTTTGCCGCAGCGATCACCTTGCGCGCCACACTTTCATTGCTCAAGAGCCGCCTGTCGCGGGACTGCGAAGTAGAATTCGCCACGGTCTGGAAACGCCAGCGCGCGCATTTGACACAGCAGGATGCGCTGTGGAAAGCAGCCCTGGACTGGAGCGCAAAAAATTTTGATCCCAGCCCTTGGCCGGCGGGTATCGACGCATTGTTTCCGGTTTGTATTTTGCCGGACTCACAAGCAGCGGAGCTTACATCAGCCGTCCGTGATTATGTGCTTCTGGTTCATCCGGAGCGCATGATCTCGGCGTTGCCGCGATTACTGCCGCTGGGTCGGCACGGATTGCTGTTACAGGCGGCAACAGCGGCTGGTCGCGATCTTGCCCCCATCGACGAAGACAAGCGCCTCAGGGCCGAATTTGAAATGCTGGCGCAGGAACTCGGCGAGCTTGAGCTCGAATTCGCCACGGCACAAGGCGAACTCGCAGAGTTCACCCGCCATTATTACAGCCAGGTTGGCAGCCGCATTGCCGAGCTCGACGCGCTTGATGCACAAATTGCCCAGCGCATGGCCGCCCGCGCCCCGCAGAATAAAGACAAGAAACGGCATGCCGAGCAAGCACAGGCACAGGCCGAGCAATCACGCCAAGAAAAGACGCGCTTTAACGCGGCGGATCATGCAGCCGAAAAGCCTTTCGCACCATCGAAGGATCTCAAGCGTCTGTTTCGCAATCTCGCGCAGAAAATTCACCCTGACCGTGCCGTGGACGAGGAGGATCGCATCTGGCGCACCGAATTGATGAGCGAAGCCAATCGCGCTTACCGCAACGGCGATGCCATGGTTCTGCAGGAGATCCTCGCGCAGTGGGAGGAAGGCAAGCGCGTCCCCCTTGCTGACAGCACTTCCGCCACATATACCACCCCGTCCACTCAAGATCTGGCGGCACAAATCGCCCGTATGCAGCGACGTTTGACGGAAATCAGCGCCCAACTCAATCGTTTGCTGGCTTCGCGCCTGTATGAACTTTTCGTCGCCGCGAATCAGGCACGCAGTCGGAATCGGGACTTGCTGCAGGAAATGGCCGAGCGGCTGGATTGCCAGATTTCTGCAGCCCGCGCGCAACTTGCGGAATTGACCAACTGACTCAGGCCTCTGCCTGCTCGACTCGCACCAGAAACTCCAGCGCTGCCGGATTGCCCAGCCGGGCCGCGCTTCTGAGCCATTTCATGGCCAACCGCAGGCTACGCGCCACTCCGGTACCACGGTAATACGCGCAACCAAGTTCATATTGCGCCTCGACCTCGCCGAGCATGGCAGCCTTGCGCAACCAACGCGCGCCATCGCGTGCATGCTGTACGCTGCGCCGCACGCCCTGTCCATGCAGCAAGCAAAAACCCAAGCTATACATGACATAGGCCTCTTCATGTTGTTCAACCGCCTGCTCGTACCAACGCAAGGCTTCGCGGTAATTACGCTGCTCTCGTTCAGCGCCAAAACCGAAGTAATACATGTCGGCCAGCGCAAGCTTGGCCTCAAACAAGCGCGCCGCCTTGCGGTACCAAAGCATGGCCTGTTCATCATCGCGCACGCAACCGTAACCATAACGAAAGCATTCACCGAGCTTAAAGGCGGCACGTCGGTGCCCAAGTTCGCCAGCCTTACGATAGAAGGCAAGGGCTTGTTCAGCAGTCTCAGGGGTATTTTCGGCCAACCCTTGTTGCAGCAGTTTTTCCGCGCTCGAGAAGTAAAAACGCTCCAACTCCCTGAGCGCGGATGGCCAACCGCCTTCGGCGGCGGCCCGCAAATATCCTTCGCCGCGATCAATATCGAACTTACCGGCGACACCATTCAAGTAACATCTACCGAGCTCGGCCAGTGCATGTGGGTCATCCAGTGCCGCAGCAGCATGATAGTAGTCCAGTGCACGCTGAGGATCTGGCGCGACGCCGTCGCCATGCTCATAGCATTCTCCCAGGCAAACCTGCGCCGATACATCCTGGCCTTCGGCAGCCCGGCGATACCAAGCAAGCGCCAGCGTCTTGTTTTCCGGTACACCATCGCCGCTGCGATAACAGTGTCCCAGTTTCAATTGCGCACGCGCATGCCCCTGACGTGCCGCAGCACGGTAGTGGCGTATTGCATGGTGCATGTTCTGCTCCAGACCACCACGCCCGAAAGCATGCCACTCGCCGAGTTCAAATTCGGCATCCCGGTTACCCAGCTCAGCCGCACGACGGTACCAACCCAGCCCTGCTTGAGGATCACGCGTCACGCCATACCCAAAGGTGTAACACTGACCGAGCAGAAACAGCGCCCCATCGACCCGCCTTCTGGCTGCCGCGCGAAACCAGCTGACCGCTTCAGCAGTATCCTGAGGCACGCCCTCCCCGGCATACAGGCACATACCCAGACAATACATGGCGACTGCACTACCCCCTTCTGCAGCCTCCCGCCACAAGCGTGCCGCCTCGGCACGATTCTCGGCAATGCCACGCCCGAAGAAGTAACAACGCGCCAACAAATCGCGCGCACATTGATGCTGCTGCCCAGCAGCCAGTTGCAGCCAGTGCACCGCCTCGACAAAATCACGTGGTGAAGTCTGAATCAGACCAAAATAATTCACGCGGCCAAGCCAGTACTGGGCAAGACTGGCACCCTTGCCACCGATACTGGCAACCTTGGACAGCAAAGCCAGCGCCCGTTGCGCATCAAGTTCCACACCATGGCCGCGCAAGCAGCACAACCCAAGCCAGGTCAAACCACGCAAATCATTGCGCACCGCAGCACGCTCGAACAGGCGCACGGCTTCAGCATAGTCCTGCGGCAAGCCGAAGCCGTGATACAACAACCAGCCCAATACGGCCTCTCCAGCCCCGCAACCATGTTCCGCACTTGGCGATGCCCAGCGCACAGCCTGGTCATAAGCTTGCTCAACCCCCGCTCCCGAAGCGTAGCGCCAGGCCAACTCGGCTTGGGCTTGGGCATTGCCTGCGTTTGCCATACGCGACAACTCGCTGAACGACAAACCACTCCAGAACTCGTCGATTGGACCAAGCAACTCAAAGGCTTGTGCCGCACCCCGTTCGATCAGGCTGGCCTCCAGCGCCTCGCGAAAGATGCCGAGGAGTGCTGGCGAATGCAAAGGAATCAAAGCCTCAGACATTGCCGATCTTGAAATGAACTGTCATGGGAAACTAGAGTACCGGAAATTTGTCAGATCAATGCATCCAGAAAAGCCCGGATTCATCCCGGTATCAAGAAAACCAGCGCCTTTCCAGCATGGCGACATTATCCACAAAATCTGTGGATAACCCTGTGCAAAACCCGGGGAAGAAATGCCTAACCCAGCCCGGCATAAGCACTTTTCTTGAGCCGCACAAAAACAAAGCTAAACACAAATTACATAACAATCAATAAGTTATAAACACTTTCAGTCCTGCTGCGGGTTTACGCCGAATTTGTCACGCGCTTACGGTTTTGCATGTGGATTCCATTACAATCAGCGCCAAGATTTTTTCTTTTGTCAAGCACGAATGGATCATTTGGGCGCGTGCTTTGGCTCATTGCTAATGGGCTGCTACCAGGCACAATTCCCTGGTTTGGAGCACCGCCGTTTTTGACCATTTATTTAATTTGACCGAACCATTGACGCATGGCCTTTGAAATTCTTACCGTTTCGCTGCTTAACCGTCGCGTCCGCGAAGTTTTGCAGCAACAATTTCCGCTCTTCTGGATCTCGGGTGAAATTTCCAACCTGACCCGAGCGAGCTCCGGGCATGTTTATTTCTCCCTCAAGGATGAAAATGCACAAGTGCGTTGCGTCATGTTCCGCAACCGTGCCCAATTGATGCCGTGGCACCTGGAAAACGGGCAGCAGGTCGAAGCGCAAGCGCTCGTCAGCTTGTACGAAGCGCGCGGAGATTTTCAGCTCAATATCGAAAGCCTGCGCCGCGCCGGACTCGGCAGGCTCTACGAGGCCTATGCGAAGCTTCGCGACCAGCTTGAGATGGAAGGCTTATATGCATCCGCACGCAAACATGCCCTGCCCCGCTATCCACGGCGGATTGGCATCATCACCTCGCCGCAAGCGGCCGCCCTGCAAGACATCCTGACCACATTGCAGCGGCGAACCCCACACTTGCCAGTCGTTCTTTACCCCACGCCCGTACAGGGAGAAGGTGCGGGAGCCTTGATTGCCGCAGCGATCAAGAGCGCGAACCAGCGCGCCAAACTGGACCAGACGGATGTGTTGATCGTGGCGCGCGGGGGCGGCAGCATCGAGGATTTATGGGCTTTCAATGAAGAAATCGTGGCGCGCGCCATTGCAGCATCCGACTTGCCCGTGGTCAGCGGCGTGGGGCATGAAACCGACACCACCATCGCCGATTTTGTCGCCGACCAGCGCGCCTCGACGCCGACAGCCGCCGCCG
>JBPOIN010000164.1:0-3677 GCA_052034445.1 Pseudomonadota bacterium | reverse complement strand
AGTTTGTTATCGACATCGGCCAGCAATTCGGACGACTCGGTCAGAAAGTCTTGCAATAGTTCTTCCATTCCGGCGAAGTCGCTCATGATGGGGTTCCTCTTTCACTATAATTTTTAGATATCTGGGGGCGGGAGTAGGTCAATATCACAAGAACCCTAAAAGCCAAGGCTTTCTAATAGATCATCCACCTGCTGTTGATTCGCAACGACATCGGTACGCCCAGAGGCATTGATCACTGGCCCGTTTTCCAGACCGGTGCTGAATTGTTCTGGCTCTCGCTCAGGAGAATATTCCATCAAGAACTCAACCAGTTCGCCTTCAACTTGTTGCACCATGTTCAAGACACGTTTGATGACTTGACCGGTTAAATCTTGGAAATCTTGCGCCATCACGATTTCCATCAGCTGTTGGTTCGTGGCTTGGGTTTTTGATGGCAACTCGTTAAAGAAGCGATGTGAATTTGTCGCCAATAATTTGAATTCTTCAACTGACAATTTATTGTCAAACAACTGTTGCCAACCTTGCGACAGCGCTTGCGCTTGACGTTCCATCTCGTCTTGCAATGGCTTAGCACGATCCGTGGCATTCAATACTCGTTCTGCTGCCTGTTCGGTCATCGTAGCAACATATTGCAAACGGTCTTTTGCATCAGGAATCGCCGAAGCAGCCCGTTCCAGCGATTTGTCGTAGCCTAACTCGCGTAATGCATCATGAAATTTCCGCGTCAGTTGGCCGACACGCGAATACATGACCGCTTCGCGATCCGAGGTATTAGACTCATTCACCGGACTAGGTGCAGAACTTGGTACCGGTTCCGCTGCTGGCATCGCATGAGTCTGTTGCACCACAGCATCAAACAACGCCTCAAGTTCGGGGTTGTCCCCTTCCATCTCCATAGAGATTGGAGCCGGCGGGGGGGGCGGTGCGACGGGTGCATGGGCAGCTTGAGCAATGCTGTCGAACAAGGCTTCAAGTTCGGGGTTATCACCCGAAGCAGAAGAAGGGGCGGGAGCAGCAACCGGAATAGGGGGCGGTGCGACAGCAACTGTTGGTGCGTGTGCAGATTGAGCCACGCTGTCAAACAGCGCCTCTAGTTCGGGACTATCGCCTGAGCCAGTATCGAAAGACGGACTGGGCGCCATCGCAACAGGAGCAGGCGCAGGGGCTTGCCCTTGGTATGCCACACGGTCAAATAGCGCCTCTAACTCCGGAGAGTCTCCGCTTTCCAATAGATGATCCGGCATAATGATTTCCTCCCGTTAAGCGTTTGCTCACTGTTTGGCCAAGTTTTGGAAGATTTTTGCCAGTTTTTCTTCCAAGACTGCTGCGGTGAATGGTTTGACGATGTAACCATTAGCACCTGCAGTTGCCGCTTCAATGATGTTTTCACGCTTAGCTTCTGCAGTAATCATCAAGAAAGGCAGATGTTTAATTTGTGGATCTGCACGCACGGCACGCAACAGTTCGATCCCTGTCATGTTCGGCATGTTCCAGTCCGAGATCACAAACTCATACGCTTGTGTTTTGAGTTTGTGCAGCGCGGCAGTCCCATCTTCGGCCTCATCCACATTGGTAAAACCCAATTCTTTCAAAAGGTTACGGATGATGCGACGCATCGTCGAGAAGTCATCAACGACGAGAAAACGAAGATTTTTGTTTGCCTCTACCATAATTTGTCATGTCCTAGTTGGTCGAGAGTTGTAAATGAGCCGCGTATTCTATGGCAATTTGAGAAGATTGTTATCTTTGTAGATAAGGAAGCAAAGTCTCTGCCAACAACGCCGGTTCAAATTTTGCCACGTAAGCATCCACGCCAACACTGGCCCCCATCGCACGATTGGCATTGGAGGAGATGGATGAGTGCATCACCACTGGAATCCCAGCAAAGCGTGGGTCGCTCTTAATATTACGCGTTAGCACAAAACCGTCTAGCTCTGGCATTTCAGCATCAACCAAAATTAATTTGAGCGTATCAGCCAAGCGGCTTTGGCCTGCTGGTTGACGGTTGGCAAAAGACTGCAATTTATCCCATGCTTCACGACCATTGGTGGCCTGATGGTATTTCACCCGCATCTTATCGAGCACGCTGGTGATTTCTTTACGTGCTACCACCGAATCATCTACAAAAAAGACAAATTGATCGGGGGCTAAGTCCGCTTGTGGGATATCTGGCATCCGTGACTCGCCCACTACAGAAGACAGAATTTGCTCAACGTCTAAAATCGATACCAGCTTACCGTCTTCCAATTCGGTAATCGCGGTAATCATGGCTTGGTTGCCGCCACTGCTGCTGACGACGTTTTCTGGTGCCCGCATCTTTTCCCAATCGACCCGAATAATACGATCTACCGAATCGACCAATAGCGCCTGTGTGCTGCGGTTAAACTCCGTCACAATCATCGAATTGTAGGTGCGTGTTTCTGCCTGAGCCGCACCAATAAACTTAGCCAGCGAGATGATCGGGATAATGTTGCCGCGTAAGGAAATCACGCCTTGTACGCCAAAAGGCATGTTGGGTGATTTTGTGATTTCAGGTGTTTGTGAAACTTCACGCACTTTGAATACATTGATGCCAAAAATTTCACGTGTGCCAAGCGAAAACAGCAGGATCTCCATTTTATTGGAGCCTGCCATACGTGAGCGAACATCAATATCCGCCAGAAGAGGAGCGTCTTGTACTGTCATAATGACTTGGCCTTAAATCATCTTGGCTATGCCGGAGTAGAGTTGGAGAGCCACACGCCATCAGCCCAATTTGAGCATTTCGCGGATTTTGAGCGACAACTTCTGTGGTTCAAATTTGGATACATAGGCATCCACACCTACCGACTGCCCAAGTTTTTGGTTTGAAGTTCCAGAGAGAGATGAGTGCATCAATACGGGAATTCCAGTAAAACGTCTGTCGCTCTTGATCATCTTGGTCAAAATATAACCGTCCATCTCAGGCATTTCGACATCAGTTAACACTAAATGCAGATGGTCACGTAACGGCACACCAGATAAGTCGGATTGGGTTGCCATCCGCGATAGCTCATCCCAAGCGCGGCGGCCATTGATCGCCCCAGCATGGCGCACGCCCATCATATCCAAGGTTTTTTCAATCTGTTTACGGGCAACAGCAGAATCATCGGCATAGAACACCATACAAGGCTGTTGTACAGGTTCGATGTTGACGTATTGGAACGAGTCGTCGATGTTGGTGGTTTCTGCCAAGACCTTCTCGACATCAATCATCATCACCAACGAGTTATCTGCCAACTCGGTCACCGCTGTCACCAAACCGCCCATCCGGTTAGAAATCATCTCGGGAGGGACACGCATGGCCGACCAATCGAGACGAAGGATGGTGTCAACTGCTTCGACCAAGAAACCTTGGGTGTGGCCGTTGTATTCGGTCACGATCATGATTTCTGGCTGTTTGTCAGTGATAATGCCAGTGTATTTTGCTAAATCGATCACCGGTACCAGTTGACCACGCAGACTGACCATGCCTTCGACAGAGGCTTGCATTTCTGGGGCAGTGGTGATCTCTGGTGTGCGCATCACTTCGCGCACTTTAAATACGTTGATGCCGAAGATTTCTTTTCGCCCGGTGCGCTGATCCATACCGAGAGAAAAGAGAAGGATCTCCAGTTTGTTGGTACCCGCAAGTTTGGTTCGGGCGTCGATTCTTTTCA
>JBPOIN010000018.1:0-7675 GCA_052034445.1 Pseudomonadota bacterium | reverse complement strand
GCCACCCACGATGGCCACTGATTTGCCCCCTCTCCCGCTTGCGGGAGTGGGTTGGGGTGAGGGGGGGGCGTCACCTTGCGGTGCGTTTGCCCTCTCCCCCGGCCCCTCTCCCGGTCGCGGGAGAGGGGAGCGCGGTGGTGGGTTCGCCATGCTGGCGAGGTGGGCGCCGAAATAAGTCGGCTCAGCCATTCCGTACTTCGGCCATCAAGGTCTCAATGTCGGCGATGGTTTTTGGCGCGGCGGCGGTGAGGATGTCGCAGCCGCTGGCGGTGACCAGCGCGTCGTCCTCGATGCGGATGCCGATGTTGTGGAAGGCCGCCGGGATGTCGTCGGCGGCGCGGATGTAGCAGCCCGGCTCGACGGTCAGCAGCATGCCGGCTTCGAGCGTCTGCCATTGTTCGCCGTGCTTGTAGGGGCCGGCGTCATGCACGTCGAGGCCCAGCCAGTGGCTCGTGCGGTGCATGTAGAAGCGCTTGTAGGCTTCGGATTCGAGCACGCCGTCGAGCGAGCCGTGCAGCAGCTTGAGGTCGAGCAGGCCTTGCGCGAGGACCCGGAGCGCCGCGTCGTGGGGTTCGATGAAACTCACGCCGGGCTTGATCGCGGCGATCGCGGCGCTTTGCGCATCCAGCACCAGGTCATACACATCGGCCTGCGGGCCGCTGAAGCGGCCATTCACGGGGAAGGTGCGAGTGATGTCCGAGGCATAGCAGTCGAGTTCGCCGCCGGCGTCGATGAGCAGCAGATCGCCGTCGCGCAGCATGTGATTGTTGCCGACATAGTGCAGCGTGCAGGCGTTCGCGCCGCCCGCGACGATGCTGGTGTAGGCCGGCGCCTGGCAGCCGTGGCGGCGGAATTCGTGCAGCAGATCGGCTTCGATCTCGTATTCGAAACGCCCGGGGCGTGTCGCCCGCATCGCGCGCTGATGCGCGCCGGCGGCGATCTGCGCGGCCTGGCGCATGCTGGCGATCTCGGTGGCGTCCTTGACCAGACGCATGCGGTCGAGCGTCTGACGCACGTCGCAGATCTGCGTTGGCGCCTGCTTGCCCGAGCGGCTCTGGGCGCGCACCGCATTCAGCGCCGTGGTGATACGCGCATCCCAGGCAGCGTCGCGGCCGAAGGCGAACCACAGCTGTGGCTGGTCGGCCAGCAGTTCGGCAAGCTTGGCGTCGAGACTGCCAATTTCATGGGCGGCGTCGAAACCGAACTCTTCAGCCGCGGCTTCCGGGCCCCAGCGGAAACCGTCCCAGATCTCCTTGTCGGGATCCTTGCGCCGGCAGAACAGCAGACTCTGTGCCGCGCGCTCGGCAGTTGCGCCGATCAGCACCAGTGCGGCTTCGGGTTCGTTGAAGCCGCTCAGGTAATGAAAGTAACTGTCGGCACGGAACGGGAAATGCGCATCGCTGTTGCGTACCTGCTCGGGCGCGGTGGGGATGATCGCCACGCCGCTGCCCATGGCGGCCAGCAGACGTGCGCGGCGGTTTTGGTAGGGGCGAATGTCCATGCGGAGATTATACGGCGGCAGCTGTCATGGCTGCTGCGCCGCAGAGCGTTAGTGAGTCTGCGCGCGCAATTCCGCATCCAGCGCCTGCAGGCGCTGCGGGGTGCCGACGTCTTCCCAGCGGCCCGTGTGCAGTTCGCCGCTGACCTTGCCGGCCGCCATCGCCGCGCGCAACAGAGGGGCGAGCTTGGCCGGCTGGCCGCGCACGATTTCGGCGAACAACCGGGGCGCATACAGGCCGATGCCCGAAAAAGTGTAGCGCGGCGTTTGCGTATCGTCGTCAGCGGGGGCGCTCAGGCGCCCGTGCGGCGCATCGAAGGCGAAGTCGCCACGCGGATGCTGGGGCGGATTCGGCACCAGCACCAGATGTGCGAGATCGCCGCGTTGCGCCATGCGTGTCGCGATGGCGGGCGCGGCGGCCGGGTTCCAGTCGCAGTAGATGTCGCCATTGATGACCAGGAAAATTTCGTCGCCCAGCAGAGGCAGGGCCTGCGCGATGCCGCCGGCGGTTTCCAGCGCGCCGGTGGTCTCGGCCGACCAGGCAATGCGCACGCCATGTCCGCTGCCATCGCCGAGTGCGGCTTCGAGCATCTGGCCAAGATGCGCGTGGTTGATCACGATGTCGCTGAGCCCCGCAGCCGCCAGGCGCTGCAGATGCCAGACGATCAACGGCTGGCCGCCCACGGGCAGCAGCGGCTTGGGGCAGGTGTCGGTCAGCGGCCGCATGCGCTCGCCGCGCCCGGCGGCCAGGATCATGATTTTCAAAATGTGTAACCGATTTCCTTGGGGCGATTCTCAAGCTCGTCGAGCAGTTTGAGGAACGGGCCGAGCGCGCGGTAGCGGTCGCAGGCCTTGCGCAGATAGTGCATGACCAGCGGCATGTCGCGCAGGTAGGCCTGCTTGCCGTCGCGGTGGCACAGGCGCGCGAAGATGCCGAGCACCTTGATGTGGCGCTGCACGCCCATCCATTCGTAGTCGCGATGGAAGTCGCCGAAGTCGGCGCGCACGGGCAGGCCAGCTTTGCGGGCGCTTTCCCAGTAGCGGATCAGCCAGTCGAGCGTGTGCTCCTCGTCCCATTCGATGTAGGCGTCCTTGAACAGCGAGACGAGGTCGTAGCTGATCGGGCCGTACACGGCATCTTGGAAGTCGATGATGCCGGGGTTGCCGGGTGTGCCTTCGACGTCTGGGAGATACATGAGGTTGCGCGAATGGTAGTCGCGATGCACGAAGACGCGCGGTTCGGCGAGGTTCATGGCGAGAATCTGCTCGAATGCCTCGTGCATGACTGCGCGCTGGGCGTCGCTGAGTGTGACGCCCAGGTGTTTGGCGACATACCAGTCGGGGAACAGGTCGAGTTCGCGTTGCAGCAGCGCGCGGTCGTATTCGGGCAGCACGCCGGGCCGGCTGGCGCCCTGGATGCGGATTAGCGCCGCGCAGGCGTCGCCGTAGAGCGTGCGGGCGCGATGCTCCTGCGCCGAAATCGAGAGCGCCGTGAGTTCACCGGGTGCGGTGAGTTCGTTCAGGTAGGTGGTGTTGCCCAGATCGGAGAGCAGCAGGAAGCCCTGTTCGAGATCCTGGGCCAGCACTTCGGGCACATGGGCGCCGGCGGCGTGAAATAGTTCCTGGACATGCAGCCAGGGGCGGCAGTCTTCATGACTCGGCGGCGCGTCCATGATGATGCGGGTGGATTTCTTGCCTTTGGCATCATGAAATTCGGTGCGGAAATAGCGCCGGAAGCTGGCGTCGGCCGAGGCCGGACTCAGCTTGAAGGTTTGTCCGGGGTAGAGTGTTTGAAGCCAGGTTTCGATTTGTCGCTGACGTTGCATGAGTCTGGTCGGCAGATGGGCGTTGACAGGGCGGATCGGCCGATTGTGCCGGCCGAATGCTAGAATCGCGGATTCTATCATTGCTGTAACTGGTCTTTCGGGCTTCCCTGGCGCGCATTGTCGACCGCATGCGGAGGGGTGGCTCATGAACCGGTGCGGCTGTTATTGATTTCGGCATGCGGTTTTCCTGGGGTGAACGACTGTTGGGTTTTCTCTCGATGCTTGGCGCATCGGGAGTGCTGCTGGCTGCCGATGCTGTGCGCCCGGATGGGGATGCCGCGCCGGCCGCTGCGCCGGCTGCCGCGGATTCCGGCTTGCAGCTGTCGCGCCATCTGTATGCGTTGCCGCGCAAGCAAACCGAGCGCCATCCGGTCTTCGTGGCTGCGGACCGCATTTCCGGGCGCAACGATACCGAGTCGGTCGCTGAAGGCCATGTCGAAATCCGCAAGCTCGATACGGTGCTGACGGCCGATAAGCTGACCTATTGGCAGGAAACCGACGAGGTCGAGGCGACCGGCAATGTGCGGCTCATGCAGAATGACGATGTGATCAGCGGGCCGAAGCTGCGCCTGCGTCTCGAAGAAAGCATGGGTTTTTTCGAATCGCCGCAGTACAGCATCAAGCGTGCGCCCTCGGGCGCTTTGCTCGATGACCGCACAACCGGCAGCGGCCAGGCCAGCCGACTCGACTTCGAGGGCGAGAATCATTATCGCCTGACCGATGCGACCTACAGCACTTGCGGCCCGACCGATCCGGACTGGTTCGTGCGCACCGGCAGTCTGAGCCTCGATTACAGCCGCGAGGTAGGCGAGGCGAACGATGCGACGCTGGTGTTCCTTGGCACGCCGATCCTGCATACGCCATGGCTGAACTTTTCGCTCAACAACAAGCGCAAGAGCGGTTTTCTGACGCCGACGATCCGCAGCACGAGCAAGAGCGGTTTCGAGTTTGTCCTGCCGTATTACTGGAACATTGCGCCGAACATGGACGCCACGCTGGCGCCGCATGTGATTGCCAGACGCGGGCTGGAGCTGGATGGCGAGTTCCGTTATCTCGAAAGCAATTATTCGGGTACGGCGCGCCTTGAATATCTGCCCGACGATGCCCTTGCGCACCGTAGCCGCGGCAGTTATTCCCTGCTGCACAACCAGGAGTTTGGCGCGGGCCTGAGCGGCAGTTTGAGCCTGAACGGCGTTTCGGACGACACCTATTTCACCGACCTCTCGTCGCGCCTGGCGAATACGGCGCAGACCAATCTGCTGCGCCAGGGACTGCTGACCTATGCGAGTACCTGGTGGAAGGCCAGCATCATGGCGCAAAGTTATCAGACGCTGCAGGATCCGGCCCTGCCGCCGGTTGCTGTGCCGTACCGGCGCCTGCCGCAGATTACGCTGAACGCCTATCGTGGCGATCTGCCGCTCGACAGCAGTTTCGTATTCAATGGCGAGTATGTGAATTTTTCGCATCCGACCCAGCAGCAGGCGCGGCGTACGACGTTCTATCCGCAGCTGGCGCTGCCGATCGAGAAATCGTACTTCTTCATCACGCCGAAAATCGGTCTGCATGCAACGCGCTACCAGCTTGACCAGGTGCCTGCCGGTTCGCCCGACCAGTTGTCGCGCAATGTGCCGATCTTCAGTGTCGACAGCGGTCTGGTTTTCGAACGCAATGCCGAGTGGAATGGGCGAGATCTCGTCCAGACGCTCGAACCTCGTCTCTACTATCTGTATGTCCCGACGCGTGATCAAAACCGGATTCCAGTCTTCGATACCGGCCTCGCCGATTTCAATTTTGCGCAGATTTTTTCCGACAACCGCTATGTCGGCGGCGACCGCATCGGCGATGCGAATCAGGTGACCGTGGCGGCGGTTTCTCGTTTCATCGATCCGGCGACGGGCACCGAGTTACTGCGCGGGGCGCTCGGACAGCGTTATTACTTCAAGTCGCAGGAGGTCGTCCTGCCGGCAATTGGCGCCCAGAGCGCTGAAACGCCGCGCACCGACAACATGGCCGATTTTCTCGCCGCCCTGTCGGGGCAGGCCCTGTCGAAAACTCATGTGGATGGCGCCTGGCAGTACAACCCGCGCGAAAACCGTACCGAACGCCTGTCGCTCGGCGTGCGCTATCAACCCGAACTCGCCAAGGTGCTGAATGTTGGCTATCGCTATAGTCGCGATCTGCTTGGGCAGGTTGATGTTTCGGCACAATGGCCGCTCTGGGATCGCTGGTCTGGCGTCGGTCGCTACAATTACTCGCTCAAGGAATCGCGCTTGATCGAGGGCGTCGTCGGTCTCGAATATGCCGCCGATTGTTGGGCGATGCGCTTTGTCGTCCAGCAGATCGCCACGGCGAGCGGAATTTCGAGCAGTTCCCTGATGTTCCAACTCGAATTGAACGGTTTTTCGCGCATTGGTTCCAATCCGACTGAATTGCTCAAGCGCAGCATTCCCGGCTATGGCCGGCCCAATCAACCCGTCGTCGATCCGGCATTCACGACGAATGCAACGGGCGCCGTGAATTGATGACGGCATTTCTTGTTTGACGGAAGCTTATGAAGACATTGCGCATCCTTCTTCTGTTGTCGACTCTGTTGTCGGTCTCTGCTGCGGCGCAGGCCCAGCGCGCCAATCCGGTGCAGCCCATGGCGGCGGACCGAATCGTCGCCGTGGTCAATGACGAGGCCGTGACGTTGCACGAATTGCGGTCGCGTATGGCCGTTGTGACGCGCCAGCTGAAGGCCCAGGGCACGCAGTTGCCGGCCCAGGAGGTGCTCGAGAAACAGTTGCTCGAACGCCTGATCATCGATCGCATCCAGTTGCAGATGGCCAAGGAATCCGGTGTGCGTGTCGACGACATGCAGCTTGATGCCTCTTTGCGTCGGATCGCCGATTCGAACCAGATGAGTCTCGCAGATTTTCGCGCTGCACTTGAGCGCGACGGCATTGCCTGGCACAAGTTCCGCGAAGAGGTGCGCGAGGAAATCATTCTTTCGCGGCTGCGCGAACGCGAGGTCGATAACCACATCGCGATTTCCGAAGGCGAGATCGACAATTACCTCGCCAATCAGGAGCGCAATGCGAGCAGTAGCGACGAGGTGATCCTCGGCCATATCCTGTTGCGCGCTCCCGAGCAGGCAACGCCCGAAGAGCTGCGCCGCGTGCGCACGCGCGCCGATCAGGCGCTGCAACAGTTGCAGCGCGGCGACGATTTCTCGAAGGTAGCGGCAAGCTTCTCCGACGCACCCGATGCGCTGGCCGGCGGCGTGATCAGCCTGCGGCCGGTCGATCGTCTGCCAGGCTTGTATGCCGATGCGGCGCGCAAGCTCAAGGTTGGCGAAACCAGCGAAGTGCTACGCAGCGCCGTGGGCTTTCACATCGTCAAACTCATGGACAAGCGTAATACCGTCAAGGCGGCGCAGGCGCAGCGCCAGACGCGCGCGCGCCACATCCTCATCAAGATCAATGAACTCACGCCGGAAGCCGAGGCCAAGCGCAAGGCCATGATGCTCAAGGAACGACTCGACAACGGCGCCGATTTCGCCGAACTGGCGCGTCAGTATTCGGCCGATCTGTCGGCGCTCAAGGGCGGTGAACTGGGCTGGTTGCACGAGGGCGACACGGTGGCGGAATTCGAATCTGTGATGAATGGTTTGAAAATCAATGAAATCAGTCCGCCCGTGCAGTCCCAGTTCGGCTGGCATCTGATTCAGGTTCTCGAACGGCGCATGGAAAGCGCGCCGCAGGTGCGTCAGCGACTTGCCGCACGCCAGGCCTTGCGCGACAGCAAATCTGATGAGGCGTATCAGGACTGGATTCGCCAGATCCGCGATCGCGCCTATGTCGAGTATCGACTCGAAGACCGCTGATCGGGCATTGCGCATGGCGCCCGTGATCGCGGTCAGTAGCGGTGAGCCGGCCGGTATCGGGCCGGATATCTGCCTGCAGCTGGCCGGGCGGACATTTGTCACGTCGCAGGGTGCGCCGGCGCGCCTGCGTGTGCTTGGTGATTTCGACCTACTGGCGCGGCGCGCGGCGCAACTCGGCATGCCAGCGGAACAGCTCGCGCAACTCGATATCCTGCATGTGCCGTTGCGCGCGCCATGTACCGCGGGCCGTGTCGATCCGGCGAATGCGGCGTATGTGATCGACATTCTCGATCGCGCCATTGCCGGCTGCCAGTCGGGCGAGTTCGCCGCCATGGTCACGGCGCCGCTGCACAAGGGCGTGATCAACGATGCGGGTATGCCGTTCACGGGGCACACCGAATATCTTGCCGAAAAGACCGCAACCCCGCGTGTCGTCATGATGCTGGCGGGCGCCGGTTTGCGCGTCGCACTGGCCACCACGCATCT
>JBPOIN010000213.1:0-12349 GCA_052034445.1 Pseudomonadota bacterium | reverse complement strand
GCGGCCCCGTGCTGCCGCCGAGCATGTCGCCCAGTGCGCCGCCGAGGCTGCCGAGCAGACCCGGCGTCTGCGGTGCGGACGCAGTGCGTGCGGCGACTGGTGCTTCAGGTACGGGTTGTTCGAGCGTCTTGGCGGCGCGGGCGGGGTCCGGCGTGCGCGGCGACGGGGCGGGAATGGCAGCGGGGCGGGCGACGGCAGGGGCGGTCGGGGCGGCGGTCGATTTTCCCTTGAGGATTTCGTAGGCTGATGCGCGGTCGATGGTCGCGCCGTATTTGGCCAGCAGCGGCGCCGCGGCGATGGCAGCCTGACGTTCTTCCGGCGTCAGCGGGCCGAGGCGCGAGGCGGGCGGGAAGATGACGGCGCGCTCGTCGATATTCGGCCGGCCTTTCTCGTCGAGGAAGGACACCAGCGCTTCGCCGACGCCGAGTTCGGTGATCGCCGCGGCGGCATCGAACTGCGGGTTTGCACGCATGGTTTCGGCGGCCGCCTGCACGGCCTTCTGGTCGCGCGGCGTGAAGGCGCGCAGCGCATGCTGGACGCGGTTGCCGAGCTGGCCGAGGATTTTTTCCGGCACGTCGAGCGGGTTCTGGGTGACGAAATACACGCCGACGCCCTTCGAGCGGATCAGGCGCACGACCTGCTCGACCTTGTCGACGAGCGCCTGCGGGGCATCGCTGAACAGCAGGTGGGCTTCGTCGAAGAAGAACACCAGCCTGGGCTTGTCGAGATCGCCGGCCTCGGGCAGCTGCTCGAACAGTTCGGCCAGCAGCCAGAGCAGGAAGGTGGAATACAGCGCCGGCGCGTTGATGAGCTTCTCGGCGGCCAGCACGTTGATGACACCGCGCCCGTTTTCATCGACCTGCATGAGGTCGTGGATGTCGAGCAGCGGCTCGCCGAAGAACACATCGCCGCCTTGCTGTTCCAGTGTCAGCAGGCCGCGCTGGATGGCGCCGATGGAGGCCGCCGAGACGTTGCCGTATTCGGTTGTGAAGTTTTTGGCGTTGTCGCCGACATGCTGCACCATGGCGCGCAGATCCTTGAGATCGAGCAGCAGCAGGCCCTGGTCGTCGGCGATCTTGAACACTAGCTGCAGCACGCCGGATTGCGTGTCGTTGAGATTCAGCAGGCGCGCCAGCAGCAGCGGTCCCATGTCGGAAATCGTCGCGCGCACCGGCACGCCGTTTTCGCCGAAGACATCCCAGAAGGCGGTCGGATTGGCATACGGCGTGAAGCCGTCGAGCCCCAGCTCGGCGATGCGGGCTGCGAGCTTCGGTGTCAGCGTGCCGGCGGCCGCGACGCCCGACAGATCGCCTTTCACATCGGCCATGAACACTGGTACGCCGGCGTAGGACAGGCGCTCGGCCATTGACTGCAGCGTCACGGTCTTGCCGGTGCCGGTGGCCCCGGTGATCAGACCATGGCGGTTGGCCATCTGCGGCAGCAGGGCCGGGTAGGCATCGGCGGATTTGGCGAGATAGAGCGGTTCGGACATGGCGGGGGGCAAGTGGGTGATTGATCCCGCAATTCTAGCAATGATGACTGCGCTGGATGCGGCGGCAAACCCCGGCGGGCTGGTAAAATGACGGCTTTCGTGGCGCCGGTCCGGCTGGCGCTCCATCCTCGATTTAAAGGACTTCGATCATGGCAGGTCATTCCAAGTGGGCCAATATCCAGCATCGCAAGGGGCGTCAGGACGCCAAGCGCGGCAAGGCATTTACCAAACTCATCAAGGAAATCACGGTGGCTGCCAAGATGGGCGGCGGGGACATGAATTTCAACCCGCGCTTGCGTCTGGCGATTGAAAAGGCCAAGGCCGAGAACATGCCCGGCGACAATATCAAGAACGCCGTCAAGCGTGGCACCGGCGAGCTCGAAGGAGTGAACTACGAGGAACTGCGCTATGAAGGCTACGGCATCAACGGCGCCGCCGTGATCGTCGATTGCCTGACTGACAACAAGGTGCGCACGGTGGCCGATGTGCGCCACGCCTTCAACAAGAACGGCGGCAATCTGGGCACCGATGGCTCGGTGGCGTTCCTGTTCAAGCACTGCGGCCAGTTCCTGTTCGCGCCGGGCGCCGACGAGAACCAGCTGATGGATGTCGCGCTCGAAGCCGGCGCCGAGGATGTGCTGACCAACGACGACGGCTCGATCGAGATCATCTGCGCGCCGGGCGATTTCATCGCCGTCAATGACGCGCTGGAAAAGGCCGGTCTCAAGCCCGAGTTTGCCGAAGTCACCATGAAGCCGCAGACCGAAACCGGCTTCACGGGCGACGATGCCGTGAAAATGCAGAAACTCCTCGACGCGCTCGAAAGCCTCGACGACGTGCAGGAGGTCTACACGAACGCGGTGATCGAAGAGTAACTGCGTCAGCGACGCATGACGATCCCGGCCCGTCGGTTGAAGCGCGCATCGTGACCACGGTCGCTCCGCTGCGCCAGCGCATCCTCGGCATCGATCCGGGCCTGCGTATCACGGGCTTCGGCGTGATCGACCGCGTCGGTGGCCAGCTCGTGTATGTGGCGAGCGGCTGCATCAAGACCAGTCAGGCCAAGTCGGGCGCTGCCGAGAATCTGCCCGAACGCCTGAAGGTCATTCTCGACGGCATCGCCGAAATCGTTGGCGCCTATCGTCCCGATCAGTCGGCGATCGAAAAGGTGTTCGTCAACGTCAATCCGCAATCCACGCTGCTGCTCGGCCAGGCGCGCGGTGCGGCGATCAGCGCGCTGGTGCTGGCCGGCCTGCCGGTCGCCGAGTACACGGCGTTGCAGATCAAGCAGGCCGTGGTTGGCCACGGCAAGGCCGCCAAGGAGCAGGTCGGCCACATGGTGCGCAAGCTGCTTGCGCTATCCGGCGATCCGGGCGCCGATGCCGCCGATGCGCTGGCCTGCGCGATCTGTCATGCCCATGGTGGGCAGGGCCTCGGTACGCTGGCGACGGCCGGCTTCCGCGTGCGCAACGGGCGACTGGTATAAGCATGACGGGCGCTGCGATTGCCTACGCCTGGGAGTTCGGCGCCAACCTCGGCCACATCGGCACCTTCCTGCCGGTTGCCAAGGCCTTGCGCGCGCGCGGCCATCCCGTGCATTGGCTGGTTTCGCAGACTAACCAGGCCGCCAAGCTGCTGACGCGCGAGAATTTCGCCTGGTTGCAGGCGCCGACGCTGCCCGAAACCCGGCGCGATGGTCCGCCGCTGAGCTATGCCGACATCCTGCTGCGTTTCGGTTATGCGCAAACTGACGACTTGCTAGGCCTGGTGGTGGCCTGGCGCGAATTGCTGGGTTTGCTCAAACCGGCCGTGTTGCTGGCCGACCATGCGCCGACGGCGATCCTCGCGGCGCGCACCCTGGATATTCCCGTGATGTTGTTCGGCAGCGGCTTTTTCGCCCCGCCGCAGATCAGCCCACTGCCGAACATGCGGCCGTGGATCGAGGTGCCCGTTGCGCGTCTGGCCGACATCGAAGCCACCGCTCTCGGTCCGCTGAATGCCGTGCTCACGCAGTTCGGCAAGCCGCCGCTGCGTTATCTGGCGGAACTGTTTCAGGTCGCCGAAACCACGCTGCTGACGTTTCCCGAACTCGATCATTATGCGCAACGCGGCCCGGCAAGTTATTGGGGCACGTTACCGGCAGCGGTCGCGCATGCGCCGCAATGGCCGGATGGCGCCGAGCATCAACCGCGGCTGTATGCCTATCTGCGCGCGGGCAGCGCGCATTGCGCGGCGGCATTGCAGGCCTTGCAGCAACTCCGCCTGCCATGTCTCGTGTATTGCCCGGATGCGAGTGCGGAGTTGCGCGGCTTGTATCAGACCCCCTGGTTGCAGTTCGCCGCCCAGCCCGTCGACCTGAACCAGGCCGCGCGCGAGGCGCATGCCGCCGTCACCTACGGCAGTCCGGCCGCCACCATCGCCTTCCTGCTGGCCGGCAAGCCTGTGCTCATGCTGCCGGGCCACCTCGAACAATACCTGCTGGCGCGGCGCGTCGAGGAAATGGGCGCCGGCCTGCTGATCAGCCCCGAGCAGCCGCCGACGGATCTGCCGCAAAAACTCCAGCAGATTCTCTGCGAACCGGGATTCGCTGCCAACGCCCGGGCCTTTGCGCACAAATACGCGGCCTTTCAGCAGGAGCACGTGATCGATCACCTCGTGCAGCGCATCGAAGAGCTCGCCGCCGTTTCCGTGTCATCCCAATCGGCCGGCCAAAGCGGCTAAACTGACCCATTGCCAACTGACGCCCCAATCCGGATACCTTATGCCGCCCGACTCCGCTTCCCTGCACCCCGCCGAACCGACGCTTGCCGCACTGCCGAACACCGCGCTGCGCTATTTTCTCGCCACGCGTCCGGCGTTTCTCAGCGTGACACTGGTCGGCGTGCTGCTTGGGTTGGCCAGCGCCCATGTCGGCGGCATCGACCTGCAGCTGCCGCAGGCGCTGCTGACCCTGGTGTTCGCGCTGGTGGCCCACGCCGGCGTGAATGTGCTGAATGATTACTACGACGCCATCAACGGCGCCGATGCGGCGAATACCGAGCGCGTGTTCCCGTTCACGGGCGGCAGCCGCTTCATCCAGAATGGCGTGCTCACCCCACGGCAGACAGCGCTGTTTGGCTTCACGCTGCTTGGCGCTGTGGTGCCGGCCGGCTTGTGGCTGGCGCTGCATTCGGCCGCCGGCCTGATCGGCATCGGGCTGGCCGGGCTGATTGTCGGCTGGGCGTATTCGGCGCCGCCGCTCAAGTTCGTCAGCCGTGGCCTGGGCGAGATCGCCGTGGCGGCCGGCTGGGTGCTGATCGTCGTCGGCAGCGATTACGTGCAGCGCGGCAGCTATGCCTTCATGCCGCTCGCCACGGGGCTGGGCTTTGCGTTGCTGGTCGCCAATCTGCTGTACATCAATCAGTTCCCTGACTATCGCGCCGACGCGCAGGCCGGCAAGCGCACCATGGTCGTCCGTCTCGGACGCCAGAATGCGCGCTGGGGCTACATCCTGCTGGCGTTGGCGGCCTACGTCTGGCTGGCCGCCAACGTGGCGTTCGGCGTGCTGCCGAATGCGGCGCTGCTGGCCTTTCTCGCCGCCCCACTGTCACTGCATGCCGCGCATGGCCTGTGGCAGCATGCCGAGGAACCGGCGCAACTCGTGCCGGCGATCAAACTGACGATCGCCGCCGCGCATCTGTATGGCCTGCTGCTGGCCGCCGCGCTGACCGTGTTGCGGGGCTGGCTGTCATGATCGGCCGCCTGCATGGCGTGATCGCCGAAAAGAATCCGCCGCAGATCCTGCTCGATGTGCAGGGCGTCGGCTATGAAGTCGATGTGCCCATGAGCACCTTCTACAACCTGCCGGCGACCGGCGAGAAGGTCGTGCTGCAGATCCACATGATTGTGCGCGAGGATGGCCATTTTCTGTATGGCTTCCTGAGCGAGGAAGAGCGCGCCGCGTTTCGCCAGTTGCTCAAGATCAGCGGCGTCGGCGCGCGCATCGCGCTGGCCGTGCTGTCCGGCCTGTCGGTGCGCGAACTGGCGCAGGCCGTGACCTTGCAGGAGGCCGGCCGTCTGGTGAAAATCCCCGGCATCGGCAAGAAAACCGCCGAGCGCCTGCTGCTCGAACTGCGTGATCGTCTGCCCAAGGCCGGCGGCGTGGCCAGCAGCGTGAATGCGGCCGGCAAGCCGGAACATGTCCCCGCCGACGACATCCTGAACGCCCTGCTGGCGCTCGGCTACAGCGAGCGCGAGGCGCTGCCGGCCATGAAGTCGCTGCCCGAAGGCGTGGCAGTGCCGGAAGGGATTCGTCAGGCCCTCAAGCTGCTGTCGAAGGCCTGAAACGTCGAATTCTGCAGCGACTAGACCCTGAAGCGTTCGACCAGACTCTTGAGCTCGGCGGACATGTGTTCAAGTTGCCGGGCGGCTTCGGAGGTGTTCTGGATGATGCGATGACTCTCGGTGGATGTTTGCGCCATGCGTTCGACATGCTGTGAGATTTCGTGGCTGGCAGATCTTTGTTCACCGATGACCGTTGCTATTTGGCCCACGCCGTTATTGGCGTCATTGACCGAGCCGGCGGCTTCCGCGAGTGTCGTGGAGACGCTGCCAAGGAATGTCTGGCTCGCCGACAGAGACTGCATGCCTTTGTCGATGGCGTGTTGTACGACCATGGATTGCTGACCAAGCATTTTTGTGACGGTGTCGATCTCGTTGGCTGACTGGCTCGATTTTTCCGCCAGCTTGCGCACCTCGTCGGCGACCACGGCAAAACCGCGGCCTTGCTCGCCGGCGCGCGCGGCTTCAATTGCCGCATTGAGAGCCAATAGATTGGTTTGTTCGGCGATTCCTTTGACTTGCGCCGTCATGCTGGTGATCGCCTCGGTGCTCTTGACGAACTGATCGATGGTTTCGGCCATCTCCCGAACGGCGGTTTCGACCTGGCTGATTTCCTGCACCAGTTCGTTGAGCTGGCTGTGGCCTTTCTGGGTTTGTGTCTGACCGAGATTCGAGAGCTGACGGACTTCCTCGCACGAATCGGCCACGTTCGTGATGCTGGCGGTCATTTGCTCGACAGCCGCGGCGGTCGAGATGGCGGCCTGGTCCTGGATGCGCGAGCTTTCGGACATCTGACCCGACGAGTTCGATACCTGGACGGCGGTACTCGAAACGCTGTCGGCCGAGCGTTTGACCTGCTTGATGAGGTCCTGAATCTGGTCCATGACCTTGTTGAACGCGACGACGATTTGCCCCAGCTCGTCCTGGCTCTGCACATGAATGCGCGCCGTCAGGTCGCCCTGCCCGCTGGATAATTGGTCGAATGAATGCAGGATTTGTTGTGCGGTTTGCGTGACGCCGCGGGCGATCATGGTCTGGCCAATCGCCAGCACCAGCAGCACCAGCAAGGTGCTGCTCAGAACCGTCACGATGCCCTTGCGCAGATTGTCATCAAGCGCGCTGCGGTTGTAGCCGAGCTTGACGAAACCGATGGGTTTTTTCTCCGTATCAAGAATGTTTCTTTCATAAACCAGCAGGTTGGAGGTGTCTGCAGGGGCCTTCATGGCGTTGGCGGTAATCGATTTTTTCTCGGCATCGTAGAACTCGACGAAGTTGACGTCGGCATCCTTGGCCAGTTCCTTGACGAAACCTTCGAGTGCGGAAAGGTCGTAATTCGTGATGTAAGTGGCGCTGACCTTTTCAAGAAAATTGATGGTGCTGTTGGCTTTCGATTCCATGCTCGACTGGAGCGCGCGGTGTTGCTGGAAAATCATGGCAACACCGAGCAGACACAGCGCAACGCTGACCAGCAGCAGGGTTGGCACCAGCAGTTTTTTGTTCAGGCTATCGAATTTGAAAGGATTCGTCATGTCATGTGTCTTGCGATTGCTGTTGTAAAACGGGATGGCCGTTGTAACGCAAAGCGTTCGACCATCCCGTTCGTTGGCGATAGTCCGGCTTAGAACTTCGTGACCGGAACCGCCTTGCCGGCCTTGATCTGCGTGAAAAACACGCTATCGGAGGCTTGATGGTCGGTGGGCTTGAAAGACAGTTTCATGCCGCCGACGTCCATATTGAGCTTGTCCATGGCGTCGATGAACGCGGCGCGCGTCAGATTGCTGCCGGCAGTCTTGAGGCCTTCGACCAGAACCTGGGCGCCGATATAGCCTTCCAGCGTGGTGTAATTGACCTCGTTCTTGCCAGCGGCCTTCATGTCGCCCTGATGCTGCTTGACGACGGGGATGCTGGCGTCGTCGGGTGAGGGAACCACTTGTGAAATGTAAACTCCTTCGCCATCGGCGCCGGCTGCGGCGATGAAATCGGCGGTGCCGACAAACGATACGTTCAGGAATTTCGCGTTGAGCCCCTGGGCTTTGGCTTTTTTGACGAAGGCTGCGGTGGCCTTGTAGGTGCCGACCATCACGATCGCTTCGGGTTGCGCGGCCTTGAGCAGCCCGATGGCTTCGTCAACTTCCTCGGTATTGCGCTTGTATTTGCCTTCGCCCGTTAGTGTCAGGCCACGCTTCTGCAGTGCCCGCAACACCCCGCCCTTGCCGGCGGTGCCATAGGCATCGTCCTGGATGAAGACGCCGATTTTCTTGATGCCCAGATCCTTCGTCAGATGCTCGACCTGACCTTCGGTTTCGTTGAAGTAGGAAGCGCGGACGTTGAAAACCACCTTGTTGACCGGATTGCGCAAGGCTTCGGCGCCCGTGAAGGGGGCAACATACGGCACTCCGGCCTTCGAGGCGATCGGCACGACGGCGGCCGAGGTGGGCGTGCCGACGAAACCGAACAGGGCGAAAACCTTGTCCTGCTCAATCAGCTTGGTGGTTGCGGCGGCAGCCTTGGCCGGTTCATAGCCGTCGTCAACACTGATGAGTTTGATTTTGCGGCCATTGACGCCGCCTGCCGCATTGACCTTGTTGAAATAGGCCGTGGCGCCATCGCGCATGCCGGTTCCCAGGCCAGCGGCAGGTCCGCTCAGGGCATTGGCCATGCCGATCACGATTTCATTGGCGCTGACGCCGTCTTCCGCTTGTACGCTAAAGGTTGTCAGCGACATGGCTGCAAGCATGGACAGAATTCTGGTTCTGAGTTTCATCAAGCGAGTCTCCCTGGATGGTTGAGGCGAAAAAGCGCAAATCAGCATCGCGCAAAAAATTCGCACAGCGCAATCCTGCAAAGGCAGGTTTGGTCATGTAAATAGCGGCATATGCATCGGAAAGGATGCATTGGACGAATATCCGTTCAGTGATAATAGTTGTCAATAGGCAAATTCTTTCATTCGCGCAGCAACGCTCCGTGAATCCCCCCATCTATCCATGCGCCTGTCGCGGCTGGTTTCAATCTCGGATAAACTCGCCGGCCATGGCCATTGAAATCGACAAACTGGCGGGCAGCCTGCCCGTGGAACACGACCGCAGCCTGATTTCCGCCGCGTCGGCCTCGACGCAGGAGGAAGTCCTCGAACGCGCACTGCGGCCGAAGATGCTGGACGAGTACATCGGCCAGCAGAAGATCCGTGCTCAGCTCGAAATCTTCATCCAGGCAGCGCGCCAGCGCGGCGAGTCGCTGGATCATGTGCTGCTGTTCGGCCCACCGGGCCTCGGCAAGACCACGCTGGCGCACATCGTCGCGCACGAGATGGGCGTCAATCTGCGCCAGACCTCCGGCCCGGTGCTGGAGCGCGCGGGCGACCTGGCGGCGATCCTGACCAATCTCGAACCGCATGACGTGCTGTTTATCGACGAAATTCATCGCCTGTCGCCGGTGGTCGAGGAAATCCTCTATCCGGCGCTCGAAGACTTCCAGATCGACATCATGATCGGCGAAGGCCCCGCGGCGCGTTCGGTCAAGCTCGACCTGCCGCCGTTCACGCTGGTCGGTGCGACGACGCGCGCCGGCATGCTGACCAACCCGCTGCGCGACCGCTTCGGCATCGTCGCGCGTCTGGAGTTCTACACCCCGGCCGAGCTGGCCCTGATCGTCACGCGGTCGGCGCAACTGCTCAAGGTGCGTATCGCCGAGAGCGGCGCCATGGAAATCGCCAAGCGTTCGCGTGGCACGCCGCGCATCGCCAACCGCCTGCTGCGCCGCGTGCGTGACTATGCCGAGGTCAAGGCCAACGGCGAGATCACGCGCGAAGTGGCCGATGCGGCGCTGACCATGCTCGATGTCGATCATCTGGGCCTCGACATCATGGACCGCAAGCTGCTTGGCGCGATGCTGGAAAAATTCGGCGGCGGCCCGGTCGGCGTCGACAATCTCGCCGCCGCCATCGGCGAGGCGCGCGACACCATCGAGGATGTGCTCGAACCGTATCTGATCCAGCAGGGCTACCTGCAGCGCACGCCGCGCGGCCGTGTCGCCACGGCGGCGATCTGGCGCCACTTCGGCCTTGCCGGGCCGGCCAGCGAGACCGCGCCCGGCGCCAGCGCTGCGCTGTGGGACGAGCGCTGAGCGCTGCGCGCCACGGCGAATTTCAGGCAGCCCCGACACCCACAGGCCATCCCGATGTTTTCGAGCGTCCTCAACGAACTGGCGAACAATTTCGGCTCCGACAAGGGCTCGCTGCACGGCGATCGCCATCGCTATGCACAGCTCTACGATCTGCTGCTGCACAACGAACGGCAGACTACGCGCAAGCTGGTCGAGCTGGGGCTCGCGCAGGGCGTTCACGATCCTGCGGCGCATCACGGGCAGTCCGGGCCGCGCGCGCCGGGCAGCGGCTCACCGAGCCTGGCGATGTGGCTGGAGTATTTTCCGCACGCCGAGATTACCGGTTTCGACATCGCCGATTTTGCCGATCTGCAGCAACTCTCGCCGCGCTTCAAGTTCGTGCGCGGCGATATGGGCAACCCGGACGATCTGGCGCATCTGGCCGCAACCATTGGCACCGACGTCGACCTCATCATCGACGATGCATCGCATGCCTCGTATCACCAGCAGCTGGCGCTGCGCACACTGCTGCCCTGCGTGCGCAGCGGCGGACTCTACATCATCGAGGATTTGCATTGCCAGCCGCCCTTCTTCGAGCAAAACCTGCCCGCCGTGCAGCGCACCGCCGAGTGGCTCGAAGCCTTGCGGCAGGGAACCGGGAATTTCTCCGCGCTCTGGGATGAGGCGGCGATCCGCGCCCTGCATCGGCAGATCGCCTCGCTGGTGGTCGTCAGCAACACCCAGGCGCCGGGCGGGCGTTTCGTCAGCGCACTGGCGCTGATCCGCAAGGCCTGAAGGAGAGTCGTCATGCGCACCTTCGATGTCTTCGATACCCTCATCACGCGCAAGTGCGTGCAACCCCAGGGCATCTTCGCGCTCGTCGAGCAGCGCAGCGGCATCGCGGATTTCGCCGTGCGCCGGGTGGCCGCCGAACAGCGCCTGCTGGCGCAGGATTACACGTTTGCCGACATTTATCGCGAGCTCGCCGCCGATCTGGCGCTCGATGCCGCAACCAGCGCCCAGCTGCAGCAGATCGAACTCGACACCGAGCTGCAGAACGTCATGCCGATCGCCGAGAACCTGCGTGCCGTCGAAGATGGCGATCTGTTGCTGACCGACATGTATTTGCCGACCGAGTTCATCGAACGCCTGCTGCGCCATGCCGGTTTGCGCAAACGCGTGGTGATTCATCGTTCTTCGGGCGGCAAGAGCTCTGGGCGTGTCTGGCGCACGCTGCAGCTGCTTGACCAAGGCGGTGCTGTCGGCGGCATCCAGCATCTCGGCGATCACCCGCGCGACGATGGCGCGCTGGCCGGCGCCCACGGCATTGCGACGCGGCTCACGGCGGCGGCGGCGCTGACGCCGGTCGAGAATTTTCTGCTCGCCAACGGTTTCACGGGCACGGCGCTCATCGCGCGCGCCTTGCGTCTCGAACAGGCCGGCGATGATCCGGTCGGCCTCGAACTCAATCGTCTGCAGGCCGGCTTCAACATCCCCGTGCTGTTGCTGGCCTCGTTGTATCTGCGCAGCCAGATCCAGACGACTGCCGAGCCGCCGGCGAACCTGCTGTTCTGCAGCCGCGATTGCCGTGCCTGGGCGGATTTGTATGCCGCGCTCGGCGGCATGCTTGATCGCGCCGCGGGCGGTGCGGCAACGCCGGCCTCGCCGGCCGTGCATTATTTTTACACCAGTCGTCTGGCACGTACCCAGGGCTCGACAGCGTATCTGGACTATTTCAGAAGCCTGGCCGCGGCGCGCAGCCTGATCGTCGATCTATGCGGCACGGGACTCAGCCTGGCGCGTCTCAATGAGCGTGCCGGAACCCAGGCCCGGTGTTTTTTCCTGTATCGCATCGCCAACGATGAAATCATCCGGACTGTCCGGCATGCCTATGCTGGTGAAGTTGCGGTGGAGGCGACGGCGATTCTCGAAGCGCAACAGGGAACGGATTTTCCGCAGTGGGAGATGCTCAACTATGCGCCGCATGGCATGGTGCTGGATGTCGCCAACATCGAGACGACGTATTTCCCGCTGTGCGCCGCGCCGGAGTTTTCCGCTGTGCAGCTCGGCTGGATCCGCGCCATGCAGGGGGTCGTCGCGCGCGCCGTCGAATTGCTGGGCGATCCCTTGCTGGCGCATCAGCTCGTGCAGTTCGACGCCCAGGTTCCGGCGCCCGTCATCGCGGCGACGATCGCCCAGCTCTGGCGCGAAGTCGAGCGCTCCCCCGTACTTTCGCTGGCTTTCGCGCGGACGCACGAAATGGCCAACGCCGAGGTTACGCGGCGGCTTGTAGTGTGCCGCTAATATTGCTTTGTCAATATTCGGAGTCGGTCGCCAGGATTCGATACCAACCGAGCATCCATCTACTCGAATGTTTCAGCCAGTGTGCGTGCTGCGGGATACAAAATTGAAAATATTCGTTTGTATTGCAGGTTT
>JBPOIN010000163.1:0-2586 GCA_052034445.1 Pseudomonadota bacterium | reverse complement strand
GCGCGCCGTGCATGAGGCCATCGACGCCGGTCGGGTGTCGGGCAAGATCATTCTGTTACCTTGGGGATGACCAGGCAGCGAGTGGAATGGTGACTGAGCAAGTTTTCTGCGCCGGTTCTGCTCAGGCTGGCGGGGCGTGTATTGTTATGCACAATGACGAATGGATTTAAGTTTTTTGTCCGACTGCCCCGAAGCCCTTGCTGTCAGGACATGTGATTGACGGAAAATCACGCAATCCGTATTTTGGTTCTGAACTTTCAATGCGGGCAAGGCCTGGCGTCAAGTGCCCTGTGTTTTTGTTATATCAATTGATTGCTCGTGTCGTGCTCTCCGCGCTGTGCTGACGGGCAGCCGCGGCAGGCGAAGGCGGGCGACCAATGAGCGGATTGCTCTGTGCTGCAATCCTGCGACCTCCGGCATCGGTTAAAATCGCCGGGTGAATCTCATCGCCCTCGAAACCTCCTCCCAGCATCTGTCGGTCGCGCTCTGGCGCGATGGTGCGCTGCTTGAACGCGCCGCCGCGGTGCCAAATGGCGGCTCGGAACGGCTATTGCCGTGGGTCGATGAACTGTTGACAGAAGCCCGGATCGATTTTGCCGCGCTCGACGGCGTCGCTTTCGGCGCCGGGCCGGGCGGGTTTACCGGCTTGCGTCTGGCCTGCGGCGTGGCGCAGGGACTGGCATTCGGCCTCGATCTGCCGGTGATTGGCGTGTCGACGCTGGAGGCGCTGGCGTTTGCGGCGCATCGGCAGACGGGCGCTTCGCGCGTGCTGGCCTGTCTTGATGCGCGCATGAACGAGGTGTATTACGCGGCCTATACCTTCCGCGCTGGCTGGCCGGAAATGCAGGCGGCGCCCGCCGTGACGCCGCCGCAACTGCTGCGATTCGAGCCGCCGGCCGGCGAGGACTGGCTGGGTTGCGGCGACGGTTTCGCGACCTACCCCGATCTGCTGCAGGATCAGTTGCCACAGCGTCTGGCCAATCTCTGGCCAACCGCGGCGGCCGTAGCCGAGTTGGCGGCGGCGCGTCTCGGGCGGGGCGAGGGCGTCGATGCGAGTCAGGCCGTGCCGCTGTATGTGCGCGACAAGGTGGCGCTGACCACAGCCGAGCGTCTGGCGCGCGGTGGGCTCAATTGATGAATGCGCGGCTGAATGCGGCTGCGCAAGACGGCCGCGACATGCCGGCGCCGGCGAATGCAAGTCAGGAACCGGTCTGGAGCTTCGTGCCCATGCAGGATGCCGATTTAGCGCCAGTGCTGGCGCTGGAGCAGCGACTGGTAGCCTATCCGTGGAGCGCCGGGAATTTTGCCGATTCGCTGAAGGCCGGCGACAGCGCCTGGCTCATGCGCTCGGCGACGGGCGAGCTGCTGGGATTTGCCGTGATGTTGCTGGCGGTCGACGAGGTCGAACTGCTCAATATCGGCATCGCACCGGAGCACCAGCGCCAGGGTTTGGGCGGCCGCTTGCTGGCCAGGTTGTTTGATGTGGCGCGCCGGCATGGGGCGGCGCGCATGTGTCTCGAAGTGCGCGTCTCGAACGCGGCGGGACGCGCCCTGTACGCGCGTCATGGCTTTGTGCAGATCGGCGCGCGGCCGAATTACTATCCGGCGCCGCAAGGGCGCGAAACGGCGCTGGTGCTGGCGCGGGAGCTCGGATGACGACCACGGCGAACCCGGTGCGCCGCGCTGGCATTCTGCGCGAGATGGGGCTCGGCCCGCTCTGGCGCTTGCGCGCGCCAGCGGTGCAGGCGGGTGTGGAGGTGTCGGAGGTGCAAGCTACCGCCGCGCTGGTCGCGCCGGCGACACCGCAGCCATCCACGCCGCCGCCTGCTCAGCCGCATACTCAGCCGCGCCCGCAGCCCGCAGCGGAAGCACTGTCGCCCGCCATGCCGGCTACCCCGACGGCGCTGGCGTCGGCGCCGTCAGAGATGGAGCCGGCGGCCCACGATTACTATCAAGATCTCCTCACCCGGACGCATGACGAGGACGATGATCACGCGCCTGCCGGGTTTGACGAGGACACTGGCGAAGATCCGCGCGCGCGCGCCATTGCCGCCATGAATTGGGACGAGCTGCGCGCCAGCGTGGCCGCCTGTCGCGCCTGCGCGCTGTGCCAGGAACGCAAGCAGGCCGTGCTCGGCGTCGGTGATGTGACGGCCGACTGGCTGCTGGTCGGTGAAGGGCCGGGCGCCGAGGAAGACGAACGCGGCGAGCCATTCGTCGGCCAGGCCGGCAAGCTGCTTGATGCGATGCTGGCGGCGATCGACCTGCGGCGTGGGCAGGACGTGTATATCGCGAATGCCGTGAAATGCCGGCCGCCCAACAATCGCCAGCCGCAGGCCGAGGAAATCGCCGCTTGCCGGCCGTATCTGGAGCGGCAGATCGCCCTGATCCAGCCCCGACTGATGCTGGCGCTCGGGCGTCCCGCAGCGCAATCGCTGCTGCAGAGCGAGGTCAAGATCGCTGCGGTGCGCGGCAAGCTGCTGGAATACCGGCCCGCCGCTGCGACCGCAGCGCCGGTTCCCGTCATCGTCACCTATCATCCGGCCTATCTGCTGCGCACCCTGACCGACAAGGCCAAGGCCTGGG
>JBPOIN010000268.1:0-4986 GCA_052034445.1 Pseudomonadota bacterium | reverse complement strand
GTGACCGATAGCCACATCGTTAAATCTCCTGAGGCATTTGCATTGCCCGTCGCGCAAGCGCCATGATGCGGCGCTTACTTGCCACTTACTTGCCCTTCAGCGCCGCGGCGCGCGCCGCGAGTTTTTCTTCGAGATAGTGAATGCTCGTGCCGCCATGCACGAAATTGGCATCCTGCATGAGTTCCAGATGCAGCGGAATGTTCGTGGTGATGCCGGCGACAGCCATTTCGGACAATGCGATTCGCATGCGCCGGATGGCCTGGTCGCGCGATCCGCCCGTGGCGATGACCTTGCCGATCATCGAATCGTAATTCGGCGGAATCGTATACCCCTGATAGATGTGGGTATCGACGCGAATCCCGGGGCCGCCGGGCGGATGATAGGACGTGATCTTGCCCGGCGAAGGCGTGAACTTGAACGGGTCCTCGGCATTGATGCGGCATTCGATGGCATGCCCCTTGAGCTCGATGTCGCGCTGGCGCAGCCAGAGCTTTTCGCCAGCCGCGATGCGGATCTGCGCCTGGACAATATCGACGCCCGTCACCTGCTCGGTGACCGGATGTTCGACCTGCACGCGCGTGTTCATCTCGATGAAGTAGAACTCGCCATTCTCGTAGAGGAACTCGAAAGTACCGGCGCCGCGGTAATTGATCTTGCGGCAGGCCTCGGCGCAACGCTCGCCGACCCGCGCGATGGCGCGCCGGTTGATGTCGGGCGCCGGCGCTTCCTCAATGACCTTCTGGTGGCGACGCTGCATCGAACAGTCGCGCTCGCCAAGATAGATGGCGTTGCGGTGGCTGTCGGCGAGCACCTGGATTTCGATGTGACGCGGGTTTTCGAGGAACTTTTCCAGATACACGGTCGGATTGCCGAACGCCGTGCCAGCCTCGCTGCGCGTCATACTGACAGCATTCAGCAGGGCGGCTTCGGTGTGCACCACGCGCATGCCGCGTCCGCCGCCGCCGCCCGCCGCCTTGATGATGACAGGGTAACCGATGGCGCGCGCGATCTTGGTGATTTCCTTCGGATCGTCGGGCAACGCGCCTTCGGAACCCGGCACGCAAGGCACGCCGGCAGCCTTCATGGCATCCTTGGCGCTGACCTTGTCGCCCATCAGATTGATGGTCTCGGGGCGCGGGCCGATGAACACGAAGCCGGATTTTTCGACACGTTCGGCGAAGTTGGCGTTTTCCGACAGGAAACCGTAGCCTGGATGAATTGCTTCGGCATCGGTGACTTCGGCTGCGGAAATGATGGCCGGGATGTTCAGGTAACTGGCCGAGGAAGGCGCTGGACCGATACAGACCGATTCGTCGGCCAACTTGACGTATTTTGCCTCGGTATCGGCGACCGAATGCACCACCACGGTCTTGATACCCAGCTCGCGGCAGGCGCGCTGAATCCGCAGGGCGATTTCACCACGATTGGCGATAAGGATTTTCTCAAACATGGCAGGGCCTCGTGGTGAAATCGCCCCCGTGGCCGGCGGCCACGGGGCAATTTGGCTGCGCCGCTATACCGCCTGTCGGCGGCTGGTCACCACGATTGGCGATAAGGATTTTCTCAAACATGCGGTTCTTTCTCGCTAATGGCTGATGCGGCAGGCCAACCGGTAGCCGCCCGCGCGCAATGCCTTTGACATGAGCGTATCAACCGATGACGAACATCGGCTGGCCGAACTCCACAGGCTGACCGTTTTCCACCAGAATGGCCTTGATGACGCCGCTCGCATCGGATTCGATTTCATTCATCAGCTTCATGGCCTCGATGATGCACAGCGTATCGCCTTCCTTGACCGTCTGACCGACTTCGACATAGGCCGGAGCGCCCGGAGCGCTGGAACGATAGAAGGAACCCACCATCGGCGCCGTTACCACCTTGCCATCCGGCACGGCGGCAGTCGGAACTTCGGCAGCTGCCGGGGCCGCTGCTGCTGGCGGCGCATGGTGCACGGGCGGGGCCATCATGTGATAGGTGGCGGCTTGCGGCACCGAACCGTTCTTGACGATGCGAACCTTTTCTTCGCCCTCGGTGACTTCGAGTTCTGAAATCCCCGATTCTTGAACGAGGTCAATCAGCTTCTTGAGTTTTCTCAGATCCATGGATACTCCAGCAAGTAAGGATATTGGCGAGGTTGCGAGGAATGACGTGTTGCCGGCGAGCGGTTATTGCACGATGCGCCGCCGGCGTTGATCAGGATTGACGAATGCGCGCCAGCGCCGCCGTCAGCGCCAGCCCGTAACCTTCCGCTCCCAGGCCGCAGATGACGCCGACAGCCAGATCGGAAAAATACGAGTGATGACGAAAGGCTTCGCGCGCGTGGATGTTCGACAGATGCACTTCGATGAAGGGGATGGCCACGGCAGCCAGTGCATCACGCAGGGCGACGCTGGTATGCGTATATGCCGCGGGGTTGATGATGATGAAATTGATACCTTCGCTGGCGGCGGATTGCACGCGATCAATCAACTCACCTTCACTATTGCTTTGAAAGCTTTCGAGCTGCACACCCGCAGCACGCGCCTGGGCTTCCATGGCGACATGAATGTCGGCGAGCGTCGTGCGGCCATACACGCCGGGTTCGCGCGTGCCGAGAAGATTCAGATTGGGGCCGTGCAACACCAGAATGCGTGGTTCGAGAATGCGCGAACTGCTCTTTGGCGTCGAAGTTTGCTTGGACATAGGCGCAAGTTTGCTGCAAATCGATGCAATTTTTGCATTGTCGCCCAAACTATCGCAAAGCGCAATCCATACCCTGTCCGTGGGTCAGCCGGACATTTCCGCACAACATGGTCCATATCAGCCACTAAGGAGCGCCGCCACCCGCTTGTCGCGCCATGGCGGCCAAGACTCCGCCGGGATCAAGCCCGGCCTCTCCTGCGAGCGCAGGAGAGAACCCAGGGCTTGCGCGATTCCGGCACGATCAGCGAAGTTCGCCACCAATCACCCTCTACCCGCCACATTGACAGCGGCAGGCAAGCACGGCACCACCTCAAGTCTGACCCAGCAGGGCTGCCAGCGCGGCGATTCCAGCGCGGCCGGCAACTTGACCGCGGTGCAAATTGCGGCGCCGTTGGCGCGCACAGACCTGTGGATAGACATTCAGGATCTGATTGGTTTGCGCTCCCTCGACGCGCAACCGCAGCTCTGGAGCCTCCGGGCCACGCTGCCGAATCCCTACCTGTTCAAAGATAATGCCGCTATTTAGCAGAAATATCTCCACATCTTTGCCACTATCGACGAACAGGTCGATCTCCGCCTCGGCATAGCGGCCCGCCGTGCCATCGAGCACCGGGCCGGTCAGGCAGGGATTGAACGTTTCGAGCCGGCGCATCAAGGCGAGGGCTTCGCTGCGCAGCAGGAGCAGGCGCTCGGGCAATTCATCGCCCTGATACAGCGTCTGATATTCGCGCAGCGCCGCCGCGACCTGCTGATTGTCGGGCAATGGGGCATCGGCGCGCAGGCCCAGCTGGCGCACGGCCTTGCGCTTGGCCAGAGCGAAATCATTGATGCCGTCCTCGGCCATCAGCCGGGCGGCCAGCGCGGCGATGGCAAGCCGCAAGGCATCTTCGCGGGAATGGCGGGGAATTTGCGGCGAATGAGCAGACATAAGCAGTGCGGAATGCGTTGCAGCGAGAAAAGCAGTGCGGAATGCGTTGCAGCGAGAAAAACGGAACGGTAGAAAAACCCCGATCGTCTATAATCCGACGCCATTCTACACAGCCTGCGGGGCCTCTTCCGCGACTCGCCATGCACATCCACATTCTCGGCATCTGCGGCACTTTCATGGGCGGCATCGCGCTGCTCGCGCGCGCCGCTGGCCATACAGTCAGCGGCTGTGACGCCAACGTTTATCCGCCCATGAGCACCCAGCTGGCCGAGCAGGGCATCGCACTGACCGAAGGCTATGACGCCAGCCAGATCGATCTGGCGCCCGATCTGTTCATCGTCGGGAATGCGATTTCGCGCGGCAATCCGCTGCTCGAAGCCATCCTCGCGCGCGGCCTGCCGTATGTTTCAGGGCCACAATGGCTGGCCGAGCACATCCTGCGCGGCAAATGGGTGCTTGGCGTCGCCGGCACGCACGGCAAGACCACGACGACCTCGATGCTGGCCTGGATTCTCGACTATGCCGGCATGTGCCCCGGCTTCCTGATCGGCGGCATTCCGCAGAATTTCGGCATTTCGGCACGCCTGGGCGGCAATCCGGCGAAAGGTGTCGAACCGACCTTCTTCGTGATCGAAGCCGACGAATACGACACGGCGTTTTGCGACAAGCGTTCAAAGTTCATTCACTACCAGCCACGGACCGTGATCCTGAACAATCTGGAGTTCGATCACGCGGACATCTTCGCCGATCTTGCAGCCATCGAGACACAATTTCATCACCTTGTGCGCACCCTGCCAAACAACGGCCTGATCGTCACGAATGCGGCGGAAGAGGCGCTCCAGCGCGTATTGGCGCGCGGCTGCTGGACGCCGCAGGAGCAGTTCAACTGCACGGCCGGCTGGCAGGCCGGCCCGGCGGCGGCGGACGGCAGCTTCGTCGTGAGCCTGGCCGGCAAAGACATCGGCCGTACGCGCGTCGAACTGCCCGGCGCCCACAACCGCGCCAATGCGGTGGCGGCGATTGCCGCGGCACGCCATGTCGGCGTCGCACCGCAAGTGGCGCTCGAAGCGCTGACACACTTCGCGGGCGTCAAGCGCCGTCTCGAAGTGCGCGGTACGGTGCGCGGCATCACGGTGTATGACGACTTTGCGCATCATCCGACCGCCATCGCGGCAACCATCGAAGGCCTGCGCGGCCGCGTCGGTGCGCAGCGCATCCTCGCCGTGCTTGAACCGCGTTCGAATACCATGAAGCTCGGCAGCATGAAGGCGCAACTGCCGGCCAGCCTGACCGATGCCCAGGCTGTGTTCTGCTATGCGCACAACCTCGGCTGGGATGCCGGCGCCGCGCTCGCGCCGCTCGGCGCCAAAGCCCAG
>JBPOIN010000058.1:0-5160 GCA_052034445.1 Pseudomonadota bacterium | reverse complement strand
GCTCTTTGAGCGAACTGGATACCCAACTCGTGATTGCCCGCGAACTGGGTTATTGCCAACCCGATGCGGCTGTCGACACGCTCATCAACGACGAGTTCCGCCTCCTCGCCGGCCTGATCAATTCCCTCAAAACTTCAAAATCCCAATGAACTCCTCCTCACCCCTCACCCCTCACCCCTCACTGCCCTTCAGCATGGAGTTTTTCCCGCCGCAGACGCCCGAAGGCGTCGTCAAGCTGCGTGCCGTGCGGGCGCAGCTGGCGGAACTGAAGCCGGCGTTTTTCTCCTGCACCTTCGGCGCCGGCGGTTCGACGCGTGACCGCACGCTGGAGACCGTGCTCGAAATCCAGGGCGAAGGCCATGAGGCCGCACCGCACCTGTCCTGCATTGGCTCGACGCGCGACAACCTGCGCGCCATCCTGGCCCAGTACCAGGCGGCCGGCATCCGCCGCATCGTCGCGTTGCGCGGCGATCTGCCCTCGGGCATGGCCGTGGCGGGTGAGTTCAGCTACGCCAACGAACTCGTCGAATTCATCCGCGCCGAGACCGGCGACTGGTTCCACATCGAAGTCGCCGCCTACCCCGAAGTGCATCCGCAGGCCAAGTCGGCCGCTGCCGATCTGGCGAATTTCAAACGCAAAATCGACGCCGGCGCGGATACCGCGATCACCCAGTTCTTCTTCAACGCCGACGCCTACGACTATTTCGTCGACGCCGCGCGCCAGGCCGGCGTCACGACCCCCATCGTGCCCGGCATCATGCCCATCGCCAGCTACACCAATCTGGCGCGCTTCTCTGCCAACTGCGGCGCCGAAATCCCGCGTTGGCTGGCGAAAAAGCTCGAATCCTACGGCGACGACAGCGAATCGATCCGCGCCTTCGGCCTCGACGTCGTTACCGCGATGTGTGAACGTCTGCTCAAGAACGGTGCACCGGGCCTGCATTTCTATACCTTGAATCAGGCCGGGCTGACGACGGAAATCTGGCGGCGCCTCAAGTTGAGCTGAGCCGTTCCAGGTTCGCTGGCGCGGGAGCCGTCGCTCGCGTTTTACGGTCGCACTGTTGTCATGGCAGCGCCATCAAGCGTTGACCTCTTTGTCATACAGCATCGTTACGCTGATGCTTTCCTGACGAAAGGAGGTGATCCGTGTATCTCTCAGCCAGCGAGCTTCAAACGGTGCGCACGAATGCACTCGGGTATTGTGAGCAGCTCAATCGTAGCTATCTTGATTATCTGGAATCCGCTTCACAGTTGAAGTCGGATTACTTTCTGCGCCTGCTGGCCGATGCGGCAGAGCAGCTGGGCAACGCGGAGGAAATCTCCCCGCAGGAAATGCTTGAGCGCACCCAGGCTTTCGGTCGGCATGTGGCGCAGGACGCTCTTCCGGCGTATGTCGTGGCGACCGCACATGCTTCTGCCGCGCATGCCGGACAGTTGTGGGAAACCACGGCCCGACAATTCATTGTGGCGCGCGAACTCGCGCAGAGTTATTTCCACCGCAGCCTGCAAGCCTCTCCTTGGGAGGCCTTCTGGCTGGTGCATCTGGGCCACAAGGTTGCCGATGAAAGCCTGACGGCAGCGACGCATCTGGCCAGCGTCGCGGCTCAGGTGGCTGAACGCACCGACCAGGAGGTCCATCACGTATTTCCAGCCGCTGCAACGCTGGCGAATTGAGGGCGCCTTCGATATCGTGACTATGCAAAACAAATTCTGATTTTGTGGCTGAATTGCCTGTAGCCCTTGCGGCGTGCGTCTATGTGGGCGGGAAAATCACCCGCCCGCTATTTTTCAGGGCAAGAGCCACTGTCAGCAAGCGATAGCGGCGATTTTTCCTGTACATGGGTACTTGTTTGGCATTGAAATAACGTGACCGATGTTTCCGGCAGGCGCCGGAATTGCCGCAGGCAATGCGCTTCTTTCTCCCTCAATGAAGCGTTGCAGCTGTTTCGACATGGATCGTTACCCCTTGGCCGCCGCGAGCTTTTGCGCGCAACCGGAAAATCCCTGCAGGGCCTGGCGCAGATAGGCGAACAGACGCGGATCGTTCGAGGTGCTGACGTTGAAGCGCAGCCACGGCACGGGTTCCTGGCGCAGGAAGAAGATGGAGCCAGGCGCCAGCAAAATGCCGTGCTGTTCGGCGTCGCGCAGCAGCAGATCAACATCCACTGCGGTGGGTAGTTCGGCCCAGATATTCAGGCCGCCGTCGCCATGCACTTGCGGCTTGAGCCCGGCTGCGCTGAGTCCCTTGAGTACGGCGGCGCGTTGTTGCGCGAGTTTCACGCGCAGGCGTTCGACATGCTTGCGATAGCCACCGTCGGTCAGCAGTTCATACACCAGGGTTTCGTCGAATTCCGAGGTCGCCATGATCGCGAGGATTTTCTGTTCGAGAAACAGTTCGATCAAATGCGGTTGTGCCGCCAGATAGCCGACGCGGATGTTCGGCGACAGTATCTTGGTGAAACTGCTGGTGTAGATCACGCGTTGCAGGCGGTTGAGCTGCGCAAGGCGTAGCGGGTTGGCCGCCGGGTACAGGTCGCCGTAGATGTCGTCTTCGACGATCAGCAAGTCGTGATGCTCGGCGATCTGCAACAATTGGTGCGCCACGACCGGATCGGTCGAGCCGCCGGTCGGGTTGTGCAGCAGGGTCTGGGTGAAGAAGATTTTCGGTCGATAGAGCGCACAGGCATTTGTCAGTGCGTGGACATCGGGTCCATCGTCACGGCGCGGCACGGGCACCAGTTTGATCCCCATGGCGCGCAGCTGCGCGAACAGCGCAAAATAGCCGGGCTCTTCGACGAGCACGGTATCGCCGGGTGACAGCAGCGCACGGCCGATCAGGTCGAAAGCCTGGGTGACGCCGCAGGTCATGAGAATTTGTTCGGCGGCGGCGGGGATGCCGGCCAGGTTGAGCTTGAGCGCCAGCTGGGCGCGCAAGGGCGTGTAGCCCTCGGTGCTGGCCGGGGTGACATAGGCGCGTTTGCCCTTGCGGGCGATGCGCGCCAGTAGTCGCGTCGATAGTGTGTCCTCCAGCCATTCCCTGGGCAGGAAGCCGCCGCCGGCGCGGAGTTGCCCGGCGTCGTTCTGCAGCATGCGCTTCATCATCCAGATGGCGTCGATTTGTTCGCGCGGCGCGGCGATCACCGGTTGCGGCGTGCTTTTGCGCAGGGCGTGTTGGCGAGCGACAAAGAATCCCGACGAGGCGCGCGATTCGATCAAGCCGCGCGCGATGAGCCGGTCATACGCCGCGACGACCGTGGCGCTGCTGATTTGCAGCGTCGCGGCAAGTTTGCGAATCGAAGGCAGGTGGGTACCGGACGGCATCTGTCCTTCAAGTACCAGTCCCGCGAGCTGCGCCACGATCTGCTCCACGAGCGGCACATTGCCGGCGCGATCGAGATGAATCATTTCGGGTCTCCGCACATATTTCAACTAGCATGCTCTCATGACTCGCCGGTATTGCCCATCACAATCCCTGTGCGGATCGGCCGGACTGTATTGGCGTGCCAACCGATACAGTCCGGCGCCGGCGTCGCCTCAGCACCCGCCGCGAGCTCCGCGCCGTGACTGGTCGGCAGATGGCGTCAGGCCTACGCTGGCGCCATGAAACCTGAATTTGTCCCTGCCCACAGACTGCTGTTCAAGCAGCAATTGCTGCGCCTGACGGGCGCACGCGGCTGGCGCATCTCCTGCGTCCGGGGTTGCCTGCTCGTCACGCAATACAACGATGCGCGCGACTACAAGCTGTTGGCCGGCGATACTCTGGTCGTTACAGAGCATCGTCTGGTGTTGATCGAGGCGATTCGAGATGCCGTAGTGAAGGTCGAATTTGGTGATGCCACCGCCATTTCATGCCGAGTGGTCATGGGAATGGTGCGCAGAAAACCATGGCTTTACAGTAATTCAGAATGTGCTAATATTCTTGACGTTGTTTCAAGAATAACCGCCTCGCAAAACTATTCTGTTTATCCACATCACAAGGAGATCGTCATGAACAAGAATGCAGGTACTCTGGATCGTGTGCTGCGCGTTGTCGTTGGTCTGGGATTGGTGGTCTGGGCTGCCGCCTTCGGCGGCCCCGTTTGGGCCTGGATCGGTCTGATGCCGCTGGCGACTGGCGCACTCGGCGTTTGCCCCGCCTATTCCCTGTTCGGCATCAACACTTGTCCGCTCAAGAAATAGTTGGAAAAACCACGATGAGCGGCAATCTTTCAATCACGAAACTTTGCCATTCTCCCTTTAAATCTGAATGGCCTAGCCAGCCGGCGCTGCGCTGATTTTCAGCGTCGGCTGGCCAGCAGAACGCCGGCGATCACCAGGGCGGCGCCGCCGATCTGCATGGCCGAGATGGTTTCGTCCAGCAGCCACCAGCCGAAGGCGATCGTCAGCAGTGGGCCCAGTGTGCCGATCAAGGCCGCGCGGCTGGCGCCGATGCGGCGGATCGCGGCTGACAGGGCAAACACCGGCAGCACGGTTGAGAACAGCGCCATCGCGAAGGCCAGCGCATAGATGCGCCAGGGTTGCAGCAGGGTGGCGAGCGGTTCGCTGACGCCGAAATGCAGCAGTACGCCGAGTGTCGACATGAGCATGGCCAGCGCCGTAAAGCGCAGTGAACCCAGGCGCGCGATCATCGGCCCGCTGCCGACCAGATACAGCGCATAGGTCAGCGACGAGGCGAAGACAAAGGCCGAGCCGATCCAGACGCTGCGCTGGTCCGTACTCAGGTGCAGATCGTGGGCGAAGGCGGCGGCGATGCCCAGATAGCACAGCAGCAGCGCGCCGATTTCGCGCGCCGCGATGCGGCGGCCGAGCAGCAGGGCGCTCAGCAGCAGGGTGAGCGTCGGATAGGTGAACAGGATCAGGCGTTCGAGGCTCGCCGTGATGTAGCGTAGGCCGAGGAAATCGAAAATGCTGGCGCTGTAATAACCCAGCAGGCCCAGCACCAGCAGCATCAGCCAGTCGCGCGATGTGAGCGGCGGCGCCGCGCGGGTTTCGCGCAGGCCGACGATGAGGAACGCCGGCAATGCAAAAAGCATGCGCAGGGCGAGTAACGTGATGGCGCTGATGCTCGTGACCGTGGCGCCATCGGCGGTCGGCAGATAGGCCAGCTTGACGAGGATGGCCTTGAAGGAAAAGCCGACGGCAGCGAGCACGGCGAGCCAG
>JBPOIN010000097.1:0-2835 GCA_052034445.1 Pseudomonadota bacterium | reverse complement strand
GCTCGGTACGCGATGCCGAAGTCATCGCCGCCGCCGACGAGCAGAACGTCGCCATGGTGTTCACGGGTTTCCGTCATTTCCGTCATTGATGCGGTGTAGGTCGGGTTTTAACCCGACATGTCGGGCTGAAGCCCGATCTACCTCCTAACCCCTCACTCCTCACTGAATATGAAACTACTCGTCATCGGTTCCGGCGGCCGCGAACACGCCATGGCCTGGCGTCTGGCCCAATCCCCCCTCGTGCAAAAGGTCTATGTCGCACCCGGCAATGCTGGTACGGCGCTCGAAGACGGCATCGAGAATCTGCCGCTCACGGCGATTGCCGACCTGGTGGCCTTCGCACGCGACGAGCAGATCCATGCCACCATCGTCGGCCCCGAAGCGCCGCTGGCGGCCGGCATTGTCGATGCCTTCCGCGCCGAGGATCTGCGCATCTTCGGTCCCTCGCAGGCTGCCGCGCAGCTCGAAAGTTCGAAGGATTTCGCCAAGCGCTTCATGACGCGCCACCACATCCCGACGGCGAAATTCCAGACCTTCGCCGATGCCGCGCAAGCCCACACGTATGTGAATGCCGAAGGCGCACCCATCGTCATCAAGGCCGACGGCCTGGCGGCCGGCAAGGGCGTCGTGGTCGCCCTATCGCTCGCCGAAGCACATGCCGCCATCGACCAGATGCTGATCGACAACCGCATGGGCGACGCCGGCGCGCGCGTGGTCATCGAAGAATTCCTCGACGGTGAGGAAGCCAGCTTCATCGTCATGGCCGACGGCGCGCATGCATTGCCGCTCGCCACCAGCCAGGACCACAAGCGCCTGCTCAACGACGACCAGGGGCCAAACACCGGCGGCATGGGCGCCTACTCGCCGGCGCCGGTCGTGACGCCGCAAATCCACGCCAAGGTGATGCGCGAAGTCATCATGCCGACGCTGCAAGGCATGGCGCAGGACGGCATTCTGTACACGGGCTTCCTCTACGCCGGCCTGATGATCAAACCCGATGGCAGCGTGCGCGTGCTCGAATTCAACTGCCGCATGGGCGATCCCGAGACCCAGCCGATCCTGCTGCGCCTCAAGGGCGATTTCGTCGCCCTCGTCGATGCCGCCATCGATGGCCGTCTCGATCAGGTCGAGGCCAACTGGGATCGCCGCGTCGCACTCGGCGTGGTCATGGCCGCAGCCAACTATCCCGAAAATCCGCGCAAGGGCGACGCCATCCACGGCCTGCCGGCCAGCAGCGAAGACAGCCATGTCTTCCATGCCGGCACGACTCAGCAGGACGGCCATGTCGTGACCACCGGCGGCCGCGTGCTGTGCGTCACGGCGCTCGGCGACAACGTGCGCGCAGCACAGAAACGCGCCTACGAGATTGTCGAGGAAATCCGTTTCGATGGCATGCAATACCGCCACGACATCGGCCATCGCGCCATCGGCAAGCGCGGCTGAGCCGCGCACACCCCATGGACAGCGCCGCACTCAAGAGCTACTTCACCGACCTGCAGGCGCGCACCGTCGCCGCACTCGAAGTCTGCGACGGCCAGACGTTTCTGACCGATGCCTGGACGCGCCCGCAGGGCGGCGGCGGCATCACGCGCGTAATCGAAGAGGGCCGGGTCTTCGAACGCGGCGGCGTGAATTTCTCGCATGTGACGGGCGACCAGCTGCCGCCGACGGCCAGCGCCAGCCGCCCCGAACTCGCCGGGCGCAGCTTCGAAGCCATGGGCGTGTCGCTGGTAGTGCATCCGCGCAATCCGCTGTGCCCCACGGCGCACATGAACGTACGCTGCTTCATCGCCAGCAAACCCGGCGAAACGCCGGTCTGGTGGTTCGGCGGCGGCATGGATCTGACGCCGTATTACGGCTTCGCCGAGGATGCGCAGCATTTTCATGGCGTCTGCAAGCAGACGCTGACACCATTCGGCGCCCACCTGCATGGCGAATTCAAGGCTTGGTGCGACCGTTATTTCTATCTCAAGCATCGCGCCGAGCCGCGCGGCGTCGGCGGCATTTTCTACGACGACCTGAATGCCGGCGGTTTCGAACATTGTTTCGCGCTCACGCGCGCGGTCGGCGACAGCTTCCTGGCGGCCTACCTGCCGATCCTTGAACGCCGCCGCGACCTCGCCTACACCGAGCAGCAGCGCGACTTCCAGGCCTACCGGCGCGGTCGCTACGTCGAGTTCAACCTGGTGCATGATCGCGGCACGCTGTTCGGCCTGCAATCGGGCGGGCGCACCGAATCCATCCTGATGTCGCTGCCGCCCATCGTCAAATGGCGCTACGACTGGCACCCCGAACCCGGCAGCGCCGAAGAAAATCTGTACACGGAATTCCTCGTCGCACGCGACTGGGTTTGAGGCAGGGCAGAGGGGAAAGGACTGAGTGCTGAGGATTCAGTCCTCAGCACTCAACAAGGCCTGGGCGCGTTGTTGAAAAGCACGATAGGAGCGCTCCCAGGCATCGGCGCGCGGCGTCGTGAGCGCCAGCTGACGCACCAAGCTTTCAAGGGCCTGCAGACGCTGCTGCAACGCGGTGTTGTCGGCCAGGGCATCCGTGAGTTGATCCGCATATACCAGATCCACGCGCCGGTCCTGACACACGCCGATGCAATTCTGCGGCGCCTCGATCTTGCCACAGCCGATGCATTGCCAGCCCTTGATGCGTTCGAATGCCGGATCAGGATTCGATGGCGTCATCGTTCGTCACGTCTGGCGGGGTTACAGGATCGGCAGCGCCAGCCGTGGCGACGCGTGCGCGCTTCTCGCGCAGTCGCGCATTCTTGGCGTCACTGCTGCTTGCATCGCCATTGAAGAATACATAACGCCCGGCAAGCACGCA
>JBPOIN010000053.1:0-22066 GCA_052034445.1 Pseudomonadota bacterium | reverse complement strand
GAAGGCGACGGTAGCGGGGGCGATAGAGCCGATGGCGCAAGCCTTCGGCGTGGTTCAGTCAGTGACACGGTAGCGAAGGCGCGGGGCTTGCTGTTTCTGGTGCAAGCGCCGTGACTGAGCGGCAAGGGGGAATTCACCCATGATTATTTGGTGTGGCGTGGGTAAAAGTGTGGGTAGCTAGAAACTAAAAACCCGCAAATCCTGTAGCAGTGCGGGTTTCAGTGCTATTACTGGCGGAGGCGGTGAGATTCGAACTCACGAAGGGTTGCCCCTTGCCGGTTTTCAAGACCGGTGCAATCGACCACTCTGCCACACCTCCCGCGCATGCCGCCACGGTCTGGGGCGCCATGTTTCGTTCAGGTTTCTGCCTGCGGAAGCAGCCTGTCACGAGGCGCGCAGGATAACGGAAATTGCCGGATTGATAAAGTCTGCACCGTGAAGGCAGTCAGGCGGCCGGCCGCGGGAGTTGCTCGAACCAGGTGAGTTTTTCCTGCAACTTGACGACTTCGCCGACGATGATGAGGGTTGGTGCCTTGAGTTTGGCTGCCGTGGCGAGTGCGGGCAGGGTGCTCAGCGTGCCAGTGACGGTGCGCTGGTTGGCGGTAGTGCCTTGCTGAATGATGGCGGCGGGCCAGTCAGTTGGCAGGCCGTGGGCGATCAGTTGTTCGCACAACGTGGGCAGGCCGTGCAGGCCCATGTAGATCACCACGGTCTGGCGCCGGCGCGCGAGGCCGGGCCAGTCCAGTGCCATGCTGCCGTCCTTCAGATTGCCCGTGACGAATACGCAGGCTTGCGAGTAATTGCGGTGCGTGAGCGGAATGCCCGCATACGAGGCGACGCCCGCTGCAGCCGTGACGCCGGGTACGACTTCGAAGGGTATCCGGTGGGCGACCAGGGTTTCGACTTCTTCGCCGCCGCGCCCGAAAATATACGGGTCGCCGCCCTTGAGGCGGATCACAATCTTGCCGGCCTGCGCGAGGCGCACCAGCAGCAGGTTCAGATCTTCCTGGGGCAGCGCATGGTTGCCGCGTTCCTTGCCGGCGTAAATCAGCTCTGCATCCGGTTGTGCCATGTCGAGAATCGGCTTGGCCACCAGATGGTCGTACACCACGACATCGGCTTGCGGCAACAGATAGGCGGCGCGCAAGGTCAGCAGTTCCGGATCGCCGGGGCCCGCACCGATCAGATACACGGTGCCAGGCCGGGCAGGGCGCTGCTGCATGGGGTTGGCATTGAAAGAGGGGGCGGTGTTGTAGGTTTTGCAATTCATTTTTTGATCTTACCAAAAAGCCATTGGAGCGTCTTTGTTGTGAGTCATGTTTTTGTCCCGACAAATGCGGCAGGAGAGCATGGTCAACAAGATAAGGATAAACGCTCAAAATCGGTTGAGCGCGTGATCCTGTCACCGCATATAATCTGGTCGAATCAATTATTGGTGTTTATGTATGGGGCAGATTTCACCGGAGCTGAGCAAGCGGCTGACGCAGGCCGTTGAGCGCATGCCCGCTTTTCCGAAGAGTGTGCAGCGTATCCTGGAACTTACCCGGGATATCAATTGCCGCCCCAAGGACTTGGTCGGTGTCATCGAAAAAGACCCTGTCATTACCATCAAGGTATTGAAAGTCATCAACTCGGCCTATTACGGCCTCCCCAACAAGATTACTTCGATCAATCAGTCGGTGGTCTATCTTGGCGTGAATACGCTGAAAAACCTGGCCCTGTCGTTTTCAACGATCGGCATGTTGCCGCGCCAGAATGCGGCGGGTTTCGATGTGCATCATTATCTGCTGTCCTCTCTGGTGACGGCGAATATCGCGCGTCTGCTGGCCAGCAAGTATGCTGCCGAAGTCGATCCGACGGATTGTTACATAGCCGGCCTGCTGCACGACTTCGGCAAGGTGGTGTTTGCGCTCTATATGGCCCCCGAGTTCTGCCAGGCGCTTGCATTGGTCGAGTCAGGCGACGAGGAAAGCAAGATTTCACTGCATAAGTCCGAAGAGCGCATCATCGGCGTCGACCATACCGTGGTTGGTGCGATGCTCGCCAAGCGCTGGCAATTTCCTGATGCGCTGGTCGAATGCATTGCTGGCCATCATGGGGCGACGCTGATCTCGCCACTGGCGGAGTGCCTGTATGTCGCCGATCTGATTGCCGAACGTTTGGGGTACGACTCGAATGGTCACATGAGCGCCGATGCCGATCTACCTGCATTGCCCGCACGGTTTGGCGGCGATCTCGAGCATGTGATCGCCGCAATGGGTGACATGGACAAGGTGATCGATGACGCCAAACAATTTTCGCAGGTGGAGTCGCTCAGATGAAACTCAAATTCTGGGGCGTGCGCGGGTCGATTCCTTCGCCCGGCCCCAAAACCATCCGCTATGGTGGCAATACCACCTGCATCGAGGTGCGCAGCGACGATGGCACCTTGATGATTCTTGATGGCGGGACCGGCATTTTCCCGCTGGCGCAATCGCTGTTGCGCGAATTGCCGGTGAAGGCGAACATTTTCATTACCCATAGTCATTGGGATCACATTCACGGTCTGCCGTTTTTTACGCCGCTGTTCATCCCGAAAAACACCGTGCGCTTCTACGGTGCGCATGATCCGGTCTCCGGCTATGGCGTTGAGCAGGTCATGGCCGTGCAATTGCAATACAGCTATTTCCCGGTGCGCGAAGCCGAGATGAACGCCGAGATCGAATATGAAATGCTTTCGATCGGCGAAACGGTTGCGCTGGGTGATGCAACGGTGACGAGCACGTTGCTGAACCATCCCGTGATCAATTTCGGTTACCGCATCGAGTGCAATGGCAAATCGATGTTCTTCACGGGCGATCATGAGCCGTACTACAACATCTACGATCCCGAGGATGCCGATTTCGCCGAATACCAGACGCTCATCGATGAAAAACAGGCGGCGGTCGATGACGCCATGCGCGGCGTCGATGCGCTGATTGTCGATACCTCCTACACGCGCGACGAATATCCGGCCAAGCGCGGTTGGGGGCACGGCACGTTCGATGCCTCGATTGCCATGGCGCTGCGTGTCGGCGCCAAGCGCCTGTATTGCACGCACCACGAGCCGACGCGTAGCGATGACGATCTTGAGCGCGTGTTCGCCGATGCGATGGAGCGTCATGCGCATCTTCTGAATGGGCTCGAAGTGCATCTGGCCTACGAAGGCCTGGAGCTGGTCTGGTAGTCCCGAAAGCATGAGGGACTGAAACGCGGTGTTTGAACCGCGAGTCGCCTGGCGGCTCCGGTATAATGCGCGGTTCTCTTTCCTCTATCCGCGCGCTCATCACGCCACGTCCCCGATGGAACTCGCAAAAAGCTTCGAACCCGCTGCCATCGAGCAGCGCTGGTATGAACACTGGGAAGGCCAGGGCTATTTCAACGCCGGCCTCGACCGCAGCAAGCCGCCAGAAAATTCCTACTGCATCCTGCTGCCGCCGCCCAACGTCACCGGCACCCTGCACATGGGCCACGGCTTCAACCAGACGTTGATGGACGCGCTGACGCGCTACCACCGCATGCGCGGCTGGAACACCCTTTGGCAGCCGGGCACCGACCATGCCGGCATCGCCACGCAAATCGTCGTCGAACGCCAACTCGATGCCAAGGGCATCTCCCGCCACGATCTCGGGCGCGAGAAGTTCATCGAGAAGGTGTGGGAATGGAAGGAATACTCCGGCTCGACGATCACGCGCCAGATGCGTCGCCTCGGCACTTCGCCGGACTGGTCGCGCGAGCGCTTCACCATGGACGCCGGCCTGTCGACGATCGTCACCGAGACCTTCGTGCGCCTCTACAACGAAGGCCTGATCTATCGCGGCAAGCGCCTGGTCAACTGGGACCCGAAACTGCACACCGCCGTCTCCGACCTGGAAGTCGTCAGTGAAGAGGAAGACGGTTTCCTCTGGCACATCCGCTATCCGCTCGCCGATGGCACCGGTTCGCTGACCGTGGCCACCACGCGGCCCGAAACCATGCTCGGCGACACCGCCGTGATGGTGCATCCCGAGGACGAACGCTACCAGCGCATGATTGGCAAGACCGTCAAGCTGCCGCTGTGCGACCGCGAGATTCCGATCATCGCCGACGCCTACGTCGACCGCGAGTTCGGCACCGGCTGCGTCAAGGTCACGCCGGCGCACGACTTCAACGACTACGCGGTCGGCCAACGCCACGGCCTGCCCATCATTTCGATCCTGACGCTGGACGCGAAGATCAACGACCACGCGCCGGAAAAATACCGCGGCATGGATCGTTTCGACGCGCGCAAGGCCGTTGTCGCCGACCTCGAAGCGCTCGGCCTGCTGGAAAAGACCGACAAGCACAAGCTCAAGGTGCCGCGCGGCGACCGCACCGGCGTGGTCATCGAGCCGATGCTCACCGACCAGTGGTTCGTCGCCATGAGCAAACCCGCAGTTGGCCCAAATTCGGACGGCAAGAGCATCACCGAGAAGGCGCTCGAATGCGTCGCCTCGGGCGAGATCAAGTTCGTGCCGGAAAACTGGGTCAACACCTACAACCAGTGGCTCAACAACATCCAGGACTGGTGCATCTCGCGCCAGCTCTGGTGGGGCCACCAGATCCCTGCCTGGTACGGCATCAACGGCGAGGTTTTCGTCGCCCACGACGAAGCCGAGGCGCGCCGGATGGCCGACAAGGCCGATTACGCCGGGCCGCTGACGCGCGATGCCGACGTCCTCGACACCTGGTACTCTTCGGCTCTATGGCCGTTCTCGACGCTCGACTGGACGCCGGAATACCCGGCCAAGTCGAACGACGCGCTGGATCTCTACCTGCCGTCGTCGGTGCTGGTCACCGGCTTCGACATCATCTTCTTCTGGGTGGCGCGCATGGTCATGATGACCAAGCACCTCACCGGCAGGATCCCCTTCAAGCACGTCTACGTGCACGGCCTGATCCGCGACGCCGAAGGCCAGAAGATGTCGAAGTCCAAGGGCAACGTGCTCGACCCGATCGACCTGATCGACGGCATCGACATTGACGCGCTGGTGCAGAAGCGCACCACCGGGCTGATGAATCCGAAAGATGCCGCGAAAATCGAGAAACGCACGCGCAAGGAATACCCGGAGGGCATCCCCGCTTTCGGTACCGACGCCCTGCGCTTCACGTTTGCGAGCCTGGCCTCGCCCGGCCGCGACATCAAGTTCGACCTGCAGCGCTGCGAGGGCTACCGCAACTTCTGCAACAAACTGTGGAACGCCACGCGCTTCGTGCTGATGAACTGCGAAGGCAAGGATGTCGGCCTGAACATCACGCCGGACAACTGCCCGCCCTTCAGCGCCGCCGACCGCTGGATCGTCAGCCGCCTGCAACGCGCCGAAGCCGAGATCGCCCAGCACTTCACCGAATACCGCTTCGACCTCGCCGCGCGCACCGTCTATGAGTTCGTCTGGGACGAGTACTGCGACTGGTATCTGGAACTCGCCAAGGTGCAGCTGCAAACCGGCAGCGAACCTCAACAGATCGCCACACGCCGCACCCTGGTGCGCGTGCTGGAGACCATGCTGCGCCTCGCCCACCCGCTGATCCCCTTCATCACCGAGGAGCTCTGGCAGTCGGTGAAGCCGCTCGCCGGCGCCAGCGGAGAGTCGATCATGCTGACGGGCTATCCTGAATGCAATCCGGAGAAGATCGATGCGAATGCCGAAGCCCGCATCCAGCTGCTCAAGGACATGATCAACGCCTGCCGCAGCCTGCGCGGCGAAATGAACCTCTCGCCGGCGCAGAAGGCGCCGCTGCTGATCAGCGGCGACGTCGCCACGGTCGAGAGCTTCGCGCCCTACCTGCAGGCGCTGGCGCGCATGGAAAGCGTCACCGCCGCCGGCAGCGAACTGCCGGCCGGCGACGCGCCCGTACAGATCGTCGGCGACTTCCGCATGATGCTGAAGATCGAGATCGACGTCGCTGCGGAACGCGAGCGCATCACCAAGGAGATTGCCCGTATCGAAGGCGAGATCGTCAAGGCACAGAACAAACTGGCCCTGCCGAGTTTTGTCGAGCGTGCTCCCGCAGCGGTGGTGGCTCAGGAACGCGAACGCCTGGCCGGTTTCAGCAGCCTGGTCGACAAGCTGCGCAGCCAGCTGGCGCGTTTGCAGGCTTGATTGTGCCGCATTGAGCGAGTAATAAACCAGCAGCGGGCAGGCCGAATCCGGTCTGCCCGCTGGTTTTTGGCCGTGTCGGCTTGACGCTTGTCCGCCTTAGCGGCGTTCGATGAGGAATTCGTATTCCTTGTTGTGTTCGGTCTGCGACAGCAGGTTGTTGCCGGTCTGTTTGCAGAACGCCGCAAAATCCTTGACCGAGCCATGGTCGGTTGTCAGCACGCGTAGCGTCTCGCCTGTACGCATGTCGTTCATGGCCTTTTTGGCGCGCAGAATCGGCAACGGGCAGGTCAGGCCGCGCGCATCAAGCTCCTTGTCGATACGCTTTTCCGGTTCATCCGGGATGCTGATTTCGGGCAAGGGCTGCTTGTCGATGTTTTCGAGTGTGAGTTCCAATTTGACCTCCTTGTATCTCGGCTATTTTAGTTGTAATTAAATGTTGCAGGGCAAATTCTGTCGAATCAAGGTTTTTTGAGTTTTGCGTCCTGAGCCTGCTTGAGTTTGAATTCACGCAAGCGCGCATCGACTTGCGAATGCTCGTAAAAATCACCATCTTCCGACTTCTGGGCGAATTGTAGCTGCTCGATGGCTTGCAACAATTGCCCTTGCAGTGCGTACGCCTCGGCCTGGGCGCGATGCTGCTGCAGGCGCTTGCCGAGAGCGGCATAGATCCTGGCTTGCAGTGCGTGCATCCGCGCATCGGCAGGAAAGTTTTGCAAGTCGTCCTTGGTCAGTTTGAGCGCCTCCTGTGGCTGCCGGGCGTTGAGCAGGGTTTCTCCGAGCATGTAGGCGAGATTGCGCTCCTGCGGATAGCGGGCGAGGGCGGGACGGAGAATCTTCAAGGCTCCGGCGGTGTCGTTTTGCTGGCTGCGCAATTCGGCCGCCAGCGCTTCCAGCATCGGCGAATGCAGCCCTGGTCTGGCCTTCAGGCGGCGCAATTCCAGCAATTCGCGCTCGGCTGCAGCAAACTGTTTGACACGCGCCAAAGCCACTGCATAGCCATAGCGTGCGGCGGTCTCGTTGCTGAACTTGCGCTCCCGCAGCTGCGACCCGAAATCCGTCACGGCATCCTGCGGTGTCCCTTCGCTGGCGCGCAACTTGGCGCGCACCAGCTGAAAATCGAGAGAATCTGCAACCTGCCGGTATGGCTGTTGCTGGATGCGGTTGTCCATGTCGGCGATGCGCTCGGTCGTCAGCGGATGGGTGCGCAGGTAGCCCGGGGCATTGTTTTCATAAAGCCGGCCGAATTTTTGCAGGCGCTCAAAGAAACTGCCCATGCCGCGCACGTCAAAACCTGCCCGTTCGAGCAATCTCAGGCCGAGACGGTCGGCTTCGCGCTCGAAATCGCGTGAATAGTTGAGTTGCTGCTGGATTCCGGCTGCCTGCCCGGTCATCAGCGCGCCTTGGGCAAGATCGGCATGGCCACGGGATGCCATGATTGCCAGCGCCAGCGCCAGCAACATCGAGATCTGAGCCTGCGATTGTTTGCCGATCTGGCGCGCCAGATGGCGTTGCGTGACCTGGGAAATTTCGTGTGCGAGTACGCCGGCCAGTTCGGATTCCGATTGTGCAGCGAGAATCAGGCCGCTATGTACGCCGATGTAGCCGCCCGGCATGGCGAATGCGTTCAGTGTGGTATCGCGCAGCAGGAAGAATTCGAAGTCCTGACTGACTTCCGTGCTGTGTTCGATCAAACGTGCGCCGAGGCGGTTCAGATAGCTGGTGATCTCCGGGTCGTCCATGAAGCTCGGTTCACTCAGGCGTATCTCGCGCATGAAAGTTTCGCCCGCGCGTTTTTCCATCTGCGGTGAAAAGTCGGCCTGGGCCGCCTCGCCAAGATCGGGCAACCCCTCAGCGAGGACCGCCGGGGCCAGACAAAGCAGCAGAAACAGGGCTCGAATACGCATCTTCGTATGATAGCGAATTTGCCGTCGGGTTCCAGTGCGGCAATGTAATGATGTGTAATACGGAACGGCTATCGCCCCGATGATTGAAGTCGGTCGGTACAACAGGTAAGCTTCGCCGCTTTGCTTCTCCAGCCCATTTTCGAATCGCTCCTGTTCCAGGAATCCAGCATGAACTCGCCTCTGACCCATTTTGATGCAACCGGCCAGGCCCATATGGTCGACGTCGGCGCAAAAGCCGAAACTCATCGCGTCGCGCGTGCGGGCGGCAGCATTCGCATGCAGGCCGCCACACTGAGGCTGATTCAGTCAGGTAACGCCAAGAAGGGGGATGTGCTGGGGATCGCGCGTATCGCCGCGATTCAGGCCTCCAAGCGCACCGCGGACCTCATTCCGCTGTGTCATCCGCTGGCCTTGACGCGTGTCGGCGTCGAATTTGACGTAGATGCCGAAAATTCCACCATTCATTGCGTCGTGACCGCCGAAACCTTCGGGCGCACGGGGGTCGAGATGGAAGCTCTGACCGCCGTCAGCGCCGGTCTGCTGACCATCTACGACATGTGCAAGGCTGCGGACCGCGGGATGTGCATCGAGAACATTCGTTTGCTCGAAAAACTCGGCGGCAAATCCGGACATTGGACGGCGGCTTGATGACGGACTCGCGGAGAGTCGTTACAATCCCCGCTTGCACTTCGACTTGTTGTACTTCTTGCGCGAATCAATTTCCCCAACGATCGACAACGCACTCATGAGGATGCCGGCATGCCAATCAAAACGATCAAACTGACACTCTCAGCGCTGTTGCTGGCTACGACAAGCTGCGCGGCCATGGCCGGCAATATGTATGTGGTTGGCTCCTACGGCTACTCGATGTTTCAGCTTGATCGCGGTGCGCTGGACAGCAGGCGTGTCGTGATTGCGACGAATGGTTATACCTCGTCACTTGACGAGAATTCGACGGCCGTCCAGCTCAAGCTCGGCTATCAGTTCACGCCGAATATCGCCGTCGAGGCCGGCTATGCCGATATCGGCAAGTCGCGTTACAAGGCCTCTTACACGGGGGGCAGCGTTGACGTGACAGCCAAGGCCACCGGCCTGACTTTCGCTGCGCTGGGCATCGTGCCGATCAATGACAAATTTTCGGCGTTTGCCAAGCTGGGCATGATCGATGCCAAAGCCGATGTGAGCGTGACCGCACCGGCCGGCGCCACCAGCCTGCGCAGCGACAGTACGACCAAATGGCGTCCCGTGTATGGCATCGGCGGTATCTACAACGCCAGCAAGGAGATTGGCGTGCGCCTTGAACTCGAACAGTTCAACAAACTCGGTGATGCCAACAGCGCGAATTTCGATGTGAATGTGCTGTCGGCCGGGGTTTCCTACAAGTTCTGAGTGCGACCCAAACTGTTTTTCAGGATGTTGTGGTATGTATCCTGAATTGTCTGATGAATGATGCATGGTTATAATGGACGTCCCCATCCGTTCGGATGGGGACGTTTTTTTTGAATACAGAGGAAGCTCACATGAGAAATCTGAAGTCGCTGCTTGTTGCAGCACTGCTGGCCGGCGTCTGCGCACCGGTGTTTGCCGGTAACCTTTATATCGTTGGGTCGCTCGGCGTTTCCTCCTTCGACGAGGATAAGGGCGACATAGATTCTTCCCTGAGATCGCTTGGTGCGACGAATATTTCTTCGTCATTGGATGATAATGACACTGCGGTTCAGTTGAAGCTGGGCTATCAATTTACCCCTAATTTTTCTGTTGAAGCCGGATACGTTGATCTGGGTAAAACAAAATATTCGGCTACTTTTACCGGAGGTTCTGCAATTGGCACGGTAAAAGCCCATGGTGTCGTTATCGCTGGCGTAGGGACGATTCCGGTTAATGACAAGTTCTCGGTTTTTGGCAAGCTTGGTGTGATTGATGGAACTGTTGATGTGGATGTGGCGATGAGTGGCGCTTCGCATTCGGCCAGCGGCACAAAGTGGCGTCCCAATTACGGTGTCGGTGCGATTTATAAGATCAGCGGGAATACCGAGGCGCGTGTTGAACTCGAGCAGTTCAACAAACTGGGGGATGAAAGTACCACTGGCACAGGCAACATTAATGCTTTGTCGGCCGGTATCGCATATCGATTCTGATGGCTATGCTTTGCCTGTAACAAAAATCCCGGCTGCAACCGGGATTTTTTGTTGAAGAGGCAGGGATTTTCGGCAATCAGCAGTTTTAGTGTTGATGGATTTGGCTTGGGCTGTTTAAATGCGTCAATTACTTCGAGCAGAAAGGAGTTTGACGTGAGTGCAGCAAGCAAGATGCAGCGTATGAAATTCAGCGAGGTCGCGGTTGGCGCCCGCTTCTACGATCCGATCAGTGCGGAATTCTTTGTCAAACACTCCGATAGCGCCGCCAACATGGTGACCGGCATTGGCGATGGCACGGTCCCCGATGAATTTGAACCCGATGATGTGGTGGGTGTGGATCAGGCCTGAGGCTGTTTGATCCCGGCGTCGGGCCGGATCGGGTTGAATGCGGCTGCGCAACTCTGCGTGGCCGCAATCGTATCAGGCAGGTATCTCCGTGGGCAGTGCTCAGTGCAGGGTCTGGCCGACGGAGGGGAACAGTTCTTCGATCACGCCGGGGCCGAAACGATATTCCTGATTGCAGATGTCGTCGCGCACGACGATCTCGCCGTGCTCGGCGATCAGGTTTTCGACCTCGCTGCGCCCCAGCGCGGCCAGCATGCCGCGCACCTTGTCTTCGTCGCGTGGGCAGTAGTAAATCACCGGTTGCGGCTCGAAGACGCGGATCGTGTCTTCGGCAAACAGACGGCCGAGCAGGGTTTCCACCGGCAGCAACAACTCATTAGGCTTCACCGTTGCGGCGAGTTGCTGGATGCGGTTCCAGGCATCCTGATCCTCTTCGACTTGCCGGCCCGAGGCCGGCAGCGTCTGCAGGAACAGTCCCACGGCATCTTCGCCGTTGGCGCTCAGCCACAGGCGCGTTGGTTGCTGTTCGGATTGCAGCAGATAGTGCTCGAAAATTTCCGCGACGGTTTCGCCGACCAGTGGCACAAAACTCTGATACGGCTGCTCGGCCGACGCGTACTGCAGGTTCAGCATGAGCTTGCCGTCGCCGAACAGTTCGCGCACCGGCGCCTGGCCGCTTAGGTTCTTGCAGCGCGCCAGGCCGCGGATATGCAGCTGGTCGGCCTGATCCTCGCAATCCACCACCAGCAGCGAAGCGTTGTCATGCGCCTGGGCCTGAAAGGTCAGGCGGCCCGGGGTCTTGAGATTGCTGCAGATCAGCGCCGTGATGGCTGTCATCTCGCCCAGCAGCGCGGCGAGTTGCGGCGGATAATCGCGGTCCTGCTGCATGGCGACCCAACTGCCGGACAGTTGGACCAGCGCGCCGCGAATGTCGAGATCCTCGAACAGGAAGTGCGTGACAGTATTGGCGTATTCACTCATGCGGACTCGCTCGCTTTGCTCGCCAGCCGGGCAAATTCATCCGCAGCGAAACCGACCAGCAGCAGGCCCGGCGCTTCGACCACGGGGCGCTTGATGAGGCTCGGAAACTCGACCATCAGCGCGATGGCCTGTGACTCGCCGGCAATTGCCTGCTGTGCGGGTGTGAGCTTGCGCCAGGTCGTGCCGCGCGTATTCACCAGCGGTTTCCAGCCCACCTGGGCGCACCAACTGGTCAGGCGCGCGGCATCGATGCCGTGCTGCTTGTAGTCATGGAAGCTATACGCCACGCCATGCGCGTCGCACCAGGCAAACGCCTTCTGCATCGTGGCGCAGTTCTTGATGCCGTAGATGTAGATGCGACATACTGCTTCATTAGGTTCTTGGGCCATAATCCTTAGACTGTCTAAGATTTTCGAATTCGGACCGGCTTAGCGACCGGAGTTTCTTTGCCGCGAAGATACCGCAAATGTGGCGATTCACTGGCGTGGCCAAGCAGATTTTTCGGACATTTTCACTGCGCGAATCTTGTCACCCCATCCGCGCAGCCAGCGGTGCAGCAATTCGGTTTCCACTACAGTGGCCGTGATTTCCAGCGCATCGCCAAGATCGCGCGTCGTTTGGTCTGCCGCCAATGGCGATTCCAGCAGGTGCTGGCCGCAGGCTTTTTCGATACAAAAACTCAGTTGGATCTTTCGACCCCTATGTCCCTTGGAGGTCACCAACCTGGTTTCGATAAGTTGGGCCGATCCGGTCATTGCACTCAGATTAGGAGTTATGTCCATCTTTGATAATTTTGGATACAATCCGTACCAGCGATTGCCACTCTCAACGCAAGGAGTCTCACATGGGCATGAACATCAATCTCACACCGCATCTCGAGGGCATGGTTCGACAAAAGGTCGACTCGGGGCTTTACACGTCCGCCAGCGAGGTGGTTCGTGAAGCGCTGCGTCTCATGGATGAGCAGGATAACTTGCGCGCCGCAAAGTTGGAGCAGTTGCGCCAAGACATCCGTGCTGGAATGAACAGTGGCCCGGCAGCAGACTGGAACCCTGATCAGGTCAAACGCGAGGGGCGTGCGAAGCGTCAAGCCAACTCAAACGCCAACAAGCCATAACATGGCGCGGATTGTTCGTCGGCCGCTTGCCGGCGCCGACATTGCCGATATTTGGGACTTCATTGCTGAAGACAGCATCTCTCAAGCGGATGCGTGGGTTGATCGTCTCGACGGAAAACTGCGACTGCTGGCGGCCCAGCCGTTGATGGGGCGGTCGCGCGATGAACTATCACCCGGCTTGCGCAGCCAACCTTTTGGCCGCTACGTTATTTTCTACGAACCATTCGCCGACGGTATTGACATTGTTCGCGTCATCCATTCTGCGCGAGATGTTGATGCGGTATTCGATCCTGATTCTGGCTTACCGGAGCATTGAGCGAAGGCTTATTGCAGTACTGAATTCAGGATCGTTGCTTGAGGGATCTTTTCGGCTGATTTGTTCCGATGCTCGATCAGCTGATTTTCGCCAGTGTACGGCAGAACAAGTGCATATTGTGGCGTCTAAGCGCAAAACCTATATCCAGGCTGTATCAGGGTTTCAACCCTCTCGATTAGCGGGATTTTCTTAGATTAGACAGTCTGTTACGAAAATCACCAGAAAAACAAATCGATATGATGTTTACGGCACCTGTTGATGCCGTAGATGGTTACCCCGGCGGTTTGCGGTTGCCCTGTCATTCTCAGTCCACCGCCTTGCGGGCGTTGTGGAACATCATCAGCCACGGCGAATCCTCGCCCCATTCGGCCGGATGCCAGGACATCTGCACGCTGCGGAAGATGCGTTCCGGATGCGGCATCATGATCGTGAAGCGGCCGTCGGCCGTTGTCACGCCCGCCAGCCCGTTGGGCGAACCGTTGGGGTTGGCCGGATAGGTCGTCGCCAGTTGGCCGTGGTTATTCACATAGCTCAGTGCCGTGATGACCTTGCCGCTCTGTTCCTGACGCGCGAATTCGGCGCGGCCTTCGCCATGCGAAACTACCAGCGGCAGGCGGCTGCCGGCCATGCCGGAGAAGAACAATGAAGGTGACTGGGGAATCTGGGCCATCACCAGACGCGCCTCGAACTGCTCGCTGCGATTGCGCTGGAAGGTCGGCCAGTCCTGCGCGCCCGGAATGATCTCGGCCAGATTGCTCATCATCTGGCAACCATTGCAGACCCCCAGCGCGAAGCTGTCGGGGCGCGCGAAGAAGGCCGCGAACTGCTCGCGCAATCGGGCGTTGAACAGGATCGACTTGGCCCAGCCCTGGCCGGCGCCCAGCACGTCGCCGTAGGAGAAACCGCCGCAGGCCGCGAGCCCCTTGAAATCTGCCAGCTGGAAACGCCCGGCCTGCAGATCGCTCATGTGCACGTCATAGGGCGCGAAGCCGGCGCGCTCGAAGGCGGCCGCCATTTCCACCTGACCATTCACACCCTGCTCGCGCAGGATGGCGATCTTCGGCCGGGCGCCCGTATTGATCAGCGGCGCCGCGGGGGTGAAACTCAGGTGCGCCGAGAGGCCCGGGTCGCTGGTGTCGAGCAGGGCGTCGAATTCTTCCTGCGCACAGCTCGGGTCGTCGCGCAGCCGGGCGATCTGGAAACTTGTCTCGCTCCAGGCGCGCTGCAACTCGCTGCGCGGGGCGCTGAAGGCCAGCTTGGCATTGCGCCAGATGCGCACTTCGTCATGCGTATTCAGCGAACCGATCAGATGCGCCACCGAACCCAGGCCGGCGGTGCGCAGCAGGCCCATGACCTGTTCGCGCTCGCGGCGGCGGATCTGCAGCACGGCGCCGAGCTCTTCGTTGAACAGCACGCCGAACAGCTTGTCGAACAGGCGGCCGTCGAGCATGTCCGGACGCCGTTCCATGCCGTCGACATCGTTCATGAGCGGGTCGTAGCACACCGAATCGAGATTCAGAGACACACCGACATGGCCGGCGAAAGCCATGTCGCAGATCGTCGCGAACAGGCCGCCGTCGGAACGGTCATGGTAGGCCAGCAGCAGGCCGGCGGTGTTGAGTTGCTGGATGGCAGTGAAAAAACTTCTCAGCAGGCCGGCATCGGCATCGGGCGCCTGATCGCCGGTGGCGCCATACACCTGGGCCAGCGCCGAGCCGCCGAGGCGATTGCGTCCTGCGCCGAGGTCAATCAGCAGCAGCTCGCTTTCCTCGGCCGGATCGTTGCTTACCACGAGTTGCGGCGTAGCCGTGCGGCGCACATCCTGGCACGGCGCGAAGGCCGTGATGATCAGCGACAGCGGCGCAACCACCTGCTTCTTTTCGCCGCCATCCTGCCAGGTGGTTTTCATGGACAAGGAGTCCTTGCCAACCGGGATGGAGAGGTCGAGCTGCGGACAGAACTCGATCGCCACGGCATGCACCGTGTCGAACAGCGCGGCATCTTCCTGGGCGTGGCCGGCGGCCGCCATCCAGTTGTCCGAGAGCTTGATCTGGCCGAGCTCGCCGATCGCGGCAGCGGCAATGTTGGTGATGGCCTCGCCAACCGCCATGCGGCCCGCGGCGGGTGCGTCGAGCAGCGCCAGCGGGGTGCGCTCGCCCATCGCCAGCGCCTCACCGCAGTGGGTCGAGAAACCCAGCGTCGTCACGGCGCAGTCGGCAACGGGTACCTGCCAGGGGCCGACCATCTGATCGCGCGCGGTCATGCCGCCCACGCTGCGATCGCCGATGGTGATCAGGAAACTCTTCGACGCCACGCTCGGCAGGCGCAGCACGCGCAGGCCGGCCTCCTGCAGTTGCAGGTCATCGAGCACGAAGGGCGTGGTTTGAATCGGCGCATGGCTGGCCGTGCGCTGCATGCGCGGCGGCTTGCCGAGCAGCACTTCCATGGGCATGTCGACGGCGTTGTTGGCGAAATGCTCGTCATGCACCGTCAGATGATTGTCGGCGGTGGCCTGACCGAGCACGGCGAACGGGCAGCGCTCGCGCGCGCACAGGGCGCGGAACTCTTCCAGTCGTTCCGGCGCGATGGCCAGCACGTAGCGCTCTTGCGCTTCGTTGCTCCAGATTTCACGCGGTGACATGCCGGGCTCTTCGGAGGGCACGGCGCGCAGTTCGAAACGCGCGCCGCAGCCCGCATCGTGCGCCAGCTCGGGCATGGCATTCGAGATGCCGCCGGCGCCGACGTCGTGAATCGCCAGAATCGGATTGCCAGCGCCCATCTGCCAGCAGCGGTCGATGACCTCCTGCGCGCGCCGCTGCATCTCGGGGTTGCCGCGCTGCACCGAGGCGAAATCGAGATCGGCGGTATTCGCACCCGTCGTCATCGACGACGCCGCGCCGCCGCCCAGACCGATCAGCATGCCCGGGCCGCCGAGCTGGATCAGCAGTGAGCCGGGCGGGAACTGGATCTTGAAGGAATCGCGCGCCGCGATATTGCCAAGACCACCGGCGATCATGATCGGCTTGTGATAGCCGCGCACCTCGCCGTTGAATGCTTGCTCGAAACTGCGGAAGTAACCGGTCAGGTTCGGTCGGCCGAATTCGTTGTTGAACGCCGCTGCGCCGATCGGCCCCTCGATCATGATGTCGAGCGCCGAGGCGATGCGCTCGGGCTTGCCGTAGGGCGTCTCCCAGGGCTGCTCAAAACCCGGAATGCGCAGGTTGGAAACCGAGAAACCGCACAGGCCGGACTTGGGCTTCGAGCCGCGTCCCGTGGCGCCCTCGTCGCGGATTTCGCCGCCCGAACCCGTTGCCGCGCCGGCAAACGGCGAGATGGCGGTCGGATGGTTGTGCGTCTCGACCTTGGCGAGGATGTGCGTGAGCTCTTCGTGATACGCGTAACTGCCGTCGGCATTCGGATAGAAGCGGCCGATTTCGGCGCCCTCGATGACCGAGGCGTTGTCCGAGTACGCCACCACGGTGCCCTGCGGATGCGCCTTGTGGGTTTCGCGGATCATGCCGAACAGCGTCTCGCTGCGCGGCTGGCCGTCGAGCGTCCAGGAAGCGTTGAAAATCTTGTGGCGGCAATGCTCCGAATTCGCCTGGGCGAACATCATGAGTTCGACGTCGGTCGGATTGCGCCCGAGACGCGTGAAATTGGCGGCCAGATAGTCAATTTCGTCGTCGGACAGCGCCAGACCGAGCGTGCGGTTGGCCTCCACCAGCGCCGTCGCGCCCTGGCCCAGCAGATCGACACTGGTCAGCGGCTGCGGTGGCACGTGGCGGAACAATGCCGCGGCAGCATCGATCGAATCCAGCACCGATTCAGTCATGCGGTCATGCAGCCGGGCGGCGAGTGCCGTGCGTGCCGTTGCATCAATGCCTTCGGCATGGAAGGCGGCGCCGCGCTCGATCCGCGTAATGTTGGTAAAGCCGCATTGGCGGGCGATCTCGCTGGCCTTGCTGGACCACGGTGAAATCGTGCCGAGGCGCGGCGTGACCAACAGCAGGGCGCCGGCCGGGGCGGGCGCCGGCAGCGCGGCGATACCCAGCAACTGCTGCAGACGCGCCAGTTCGCCGGCATTCAGCGGCGCGTCGAGTTCGATGAAATACCAGTGCTCGGCGACCAACTGCTTGAGGGCCGGAGCGGCAACACGTGCCTGTTCGGTCAGACGGGCCAGACGGCTGGCGGAAAATGCGGCGCCGCCGCGCAGCTTGAGGATCTCGGGCATGGGATGAGGCGTGAAATGGCAGAAAGGCCGAATTATACCGTGCCGGCTGTTCCCCCGGCCCGCCGGCGCAGGCACAGGCACAGGCAGGGGGTGTGGATTTCCCGCCAATGACGTGCCGTTTGAATATACAGTTGAGGTTTTGCGTTGCGCCAGATCTGGCGCGGCGCGCATTTTGCCAAATGTGATCCGCCGCCATGAATCATCGCAGTCCGCCAAATTCGCCGCCAGACAGTGTCGCCATCGAGGCGCAACGCCGCCTCGTGCAGGCGTTCGGCGAGCCGGGGCGTTATCCGCATCCCGTCGCACAGGTCGAACACCTGGAAACCCATATCTCGCAGGTACTGCTGGCCGGCAATTTTGCCTACAAACTCAAGAAGCCCGTGAATCTGGGCTTTCTCGATTTCAGCACGCTGGCGGCGCGGCGTTTCTACTGCGAAGAAGAACTGCGTCTGAACCGGCGTCTGGCGCCGCAGCTGTATCTGGAGGTCGTGCCGATTCGCGGCACCTTCGCGGCCCCCGTGCTTGGCGCGGGGCCGGAAGCCGGGCCCGTCATTGAATACGCCGTCAAGATGCGCCGCTTCGCGCAGGATGCGCTGCTCGATCGCCAGGCGCAGAGCGGGCGCTTGCAGGGCGCGCAGATCGAAGCGCTGGCGCGCACGCTGGCCGCCTTTCATGCGCGCCTGGCGCCGGCCGACGCTGAACAAGCGTATGGCCACGCCGCGCAGATCGAAGCGCCGATGCGCGAAAATTTTACGCAGATCCGTGCGCTGCTCGGCACGCCCGCGGAGCTTGCCGCGCTGGCCGCTATCGAGGACTGGAGCCTGCGCACGCATGAACACTGCCGTGCGCTGTTCGAAGCGCGGCGCAAGGCCGGCCGGGTGCGCGAGTGTCATGGCGACCTGCATCTGGGCAATGTCGCCTGGCTCGATGGCTGCGCGGTGCCGTTCGACGGCATCGAGTTCAGCGCCGATTTGCGCTGGATCGATGTCATGAGCGAGATCGCCTTTCTGGTCATGGATCTGCAGGCGCGTGGTCTGGATGTGCTGGCCAACCTTTGCCTGAATGTCTGGCTCGAACACAGCGGTGATTTTGCCGGCGTCGCGCTGCTCGATTATTACCTCGTGTATCGCGCCATGGTGCGCGCCAAGATCGCGCGCATTCGCGCCGCGCAAGGCAACGATTCAAATGCGCAGCCTGCCGCGTTGACCGATTACGCGCGCTACCTGGCGTTGGCGCAACGCTACACCCAGCCGCAGCGCCGGCTGCTGGTCATCACGCATGGCCTGAGCGGTTCAGGCAAGAGCCGGCTGGCCCAGGCGCTCTGCGCGCGCCTCGATGCGCGCTGCGGCGCTGTGCATCTGCGTTCGGATGTCGAGCGCAAGCGCCTGCAGGGGCTCGCCCCCTGCGAACGCAGCGCCGCGCCGCTCGCTGCCGGGCTCTACAGTGCGCAATCCACGCAGGCCACCTATGCCGAACTCGCGCGTCTGACGCAGGGCTTGCTGGAGGCCGGTTGGCCCGTGGTGGTGGACGCCACCTTCCTGCAGGCCGCCCAGCGCAACCGGTTTCGCGCCCTGGCGCAGGAATGCCACGCGCCGCTGCTGATTCTCAGCTGCACGGCCGAAACTGACCTGCTGCGTGCGCGTATCGTGCACCGCCAGGCCAGTGGCGTGGACGCCTCGGAGGCCGATCTGGTGGTGCTCGAACACCAGCTGCACAGCCGCGAGCCGCTCGACGAAGCGCCCATGCCTGGCGAACTGCGGCTGGCCGTGGATACCGGGCAGCTGCCAGTGGAACAGGCCGTCGAACAGATTCTGGCGGCGCTTGATTCCCGCTGCCGCCTCCGGTAAGGTGCGCCCCCCGTTTGTTGATCTGTCGGATTGCCCATGCTGCCACCCATCGAAGACCGTCTCGCCGTTGAACTCGGCGCTCGTCCCCAGCAAGTCGCCGCGGCCGTGGCGCTGCTTGACGAAGGCGCCAGCGTGCCGTTCATCTCGCGCTATCGCAAGGAAGCCACGGGTGGGCTCGACGACACGCAGATGCGCCTGCTCGAAGAGCGCCTGGGTTATCTGCGCGAGCTTGAAGAGCGGCGCGCCGCCGTGATCGCCAGCATCGAGGAGCAGGGCAAGCTGACGCCTGAACTGCGCGCCGATATCGCCGGCGCCGAGACCAAGCAGCGCCTCGAAGACCTGTATCTGCCCTATAAGCAGAAGCGCCGCACCAAGGCACAGATCGCCCGCGAGGCCGGCCTGGAGCCACTCGCCGACGCGCTGCTCGCCGACCCGACCCTGACGCCCGACGCCGAAGCCGCCAAGTACATTGACGCCGACAAAGGCGTGGGTGATGCCAAGGCCGCGCTCGACGGCGCGCGCCAGATCCTCATGGAGCGTTTCGCCGAGGATGCCGCCCTGCTGGGCGTCTTGCGCAGCACGCTGCAGGAAGAGGGCGTGATGGTGGCGACCGTGGTCGAAGGCAAGGAAGATGCCGGCGCCAAGTTCCGCGACTACTTCGCCTATTCCGAGCCGATCGCCGAGATACCCTCGCACCGCGCGCTGGCGCTGTTCCGCGGCCGCAACGAGGACATGTTGCGCCTGGCGCTCAAAATGCCCGAGGAAATGCTTGATCCGCCGCTCAGCAGCCCGTGCGAACGCCGTGTCGCCACGCATTTCGGCATCCGCGACGAGAAACGTCCGGCCGACCGCTGGCTGCTCGAAACCGCGCGCTGGGCGTGGATGGTGAAGATCTCGCTGCACCTCGAACTCGAACTCATGAACGCCCTGCGCGAACGCGCCGAGATCGATGCGATCCACGTCTTCGCGCGCAACCTGAAGGATTTGCTGCTCGCCGCACCGGCCGGCCCGCGTTCCACCATGGGCCTCGATCCCGGCATCCGCACCGGCGTCAAGGTCGCCGTCGTCGATGCCACCGGCAAGCTGCTCGACACCGCCACGGTGTATCCGCACGAACCGCGCCGCGACTGGGACGGCGCGCTGCATACGCTGGTGCAGCTGGCCAAGAAGCATCATGTCGACCTGATCAGCATCGGCAACGGCACCGCCTCGCGCGAGACCGACAAACTGGCGGCCGATCTCATCAAGCTGCTGCAAGACAACGCAAACCCGCAAAAGATCAGCAAGATCGTCGTCTCGGAAGCCGGCGCCTCGGTGTATTCCGCCTCCGAACTCGCCGCGCGCGAATTTCCCGAACTCGACGTCAGCCTGCGCGGCGCCGTGTCCATCGCCCGGCGTCTGCAGGATCCGCTGGCCGAACTGGTCAAGATCGATCCCAAGTCCATCGGCGTCGGCCAATACCAGCACGACGTCTCGCAGACGCACCTGGCGCGCGCGCTCGACGCCGTCGTCGAGGATTGCGTGAATGCCGTCGGCGTCGACGTGAACACCGCCTCCGCGCCGCTGCTGGCGCGTATCTCGGGCCTCAATACCAGCCTGGCCAGCAACATCGTCAGCTACCGCGACGCCAACGGCCCGTTTCCCAGCCGCGCCGCGCTCAAGAGCGTACCGCGCCTGGGCGACAAGACCTTCGAACAGGCGGCCGGCTTTTTGCGCGTGAATGCCAGCGACAGTGATCAATACAATCCACTTGATGCGTCGAGCGTGCACCCCGAAGCCTACCCGGTCGTCGAGCGCATCCTGGCCGACATCAAGAAAGGCCTGCGCGAGGTGATCGGCGACACCGGCGTGATCCGCAAGCTCGATGCGCGCAAATACACCGACGAACAATTCGGCCTGCCGACCGTGCAGGACATCCTCAAGGAACTCGAAAAGCCCGGCCGCGACCCGCGCCCCGAATTCAAGACGGCGGTGTTCAAGGACGGGGTCGAGGAGGTCAAGGACCTGCAACCGGGCATGATCCTGGAGGGCGTCGTAACCAACGTCGCCAACTTCGGCGCCTTCGTCGACATCGGCGTGCACCAGGACGGCCTGGTGCATGTCTCCGCGCTCGCCAACCGCTTCGTCAAGGACCCGCACGAAGTCGTCAAGGCCGGTGATGTGGTCAAGGTCAAGGTGCTCGAAGTCGACGTGAAACGCAGCCGCATCGCCCTGACCATGCGCCTTTCCGACACCCCCGCGCCCAAGAGCGCCGCCCAGCCCACCGCCGGCCGCGGTCGCGAACAGGATCGCAACTCGCGCCGCCCGCAGCAGGCGCCGCGCGCCGAAGCCCCGCCCAGCGGCGCGATGGCCGAGGCGTTTGCGCGGCTGAAGCGTTGAGGTGCGCGGAAGTTTGTAGGTCGGGTTTCAGCCCGACATGTCGGGTTGAAACCCGACCTACGGGATGTAGGGTTTCGAATTTGTCGTGGTAGGTCGGGCTTCAGCCCGACATGAGCACCTCAAGGAGCCGGTGATGGCCTATAACGATCTGCGCAAAGGCCGCGTTTCGCAATCCGGCGCGGTGTATCACATCACCACGGTGACGCAGGGGCGGACGCCGCACTTTGTCTCGCTTGAGAACGGCCGCAAGGTAGTGCGGGAACTGATGGTATTGCAAGCCGAAGGGCGCGCCGAAACGCTGTGCCATGTGGTGATGCCGGATCATTTGCATTGGTTGATGGTGCTGCATGAGGGCAAGCTGTCCGATGCGGTGCGGCTGCTGAAAGGGCGCTCATCGCGCGCCATCGGGCACGCGGTTTGGCAGGCGAATTATTTCGACCACGCAGTGCGCAACGATGAAGATGTCCGCAAAATGGCGCGCTACATCGTGGCGAATCCGCTGCGGGCTAGATTGGTCGACCGGCTTGGCGATTATTCGCTGTGGAATGCCGTTTGGCTGGATGAGACTTTGTCGGACTGGTAGGTCGGGCTTCAGCCCGACAGCTGGCAGGCAGGTTGCCTTGAATTCCGACAAGTGAGTCGGGCTGAAGCCGGACCGACGGGGTGGC
>JBPOIN010000175.1:0-8792 GCA_052034445.1 Pseudomonadota bacterium | reverse complement strand
CTTGAGCGGGTCAATGCGCAAATAGCGCAGGCCGCATCGCCCGGCAACGTACTGCGTCAGCTCTTCCAGGTCCAGGGCGCGGGAGTAGGCGGCGCGCTCCATGGCGACGTTGGCCAGCCGCACCAGCGGGTGCTGGTGGCTTTCGGCCTGGGCGCAGCGGGCGATGGTGCGCTCGGCCTCTTCGGGGCTGATGACCCCATCTTCACGCAGCCCTCACCAGCGCCGCCACGGGCTGCCAGGCCGCGCTCGACGCCGAGCGCTATCTCGACAGCCTCGGCTGAGCGCTGAATCCCGGCAGACGGCCGGGTTTTCTTCATGACGCGGCGGCGTGCGGGTGGGTTTGCGGATCTGGGTCGCCGGCCGGCGGCGCAAGCCGGCCGCCAAATGCTTGCCGAACCCAGCGCCGCCGAGCGCGCGCTGTTTCGCCAGGCGGTCGCGGATGTTACGCCGCTGATCAACGACAAGGTGCATCACGAACCAGCGGCCGCGCCGCCGATGCGCCGGCCGCGCCACCTCGATCCGTCACGCGAGCTGCCAAGGTTGGGCGCGCCGCTCGGTGCAGTTTCGCTCGACACTCTGCTGGCTGCGGGCGAAGAGGCCCGGTTTCTGCGCAGCGGTCTGCCGCGCACCCTGTTCAAGGATCTGCGTCGCGGCCGCTGGCCGGCGCAGGATGAGTGCGATCTGCATGGCCTGAATCGCGATCAGGCCATGCACCTGCTCGAAAGATTTCTCGCGGCGAGCCTGGTCGGCGGCCTGCGCTGCGTGCGCATCGTGCATGGCAAGGGCTGGCGTTCGCCGGGCCGCGAACCGGTACTCAAGAATCTCACGCGCCACTGGCTCGCCAATCGTCCCGAAGTGCTGGCCTACTGTCAGGCGCGCGCCGCCGAAGGAGGGGAAGGCGCGGTGATCGTACTGCTCAAGGCAGCGGCGTAGCGACTGCGATGACGTTTATTTGTTATGAATAGCCGGAGTGCGGCGGGTTTGCCGCTGATGCTTGAAAACAGGCGGTATTGGAACAGAAAATTTTCAGCGCCGAAATTTCTTGCGCCCTGCTGGCCGCTGCGCGCGGCCAGCAGGGTAGGGCGATTTGTTTCTGCTATTGCTTTGTCATTTCAGAAAAAGGCCGATGGCTTGGCGCCTGGTTTTGCCTGGCGGCGATCGATGAACAGATGGCTGCCCGACATTTTCTTGGCCTGTTTTTTGGCTTCCGCCATGTTCAAGGAAACCTGATGGTGGCTGTTGTCGCCGCCTTGCTCGGTGATGGTGGCGCCGATCGACAGGCCGATCAGGGGGTGAAAGACTTTCTTGCCTTGCCGGTCATCGGTCAGATAGCCGCCGCGTTCGCGGTCGTCGATGCTGAAGAATGCCTGGATTTCATAGTTGAACACATCGAGAATTTTCCGGCAGCGGGCTTCCCAGTCCTCGCTCTGGAACAGCACGACGAAATCGTCGCCGCCGATGTGGCCGATGAAATCTTGTTGCGGGTCGCAATGGCCGGTGATGATCTGGCTCAGGCGATAGATCACGTCGTCGCCGCGCCGATAACCATAGACGTCGTTGAACGGCTTGAAATGATTCAGGTCGAAATAGCAGGCCGTGAAACAGCCCCCCGCCTGCAACAGCCGGTCGATGTTTTCATTGATCGGCACATTGCCGGGCAGTTGCGTCAGGGGATTGGCGTAGCGTGCGGCGTCGATCTGCAGTTTGGTGATTTCGGCCATCAGGTCGCGGCCGGTGCCGACGCCCAGATAGCGTCCCTGATCGGTCACGATGAAGCCATTCGCAAGTTGCCGTGGGTTGGCCTTGACCATCATCTGGCTGAGATCCTGAATGCTCGTCAGCTTGTCCACCACCACGGGTTCATCGTCCATCAGACTGGTGCAGGGGCGGCGGCCGTGCAGTTCGCGCCAGTACCGATGCGCATAACGCTCAATGACCAGATGGCGGTTGATGATGCCGATCGGTGTCGCATGATCGACCACCGGCAGGGATTGTTGATCCGGCAGATTGTTGAATAAATCGAAGATCTGGTCGTTGGTCGTCGCAGGCGCGACGGGTTCCACGTGGGCCATCAGTTTTTCTGCCGTCATGGTTTTGATCGATCCTTGTCCGCCGTTGGCATACATGGGGATCGCGCGTGTGCCGAGTGTCTTGGCGACTTCGGCGGAGAGCGCGATGGCCGGCTGGGCATGCGGCCGGGCGATGAAATAACCCTGACCATGCGAAATTCCGAGGTCCTTGATCGTCAGCAGCTCGGCTTGCGTCTCAATGCCTTCGGCAATCACCAGGGTATTCGAGTTGCTGGCGATTTCCTGGATCGAGCGCACGAACTGCATCTTCACGGCGTCCTGGTGGATGCTCTGAATGAAATGCTTGTCGATCTTGACGAATTCCGGTCGCAGCTCGGACCACAGGCGCAGGCTCGAAAAGCCTTCGCCAAGGTCGTCGATGGCGATCTGAAAGCCCATGTCGCGATAATGCGTGACGGCTTCGAGCAGGACGTTGTAGTCATAAGTCGGCTGATTCTCGGTCAGCTCGATGATCACGCGATCCGGGTCGATGCCGATTTCCTTCATGAACGCCAGCGTGGCGCCATGCCTGGCATTGTGATGCAAAAGGCATTCCGGACTGACGTTGAGGAACAGCTTGCCGGGTAGATTCATTCGCAGGAAATGCTCCAGCACCACATGCCGGCAGAGATATTCGATTTGTACGGTCAAGCCATAGGTGCTGGCGGCGCTGAACAGGTTCAACGGGGAATGCAGTGGGCTGTCGGAGGGGCCGCGAATCAGGCCTTCATAACCGGCAATTTCGCCGGTTTGCATGTTGATGATGGGCTGGAACAGCGGGGTCAGCAGGCACTGGTCGATGATTTCATGCAGATGCTTGAGCAGTGGCGGATCGGCCGGCGTTTCGGCGGCGATATCTTCCTCAGCATTGATTTCGATCAGGCTCGATATGTTCAGCAGGCGGGTTTCAACTCGGTTGTTCATACAGCGTCCTCTTTTCAAATACCCAGCTCGTGGCTGGAGCTGCGAGCTTAGAGAGGAAAGATGACGCAATGATGACGAGCGGATGGAGTAACCGTAGCCTGGAGCATCGGCTGGCGATCTTTGGCTATCTGTGGATTGCCGCGTGGCAACAGAAGGTGCGGCGCGTGCGCTTGCCTGGCGGCTCAGCGCACTTCAGGGCCACAGCGGGCAGACTTGAGTACTGCGTGGGACGCGCTGTGGGGCGGGACGACAGCGTGTGCGCCGTCGCCCTGAATCAAACGGAACTGCCCGGGTTTATCGACATCCCGGCCCGACAGGGGGTGGTCAGATCGCCGATTCGTTGGTTTCGCCCGTGCGGATGCGCACGATCTGTTCGACGGGCATGACGAAGATCTTGCCGTCACCGATCTTGCCCGTGCGCGCGGCCTTGATGATGGCTTCGATGGCAGTGTCGACGGTGTCGTCGGCGACGACGATTTCGATTTTGATCTTGGGCAGGAAGTCGACGACATACTCCGCGCCGCGATACAGCTCGGTATGGCCCTTCTGGCGGCCGAAGCCCTTGACTTCGGTGACGGTCAGGCCCGAGACGCCGATTTCCGAGAGGGCTTCGCGCACTTCGTCGAGTTTGAACGGCTTGATGATGGCTTCAATCTTTTTCATGTGGGCTCCTGGGGAAATGGGGATATTGCTGGATGTGTGGTCAGGCGCAGCTCACCATTCATCGACATAGCGCGATGTTATCGGATATCGCCAGTCCTTGCCGAAACCTCGCCGTGTGATGCGGATGCCGACCGGCGCCTGGCGACGCTTGTATTCGTTGCGCTTGAGCATGCCGACGACGCGTCGCACGTCCTGCTCGGCGTGGCCGGCGGCGACGATTTCGCGCGGGCTCAGGTCGCGCTCCATGTAGGCCTCGATGATCGCATCGAGCGTGGCGTATTCGGGCAGCGAATCCTGGTCAGTCTGGTTGGGTTTGAGTTCGGCCGAAGGCGCGCGCGTGAGGATGTTCTGCGGGATCACATGGCTCAGCGCATTGCGGTAGTCGCACAGGCGATACACGAAGGTCTTGTAGATGTCCTTGATGACGGCGAAACCGCCGGCCATGTCGCCGTACAGCGTGGCGTAGCCAACCGCCATTTCGCTCTTGTTGCCGGTGGTCAGCACGATGGCGCCGGTCTTGTTGGATAGGGCCATCAGCAGCATGCCGCGAATGCGCGCCTGCAGGTTTTCCTCGGTGGTGTCGGCCGGCAGGCCGGCGAATTGCGGCGCCAGCAGCGCGGCGAAGGTCTGCATGGCGGATTCGATGGGGATTTCATCGTAGCGCACGCCGAGGCCGCGGATCATGGCGCGTGAATCGTCGAGGCTCATCTGCGCCGTGTAGGGCGAGGGCATCATGACGGCGCGCACCTTGTCGGCGCCCAGCGCATCGACGGCGATGGCCAGCGTGAGCGCCGAGTCGACGCCGCCCGAGAGGCCGATGATGGCGCCCGGGAAACCGTTCTTGCCGAGGTAATCGCGCACGCCGAGCTTGAGCGCGGCGTAGGCTGCGGCTTCGGCACTGAGCGGCGCCGTGCAGGCGCCGGCGACCAGCTTGCCGGCGGAATATTCGACGATGCCGAGCGCCGTTTCGAAGGCCGGCAGTTGATGCGTGAGCTGGCCATTGCTATCGAGGGCGAAGGAGGCGCCGTCGAACACGAGTTCGTCCTGACCACCGACCAGATTGGCATACACGACGGGGATGCCCGTGCTGGCGATGCGGGCGCGCAGCACTTCGTAGCGCTGCGCCTGCTTGTCGATGTGGAACGGCGAGGCATTCAGGCCCAGCAGCAGTTCGGCGCCGGCATGGTGGGCGGCGTCGGCCGCGCCGGGTTCCCAGAGGTCGGCGCAGATATTCACGCCACAGCGCACGCCTTTGATGTCGATCACGCAGGGTTGGGCGCCCGGCGTGAAATAGCGTGCTTCGTCGAACACTTCGTAGTTGGGCAGCCGATGCTTGTAATACGTGGCTTCCACCTGACCGTTGCGCAGCAGCGACGCGGCGTTGTAGCGTTGGGACTGGCGTTCCTCGGGATGGCCGACCAGCAGTGCGACGTCGGGCGCCTGCACGGCGGCGGCGCGTGCGAGTTCGTCGAGTTCGCGCGCCGCGCTGCGATAGAAGTCGGGGCGCAGCAGCAGGTCTTCGGGTGGATAGCCGCACAGCGCGAGTTCCGGCGTCAGGAGCAGGTCGGCGCCGCGCGCCTGCGCCTGACGCGCCGCGTCGAGAATCAGGCGGGCGTTGCCGGCAAGGTCGCCCAGAACGCAGTTGATCTGGGCAATGGCGATACGCAATGGTTTCATGAGGCGGTGAGTGTCAGGGTGGCGTTGAGGAGTCGTGACGAGGCCGGCGATTTCTAGCCGCCTGCTGCGGGTTTCTGCTGGAGTGCGGTGTTGCGTGGCAGCAGGCGCGCGAGAGGCCGGCCCGTGGCGGCATCGTAGAACCACAACTGTTCAAGTTTGCCGATCAGGTAGTGCTTTCTGAGCATGAGGTCGACAGGCCGCGCCAGTGTGGCGTGCCAGTAGGTCGAGCTTTCGCTCTGATAGGGCATTTGCCAACGCGCGATGGCCAGGGTGCGTATCGCGCCGGGTTGCTGCAATCGCAGTGCGGTTGCAGCGTCGGCGGCATTCTGCGGGTCGAACCGCAGTGTGACATGGAATCCCGTGTCGTCGTCGAGATCGGGGCGGTTGTAAAAGTCATAGCCATTGTCGAAGGCCAGGAAATAGTCGTGACGCCAGAGACGGCGTACCTCCTTATGCACATCGATGAATAGCTCGGCCATGTAGCGTGGCCCTTCCTCGCGCTCGAAAGAATCGAGCGGCAGGTACTGAAAGCGGTAGTAGTCGCTGTCGCGCGGATTGGCGAGCGGCTGCCAGCTCCAGCCTTCGGCAATCTGGTTGAAGTTCATGTGGTAGAAAATATCGAAACGCCCACTCGCCGCATCGTATTGCAGCCGTGGTTCGGCGGACTGCCCGATACTCTGGTTTTGATTCTCGGTATTGCTGCGCGCGGCTCCGGCATCGATCAGTACGGCAAAGCGGCGAGTGAGCAGGGATTCCCGCTCGCTTGCGCTACTCGCCGCGAGTTGGCGCTGCATGGCGGTGAATTTCTGTTCGATGGATTGTGCCGGCCAGTCGGCTGCCACCTGCTCGTCGTTGGGCAGCCCGAAAAGATCGGGCTGCGCGCTGGCCAATGGCGCAGACAGCGCGGCGAGGCAGGCGAGCGTGCGCAACAGGGCGCTGGAGGGCAGGAGTTTCATGGACGGAATTTTAGCGCAGCAGGAGGGGCCGAGTCCTCGGCACTCAGTCTTTTGCCCCCGGTTCCGAGTGGCGGCGGAACTGGTGCATGAACTTTGCGAGCTTGGGGAATATCACGGCCTGGCAATAGGGCGCCGCGCGGTTGTCGCTGAAGTAGTTCTGGTGGTGTTCCTCGGCCGGAAAGAAGGTGGTGGCGGGCTGAACTTCGGTGACGATCGGCTTCAGTTCGGGGTGCGTCGCGGCATGCGCGGCGATACTGGCGTGCGCGCAGGCGGTCTGTGCGGCGGAGTGCGTGAAGATCGCCGAGCGGTATTGCGTGCCGATGTCATGGCCCTGGCGGTTCGGCGTGGTCGGGTCGTGAATCGCGAAGAAAATTTCGAGCAGCTCGGCGTAGCTGATGAGCTGTGGGTCGAAATGGATCTGCACGGCTTCGGCGTGTCCCGTTGTGCCGGTGCAGACTTCGTCGTAGCCGGGATCCGCTGTTGTCCCTCCGCAGTAACCCGATCTGACGGTTTCGACACCGCGCACGCGCTGGAAGATGGCTTCGAGGCACCAGAAACAGCCGCCGGCCAGTGTGGCGATTTCGTGTCTGGCGCCGGATGATGTTCCGCGCTCCGTTGTCGCGGATTTCACGCCTGCAGGGCCTTGAGGGCGCCGGCGTGGAGCGCGTATTCCAGCTCTTCGCGCCATTCCCGGATCTGCTCGGGCGGCAGGCTGTCGAGCGGCGATTCTGGATGCGCTTCGGTGTAATCGCCGTAGATCAATCCAAGCGGATGGTGCTCGTAGGACAGCGAGAGCAGCATGAAGGATTTTGCGCTGATGAGTTGCGGATACCAGTCGGGGATATGCGGCGTGATGCCCGGGGAGGAAATATCCGCCACATACAGATCGAGTTTGCTGTTCATGGCCAGGCGGAAGATGTCGGGTTTCTTGCCGTGGCTGCGGAACTTGCTGGCGATCTGGCCCGTGTTGCGTCCGACGCCGGCGACCGCGACGAGTCCTGACGAGCCGTCGGGCAGGCATAGAAGGGTACGGTCGAAGCCGCAGGCATCATGGAACTTGCGCAGCACCTGCTGCAGTATCTCAACCGGCGCACGTCCATTGACCAGCAGATTTTTGCGCGTCAGGCTGTCCCAGGGGGCGAGACGGTCGAGTACGCGTTCGGATGCCTTGCGCAACTGGTCGCGCGCCTGTTCGAGGCTGCAGGTCGAGTCGAAACGGGGCAGCAGTTGTCCCGTTTCGGCAAGGCATTTTGTGATGGCTGCGCGGACTTCGTCTTCATGCAGATGCAGGGCGTTGCGAAAGAATTCGATGTCCTTGGCGAGTTCGATGCGTTCGCGATTCCTGGCCAGCCGGAACAGCGTGTCGGTGGTGCGGCGGGCAAACAAGGCGCAGTGGCGATGCCATTCGATCGCACTGGCCGCAACGCGCGGCGGCATCTTGCCGATTTGCAGCGACAGGCTTTGCTGCAGCAGTTCCGGCAATTGCCAGTGTTCGGCGATTGCCGCGCCGATGTCCTCAAAACGCATGCCGATACTCTGTTCGACGGCTTCGGCTTCGGTGAGATTCTGTTCTGCCTGCAGTGCCTGGCTGCGCGCGATATCGTCGAAGCAGTGGTATAGCGACATGAGCCGTCCCAGATTCTGCAGCAGACCGCAAACCTGCGCTTCCTGCGCACTCAGGCGCGGCGCATACAGGTGCGTGATTTCGGCGCAGAACAGGCCGCAAAAACATGCGGCAATGATTTCTGCCTGTAACAGCTTGTGCTGGTAGGGCGTTGTCCGGGCGTTGAGTGGCAGGATGGTTGCAGCGAGGTTCTCGACCGTGTTGAGTCCGAGGATGATGATGGCCTGATCCACGGTGGTGATGCTGCGACCGCCGCGCAGATTGTGCGACGAGTTTGACAGACGCAGCAATTCAGCCGTGAATGATGCGTCGTTCAAAATGGCGACCGTGATTTCGTGCGTGTCGTTGAAGTCCTGGCTTGCCAGTTGCAGGACGCATGGCGCTGTGGCTGACAGACCGGCGAAGCCCGGATGCTGGTCCATGCGCTTCAGCAGTCTGGTCAGGAAGTCTGCGGCGGCTTGCTCGGTCATGTCGGATCTGTGCGGGGGCCTGTGCGCAATGTTCTGAACGGTTTTGATGGCGAGTCGACGGCGGTCGAGCCCGGATTAGAGGACATTACAATAAAAAAACCGACAGGTCATCCGCAATGGAATCAAAAAGCCCGAAGCGCTTGATGATTGTGGCAGGCATGTGGTCTGGCAGGTGCGTGCCGGATTCATGGCCGGATGGCTTCTTGCCGCCATGGTCATTCGGGGTTTGGCACGCGCCGGAATCTGGCGAAGGATGTCACCAATTCGCTGGCGTTGCAGCGCTCCAGATCGATTTCTCCTTCGAGCCATCGGGCGTCCGCGGCGCTGTGGCGCAGCATCTGGCTTTCATGCAGGCGTCCGGACGCGTCGGTCACCCTGGCTTTCCATATCGTCTCGCCGATCGTGAAAC
>JBPOIN010000283.1:0-19649 GCA_052034445.1 Pseudomonadota bacterium | reverse complement strand
GGCCCGTCCAACAAGGACTGGCGCGGCGGCCGCGGCATCCTCGAAAACATCATCCCGTCCTCGACCGGCGCTGCCAAGGCCGTCGGCGTGGTGATCCCCGAACTCAACCAGAAGCTCACCGGCTTGTCGTTCCGCGTGCCGACCTCCGACGTCTCGGTGGTCGACCTGACCGTCGAACTCAACAAGGAAGCCTCGTACAAGGACATCTGCGCCGCGATGAAGGCCGCCTCCGAAGGCCCGATGAAGGGCGTGCTCGGCTACACCGAAGACAAGGTCGTCGCCACCGACTTCCGCGGCGAGCCCTGCACCTCCGTGTTCGACGCCGAAGCCGGCATCGCGCTGGACAGCACCTTCGTCAAGATCGTCTCCTGGTACGACAACGAGTGGGGCTATTCGAACAAGGTTCTCGAAATGGTGCGTGTGATCGCGAAGTAAGCACTTAGTAGATGTAGGTCGGGTTAGCGCAGCGTAACCCGACCTACGGAACTCTCGACTTTCCACTCTCGACCCGGCCATCATGAACTTCAAACGCCTCTCCGACCTCGATCTCAAGAACAAGCGCGTCTTCATTCGCGCCGATCTCAACGTGCCGCAGGACGATGCCGGCAACATCACCGAGGACACGCGCATTCGCGCCTCGGTCCCGGCGATCGAGCTGGCGCTGAAGGGCGGCGCGGCGGTGATGGTCACCTCGCATCTGGGCCGGCCGACGGAAGGCGAGTTCAAGCCCGAAGACTCGCTGGCGCCGATCGCCAAGCGTCTCGGCGAGCTGCTCAAGCGCGAGGTGCGCCTGGTGCAGAACTGGGTCGACGGCGTGAATGTCGCGCCGGGTGAAGTCGTGCTGCTGGAGAACTGCCGCGTCAACAAGGGTGAGAAGAAGAACAGCGACGAGCTGGCGCAGAAGATGGCCAAGCTCTGCGACGTCTACGCCAACGACGCCTTCGGCACCGCGCACCGCGCCGAAGCGACCACACACGGCATCGCCAAGTTCGCGCCGGTCGCCTGTGCCGGCCCGCTGCTGGCCGCCGAACTCGACGCGCTGGGCAAGGCGCTGGGCGCCCCGGCGCGGCCACTGGTGGCCATCGTCGCCGGCTCCAAGGTGTCGACCAAGCTGACCATCCTCGAAGCGCTGTCGGCGAAGGTCGACCAGCTGATCGTCGGCGGCGGCATCGCCAACACCTTCCTGCTCGCGGCCGGCTACAAGATCGGCAAGTCGCTGGCCGAAGCCGACCTGGTCGATGCGGCAAAGGCCGTCATGACCAAGGTCAAGGTGCCCCTGCCGACTGACGTGGTCTGCGCCAAGGAATTCGCGGCGACGGCGACCGCGACGGTGAAGAAGATCGATGAAGTGCAGGACGACGACATGATCCTCGACGTCGGCCCTGAAACCGCCAAGGCGTTGGCCGCCGTGGCGACGAATGCCGGCACCATCGTCTGGAACGGCCCGGTCGGCGTGTTCGAGTTCGACCAGTTCGGCAACGGCACGGAAACCCTGGCGCGCGCCATCGCCGCCTCGAAGGCGTTCTCCATCGCCGGCGGTGGCGACACCCTGGCGGCCATCGCCAAGTACGACATCACCAAGGACATCAGCTACATCTCGACCGGCGGCGGCGCCTTCCTGGAATTCCTCGAAGGCAAGAAACTGCCGGCCGTCGAAATCCTGGAGCAACGCGCTCAATCCTGAACGCCCCGCTCGCTCCTTACGCCTCACTCCTCACTGAAGACAACCATGCAACGTGCCACCAAAATCGTCGCCACCCTCGGTCCGGCATCTTCGGACTATACGGTGCTGCATAACCTGATTGCCTCCGGCGTCGATGTGGTACGCCTGAACTTTTCGCACGGCACGGCCGCTGATCATTGCGCGCGCATCGACACGCTGCGCAAGGCCATGCAGGCCGTGGGCCGCACAGTCGGTGTGATGGCCGACCTGCAGGGGCCGAAGATACGCATCGGCAAGTTTTCCGGCAGCAAGGTTCTGGTCAAGACCGGGCAGGTGTTCATTCTTGATACGCATTGCAAGCTTGGCGACGCGGAACGCGTCGGCTTGGATTACCCCGAGCTCATTGACGATGTGAAGGTCGGTGATGTCCTCCTGCTCGATGACGGGCGCATCACGATGGATATCGAGCGCATCGAGAACGGCGAGATTCATTGCCGCGTGCGGCATGGCGGCGAACTGTCGAACAACAAGGGTATCAACAAGCAGGGCGGCGGTTTGTCCGCGCCGGCGTTGACGCCCAAGGACATGGAAGACATCAAGGTTGCGGCGAGCCTCAACGTCGATTATGTCGCCGTGTCCTTTCCGAAATCCGGCGCCGACATGCGCCAGGCGCGCGAACTGTTGCACGCTGCCGGTTCACACGCGTTGCTGATTGCCAAGATCGAACGCGTCGAAGCCATCGCGAATCTCGAAGACATCCTGCTGGCCACCGACGGCGCCATGGTGGCGCGCGGTGATCTGGCGGTCGAAGTCGGCGATGCGGCGGTGCCGGCGATGCAGAAACGCATCATCCGTCTGTCGCGCGAGATGAACAAGTTCGTCATCACTGCCACGCAGATGATGGAGTCGATGATTCACAGCCCGGTGCCGACGCGCGCCGAAGTGTCCGACGTGGCCAATGCGGTGCTTGACGGTACCGACGCCGTGATGTTGTCGGCCGAGACTGCCTCGGGTGAATATCCGGTTGAGACCGTGGAAGCCATGGTACGCATCTGCATCGAGGCCGAGAAGTCCAGCGAAGGCTCGCTCGACAAGCATTTCCTCGACCGCGTGTTCACGCGCATCGATCAGTCGATTGCCATGGCGGCACTGTTCACGGCGCATCACCTGAAGGTCAAGGCGATTGCCGCACTGACCGAATCCGGCGCGACGGCGCTGTGGATGTCACGTATGAACTGCGGTGTGCCGATCTACGCGCTGACCTCGAAGGTCAGCACGCGTCACCAGGTGTGTGCTTTCCGTGGTGTGTATCCGTTGCTCACGCATTTCACGACGCATGATCGCGACCAGTTGCTGCGCGAGGCCGAGGACGAACTGATCCGCGCCGGCGCCGTGCAGCCGGGCGACCTCATTGTGCTGACCATCGGTGAGCCGATCGGTCAGCCCGGTGGAACCAACACCCTGAAGATCATCAAGGTCGGTGAGCATCGCCCGTCGCATTAAAAACTCCAGCCACATCCAATTTATCCACGAATTTTTTCCAGGAGATCAGCATGCCTCTCGTTTCGATGCGCCAGCTTCTCGACCACGCCGCCGAGAATGGCTACGGACTGCCCGCCTTCAACGTCAACAACATGGAGCAGGTCTGGGCAATCATGGAAGCCGCCGACCAGCTCGACGCGCCGGTGATCATGCAGGCCTCGGCCGGCGCGCGCAAATACGCCGGCGAGCCCTTCCTGCGCCATCAGATCCTGGCGGCGCTCGAAGCCTATCCGCACATTCCCATCGTCATGCACCAGGACCATGGCCAGAGCCCGGCGGTCTGCATGGGCGCGATCAAGTCCGGCTTCAGCTCGGTGATGATGGACGGCTCGCTGCAGGCCGACGGCAAGACCGTCGCCTCCTATGAGTACAACGTCGAAGTGACGCAGAAGGTCGTCGAGTTCGCGCACTCGATCGGCGTCTCGGTCGAAGGCGAACTCGGCGTGCTGGGCTCGCTCGAAACCATGAAGGGCGACAAGGAGGACGGTCACGGCGCCGAAGGCACGATGACGCGCGAGCAGCTGCTGACCGACGTCAATCAGGCCGCCGACTTCGTCAAGAAGACCAACTGCGACGCGCTCGCCATCGCCATCGGCACCTCGCACGGCGCCTACAAGTTCACCAAGAAACCGACCGGCGACATCCTCGCCATCGACCGCATCGCCGAGATCCACGCGCGCATCCCGAACACCCATCTGGTCATGCACGGCTCGTCGTCGGTGCCGCAGGAACTGCTCGCCGAGATCCGCGAGTTCGGCGGCGACATGAAGGAAACCTACGGCGTGCCGGTCGAGGAAATCGTCCGCGGCATCAAGCACGGCGTGCGCAAGATCAACATCGACACCGACATCCGCCTGGCGATGACCGGCGCGATCCGCCGCTACTTCGCCGAGAATCCTTCGAAGTTCGATCCGCGCGACTATCTGAAGCCGGCGCGCGAAGCCGCCAAGAAGATCTGCCTCGCCCGCTACGAAGCCTTCGGCTGCGCCGGCATGGCCTCGAAGATCAAACCCGCCACGCTGGAGAAAATGGCCGAGCGCTACAAGAACGGCGAACTGAATCAGATCGTCAAGTAAGCCTGCAATTCCGCCACATTCAGGGCCGCTTTCTTGCGTAAGCCAGGAGCGGCCTTGCGATTTTTCAGGCACTGGTCTAGAGCCGGTTATGGACACACAAGCTCCCGGATTTGAGCGCATTCGGCGTTTTCTGCGTGGTGGTCTTGATCCCAGTGAATACATCAATCTGCCCGGCATCGTTTCCACGAACGAATGGCCATGGAAGCTTTCCGTATCGGGCGGATTCCAGTGCCAAACCGCGCCGATATGTACGTGAATAATCGGAGGATGTCGTTATAATTCGCCCTCCGCGGAGGTCCCGCCAACGGACTCAGGCGAACCGTGTCGGCGTTTGTTGTCGCGGTGGCCCTTCGTGCAGGAATTTCCGTTTCAACCAACCCCAGTAATCATTTTCCGATCATGAGCCAACCTCCTCTGTTTGAGTCGAACCTCACGAGCCTGCCGCTGCTTGGCCGTGGCAAGGTGCGCGATATTTACGCCGTCAATGACGAGCAGCTGCTGATCGTGACGAGCGACCGACTGTCGGCCTTCGACGTGATCCTGCCCGATCCGATTCCCGGCAAGGGCGAGGTGCTCACGGCCGTGGCGAACTTCTGGTTCGGCAAGCTGGCGCACATCATTCCGAATCAGCTCACCGGCATCGATCCCGAAGCCGTCGTGCAGGGTGAGGAAGAGCGCGCCCAGGTGCGCGGCCGCAGCCTGGTGGTCAAGCGTCTCAAGCCGCTGCCGATCGAGGCTGTGGTGCGTGGTTACATCATCGGTTCGGGCTGGAAGGATTATCAGAGCACCGGAACCGTCTGCGGCATCCCCTTGCCGCCCGGCTTGCGGCTCGCCGAACAGTTGCCGGAACCGATCTTCACCCCGGCTACCAAGGCCGAACTCGGCGAGCACGACGAGAACATCGACTTCGCCACGGTCGAGAAAATGATCGGCACCGATCTCGCGAATCAGGTGCGCCATGTGAGCCTGCGCCTGTATCGCGAAGCGGCCGCGCATGCGCGTGTGCGCGGCATCATCATCGCCGATACCAAGTTCGAATTCGGCCTCGATGCGAGTGGCAAGCTGTATCTGATCGACGAAGTGCTGACGCCCGATTCCTCGCGCTTCTGGCCCGCTGATCAGTACCAGATTGGCATCAGCCCGCCGAGCTTCGACAAGCAGTTCGTGCGCGATTACCTCGAAGGCCTTAGCGACTGGAACAAGCAGGCGCCTGGCCCCAAACTGCCCGATGAGGTACTGGCCAAGACCACGGCCAAGTACCGCGAGGCGCTCACGCGCCTGACCGGCAAGTCGTAAGTTCGCTTCGCAGAGGGGCTGGGGGCTAAGCGCTAGGGAGATGTCAGGCACGCCGAAAGGCGTGCGGCTTATCCCAAGCAACTCGCCCCCTCTTGTGCCCCAGCCCCCAGCCTCCGGCCCTTGGTCCCTCAGTCATGAATCCTCTTCTCGATTTCTCCGGACTGCCGCGCTTCGATGCGATTGCGCCGGAACATGTTCCAGCGGCCATCGGCGAATTGCTGGCCGAACATCGCCGCGTCGTCGAACAACTCGCCAAACCAGAAACGCCGGCCACCTGGGCCGGCTTCATGATTCCGATGACCGATGCCGGCGAGCGCCTCTCGCGTGCCTGGGGCATTGTCGGCCATCTGCATTCGGTCAATGACATCCCGCCCTGGCGCGAGGCCTACAATGCCTTGTTGCCCGAGGTCACGCGGTTTTATTCCGAGCTTGGCCAGAACCAGGCGTTGTTCGCCAAGCTCAAGGCATTGCGCGCCAGCGACGAGTACCAGCGCCTCAATGCCACGCAACAGCGCATTGTCGACAACGACATCCGCGACTTCCGTCTCTCCGGTGCCGATCTGGCCGAGGTCGACAAGCCGCGTTTCCAGGCGATCCAGGAGGAGCTTGCCGCGCTCGGTGCAAAATTCTCCGAGAACCTGCTTGACGCCACCAATGCCTTCGGCGAATACGTCAGCGACGCCACCTTGCTGGCCGGCATCCCGGCGGATGTCTGCCAGGTCGCACAGGAAGCCGCACAGAAGGAAGGCAAGCCCGGCTGGAAGTTCACCCTGCATGCACCGTCCTACGGTCCGCTGATGCAATACGCCGACAACCGCGAATTGCGTGCGCGCATGTATCGCGCCTACGCGACGCGTGCTTCCGAGCACGGCAAACCGGATTGGGACAACACGCCGCTGATCGGCAAGCTGCTCAAGCTGCGCAACGAAGCTGCGCGCCTGCTCGGCTACCGGAACTATGCCGAGGTCTCGCTGGTGCCGAAGATGGCCGAGACACCGCAACAGGTGGCCGCCTTCCTGCGCGAGATCGCCGCCAAGGCGCGCCCGTTCGCCGAGAAGGATGTCGTCGAACTACGCGAATTCGCGGCCCGGGAACTTGGCATGAGTGCGCTCGAAAGCTGGGATCTGGCCTGGGTTTCGGAGAAACTCAAGCAGGCGCGCTATGCCTTCTCTGACGAGGAAGTGAAGCAATACCTGCCTGAGCCGCAGGTGATACAGGGGCTGTTTCGCGTCATCGAGTCGCTGTTCGGCGTCACGCTGGCGCCTGATCAGGCGCCAGTCTGGCATCCCGAGGTGCGCTTCTTCCGCATCGAGCGCCAGGGCAAGCTTGTAGGCCAGTTCTACCTCGACCTGTACGCCCGCGACGAAAAGCGCGGCGGCGCCTGGATGGACGAGGCGATCACGCGCCGCCGCAGCAATGATGGCGACATCCAGACCCCCGTGGCGTATCTCAACTGCAATTTCTCGGCGCCGGTCGGTGGCAAGCCCGCCTGCTTCACGCACGATGAAGTCATCACCCTGTTCCACGAGTGCGGCCACGGCTTGCACCATCTGCTGACCGAGGTCGAGGAACTCGCGGTCTCCGGCATCCACGGCGTCGAATGGGACGCCGTCGAGCTGCCCAGCCAGTTCATGGAAAACTTCTGCTGGGAATGGGAAGTGCTCGCAGGCATGACCGGCCACGTCGATAGCGGCGCAGCATTGCCGCGCGCGCTGTACGACAAGATGCTGGCAGCGAAGAATTTCCAGAGCGGCATGGCGACGCTGCGCCAGATCGAGTTCGCGCTGTTCGATCTGCTGCTGCATAGCGACTTCGATCCGGACGGCCAGAAATCCGTGCTGCAACTGCTCGACGAAGTGCGGCGCGAAGTCGCCGTGGTGATCCCGCCTGAATGGCAGCGTTTTCCGCACAGCTTCTCGCACATCTTCGCCGGCGGCTACTCGGCCGGCTACTTCAGCTACAAGTGGGCCGAGGTGCTCTCCGCCGACGCCTATGCCGCCTTCGAGGAAATCGCCGTGCATTCGGGCAGCGTGCTCGATGCGACGGTCGGCAGCAGATTCTGGCGCGAGATCCTCGCCGTCGGTGGTTCACGCCCGGCGCTCGAATCGTTCCGAGCCTATCGCGGCCGCGAACCGAGTGTCGATGCGCTGCTGCGCCATAACGGCATGAGTTGCAAATGATTTCGTGATTGAGGAGTCTTGCGATGCGATACGCGAATAGCCGGCGCCAAAGAGACCGGTTGCTGATCGGTTGTGCGGCATTGATTGCAACGCTGTTTGCCGCTGGAGCGCAAGCCCAGACAGCGTATCGCTGGGTGGATCAGCAGGGCAAAGTGCACTTTTCCGATCAACCGCCGCCTGCGGCTGAAGCCAGGAACGTACAGAAGCAGAGGCTCAAGGCGGCGAGCGTGGTGGAAACAAGCGGCCCCGGGTATGACACCAAACAGGCCATGCGGGAATTTCCGCTGACCTTGTATACAAGCGAGAACTGCAAGGAAGCCTGCAAGAGTGCGCGCGATTTTCTGACGCAGCGCGCCGCGCCATATACCGAGAAAGTCGTCCGCACGGCGGTGGATGCCGACGAGTTTCGCAAGGCCACCGGCAGCGAGGAGCTGCGGGTTCCGGTGTTGATGGCCGGCAAGAAACTGGAGAAGGGCTTTGAGCCGGGCGCCTGGCGCAATCTGCTGGATGCGGCCGGCTATCCGTAACGAGTCAAGCGCTGGGCAAAAAGAGAGCGAACTGCCTCGCCCACCTCGGGAGCGCATGCGCCATGGTGTGACGGGCCGTTATTTGGCGGGCGCAGCTTCGGCCTGCGCAGTGTGCAGCAATGCCGCCAGTTCGCGTTCCAGCAGTTCGGGGTCGCCGGCATTGAGTTCCACCAGTCGGCGCAGATGTGTGATGCTGTCGAGGTCGATTTCATCGCAGCGGATGCCCAGTTGGTGACCTTGCAGGTGCGCGACAACGCCGCGCATGGTAATGATGGCACCGGGCTGAAGTTCCAGTTTGAGCTGACATTTGACGCCATGCTCGCCATGCCAGGCCTGATTCATTTCGAGCAGAGCGCCTTTGAGCGAAATGTCCTTGAGTTGGGCTGGCCAGACGCCTGTCGCATCGTTGAGCAGTGCCTGGGCGTTGAATGGTGCGCGCCAGAAAATTCGTCGTTCCTGTGCTTGATTCATCGATGGCCTCTTGGCGAAGGTTGGCAGTAGCGTGAATGCCTGGATTTGCGGTGGCGTGCGAAGCGCTGGCTGGCGAAATCATAACCGTTAACCTGCGGCATTGGCTGCCTGGATTCGATTTTCTGTACCGGCTGTCGTAGCAAGGTCCTGGATTGGGCTGCCAGGGTTTGGTTTTGCCGCGGGGCTCGCGGTATGATTCGTTCCTTGTGCCGACGCAGCTGAAACAGGCTTGGCCGCAACACTCAAGCTAGGTCCTGTTGCGCAAGCTTCCAGAAAATCCCCGGGGAATATTCATGATTGATATTGAAGTGCTTCACCGTTTGCAGGCGACGCTTGCCGCGCGCAAGGGAGCCGCACCGGATACGTCGTATGTGGCCAGTCTGTATGCCAAGGGTACGGATAGCATCTGCAAGAAAGTCGCCGAGGAGGCGGCCGAAACCATCATGGCGGCCAAGGATGGCGACCATCTGCATCTGGTGCGTGAAGTCGCCGATCTGTGGTTTCACAGCATGGTGCTGCTGACCCACTTCGGCCTCGGCGTGGATGATGTCATGGGCGAGCTGCGCCGGCGCGAGGGGATTTCCGGCATCGACGAGAAACAATCCCGCAAACAGTCATAGGTGAATTGATGAGCGACTGCATATTCTGCCGCATCGTGCGCGGCGAAATTCCCTGCCGCAAGGTGTATGAGGACGACGAGATTCTGGCGTTTCACGACATCAATCCGCATGCGCCCGTGCACTTTCTGATCATCCCGAAACAGCACATCGCCTCGCTGGCCGAGGCGGATCTGACGCATGCGCCCGTGCTCGGTAAAATGCTCGCCCTGGCTGGTCGGCTGGCGCGCGAGCAGGGCTTGTCCGATGGCTTCCGCAGCATCATCAACACCGGCCGGATCGGCGGGCAAGAGGTGTATCATGTGCATCTTCATGTGGTCGGCGGCCCGCAGCCGCTCGGCACGATGGTTCAAAAATAAGCGAGGAGTGGATTTATGGGTAGCTTGAGCATTTGGCACTGGCTGATCGTTCTGGTCATCGTCATGCTGGTATTTGGCACCAAGAAATTGCGCAATATCGGCGCGGATCTCGGTGGCGCCGTCAAGGGGTTCAAGGAAGGCGTGCGCGAAAGCACGGCTGAGGGGGCAGAAACCCAGCAACCCGCGCAGCAGGTCGCCAACAGCCAGACCATCGAGGGTGAGGTCAAGGACAAGGTCAAGAGCTGATCCGGCGCATTGTCGTGCTCGCAGCGGCTTTTTGCCGCTGTTTGTTTGTTCGGGTTTGTTTGGTTGGGTGCAGGATTGCGCCTGTCCGGGCGAATCTGGCTGTAGTGGTTTTCATTCAGTATCTCGACCAACCCCTGGTTTTTCAGACTGCAAATGTTCAACGCCGGTTTTTTTGAAATTGCCGTGATTGGCGTGGTTGCCCTGATCGTGCTGGGCCCCGAGCGCTTGCCGAAAGTCGCCCGCACGGTGGGGATCATGCTCGGCCGGGTGCAGCGCTATGTCGATAACGTCAAGACCGATATCAACCGGGAGCTCCAGCTCGACGAGCTCAAGCGTCTGCAGGAGCAGCTGGCGAATCAGGCGCGCGAGATGGAAAGCAGCATGAAGACCGGCCTGTCCCAGGTTGAAAGTAATGTTTCCCAGGAAGTGCGTGCTTTCGAAAACAGCATGAACGATACGCTCGCCGCGCTCACGACGCCCGTGGCCACTGGGCTGAAAGAATCAGCCGCACAGGTTGAGGCGGCGTTGACGGCCCCGGCAGCTTCCCCCGCGCTGTCCGCTGAAGCAGCGCCGGCCGCGCCTGCCCCCGCCATGGCAACTGCCGCCGTCGAGGTGGCGACGACGGCCGAGACAGTAGCAGCGCCTCCCGTCGAGGAAGAACTGTATTACCCGGTCGTCTCCCAGGCCGCCGATTGTCTGGCCGGCGTCAATGCGCCGCCGAGCATCGCGGCTGCGTCGTCAGTAGCAGAGACTGCGTCAACATCAAACGCAACGCCGCAGAACAAAGCCTGAGCATGAGCAAGCAGGAAGAGACCCTCATTTCGCATCTGATCGAGCTGCGCGCGCGCCTGATCCGTTCGCTGATCGCCGTCGTGGCGGTGTTCCTCTGCATGGTGAATTGGGCGCGCGACATCTACACGGTCCTGGCCGCGCCGATGCTGGCCGCCTTGCCGCAGGGTGGACAGATGATCGCCACCGATGTGGCGGGCGCCTTCTTCGTCCCCATGAAGGTGACGCTCATGCTGGCTTTCCTGATCGCCTTGCCGTATGTGCTGTATCAGGCCTGGTCATTCGTCGCGCCGGGACTGTATGCGAGCGAGAAGCGGCTCACGCTGCCATTGCTGGTTTCGAGCGTCGTGCTGTTCTTCGTCGGCATGTCGTTCGCCTATTTCATCGTCTTCCCGACCGTCTTCGCCTTCGTCAACAAGTTCGCGCCCGAAGGCGTGGCGGTGATGACCGATATCGACAAATACCTGTCGTTCGTGCTGACCACCTTTCTGGCGTTTGGCGTGACCTTCGAAGTGCCGGTGGTGGTCATCGTGCTCGTCAAGACCGGGATGGTCACGATCGAAAAGCTCAAGGAAATTCGCCCTTACATTGTCGTGGGGGCCTTTGTGGTGGGGGCGATCTTCACGCCGCCCGATGTGCTCTCGCAATTCCTGCTGGCGGTGCCGCTATGCCTGCTGTACGAGGCTGGAATCATTGTCGCCGGCCTGATTCACAAACCCTCCTGATTTTCCACTCCACCTGCAGGACTTGTCACCCTCAGTGTGGTGATTTTCCCGAGCGCGTCAGCCATGCGGCCAGCGCCAGGATCGCCAGCGCCAGGCCAAGCAGGGCGGCAGTTGCGGTCAGCGTGTTGAGCCATTGCGGCGCGAAAGCCAGGGTGAGCCCGAGTTCGAACATCATGATGCCCGACATCAGCTTGAGCAAGCGGCCTTCGCGCGCAGTGAGCTTGTGCGCTGACAAGGTGGTCAGACTGATCAGCACAATCAAGGCAAGCGGCAGGATGTAGATCAGGTTGTAGAGCGCCAGCCAGGCATAGCGGGTTGCGGATGGCGCGGCGCTCAGCGTCAGCAGGCGCGTATACAACATGGGAAATCCCGCGGTGCATAACAATTCATAGAAATTCGCGCCCAGCGCCAGAATGATTGTGGCCGCCAGCGTTGCCGGTAAGCGCTGTGCATGCAGGATTGCACGCATGCGGCGATAGATTCCGGGTTTGGCCGCTTCAGGAATCGACAGCGAAATCCCCTTGCCGAAGGCGAAAAAATCCTTGATGTTGAGTGCGCCGCCGACAATGGCCAGAACTCCCGCCGCCAACGTGATCCAGGGCAGCATGCCCAGCACTTCAAACACATTCAACCAGGCGGCCATGAAGGCAAAATACATCAGCCCTGAGGTCAGGATGAATACGCTGCTGATCATCAGCATGCGGTGGCGATCCTGTTCCCGCGTCAGCAGGCTCAGCAGGAATAGCAGGACGAAAAACGCACAAGGATTGAAAGCGTCGAGTCCGGCGAGAACCAGCGTCAGCAGTGGCAGATGAGCGGAAACGGCGGCCGGATCCGTGGCTGCGAGATCGATCGCGCCGAGCCATGGCACATCGACGCGATCTGTCTGTGCGATGGTTACCGCAGGCTTGGCGTTGCGGGTGTGGCAGGCGTCGAGTGCGCGCAGCAGTTGCTGTCCGGTGGTGGCGGCGCTCTCCCAGCCGGACAGCAGGGCGCCACAGAACAGCAGCGCAGGCACGCCTTCGGCGGTTTGCCCAGACTCGCGCGCCAACTCGACCAGCTTGCGGACATGTTGAGGGTTTTTCGAGATTTCGTAGGTGTGTAGTCTGACCCACGGACGTTGCTGCGGAATCGCCGTGACGAAGGGATGCGCCGCCAGGCAGTGCGGACAACCGGCTGACCAGAAGAAATGCAGATCGACGGGTATTGCCTGATCGGGTGCGGCCGACTGAGCATCGGCCAGGGCGCTGGCCGGAGCCAAGGCGGCGAGGCATGCGAGGAAATACATCAGCCGCAGAAAACGCTGAAGTCCCAAGCAAGGCTGCACGATCATGGCTGCCGCAGGAAACTATTCGGGCCGTGCAGTGGGACGCCTGGCGACAGCGACCGTCAGGTTGATTTCCTTGGCCTCGCGGCGAACTTTCATGGCGGTTCTTTGCCCGGGGGCTTGCGCCGCGACGAGCTCCAGCATGTTCTGTGCATTCGTGATGCGTTTGCCGGCGACCTCGATCAGAATGTCGCCGGGGCTGATGCCGGCCTGGTCAGCCGGGCCGCCGCGCATGACGCCGGCGATGAGGGCGCCTTGGCTATCCGGAAGATTGAAGGATTCAGCCAGCTCGGGCGTGATTTCCTGTACCTCGACGCCAATCCAGCCGCGCGTGACCGTGCCGGTGCGGATGATCTGTTCCATGATGTTTTTTGCCAGCGATACCGGAATCGCAAAGCCGATGCCCATCGAGCCGCCGCTTTGCGAATAGATCGCGGTGTTGATGCCCGTCAGATGGCCGTGCACGTCGATCAGTGCGCCACCGGAATTGCCGGGGTTGATTGCCGCATCGGTCTGGATGAAGTTCTCGAAGGTGTTGATGCCCAGATGTGAGCGGCCAAGCGCGCTGACGATGCCGTGCGTGACGGTCTGGCCGACGCCGAACGGATTGCCGATGGCCAGCACGACATCGCCGACGCGCAAGGATTCGGCTGGCGCAAACACGATTGCCGGCAGTTTGGCGCCCTTGCCGGCATCGACATGCAAAACGGCCAGATCGGAATCGGGGTCCGATCCCACCACGCGGGCCTTAAGCTTGCGTCCATCCTGCATGGCGACTTCGATCTCGTCGGCAGTTTCGACGACGTGATTGTTGGTCAGGATGTAACCATTCGGGCTGACGATCACCCCGCTGCCGAGTCCGGAACGGCGCTGCGGCTGCATGTCGAAGCGATCGCCGAAGAAGTGGCGGAAGAACGGGTCGTTGAGGAATGGATTGCGCTGCGACTTGACTTCCTGGCTCGTGAAAATGTGCACTACCGAAGGCAGCGCCAGACGCGCCGCTTCGCTGTAGGAAGCCGGTTTGTGGGCCTCGCTGGCGGTCGTGCCGACGCCGGGCGTGGCTTCGAGTATCGAGACGACGCTGTTGCCGGCTGCGCCGCCATGCTCAAGCAGGATCGGCTTGAGGGTCTGGTAGACGAACAGCGCGGCGATGCTGATCGTCACGGCCTGCGAAAAAATGAGCCAGAGTCGGCGCATAGGTTTACCATTCGAAGCAAACAAATTGAGAGCGGAGAATCAAGTGGAACAGAGCATGCAGCGCGACGAGCTGGTGCGGTATCTCGACGGTTATCTGGAGGCCGGTCGATTTCGCGATTATTGCCCAAATGGTCTGCAAGTGGAAGGCGGCAGCACGATCCGGCGCATCGTGTGCGGCGTGACGGCCTGTCAGGCGCTGCTCGACGCGGCTGCAGCCAGAAATGCCGATGCGATTCTGGTGCATCACGGCTGGTTCTGGAAGAACGAGGATGGTTGTCTCACGGGGTTTCGCAAGCGGCGCATGGCCAGCCTGCTGGCGCGCGACATCAATCTGATTGCCTATCATCTGCCGCTCGACGCGCATTCCGTGGTGGGCAACAATGCGCAACTTGCTGTCCGCTTTGGCTGGTGTGTGGAGGGACGCTTTGGCGAACAGGAGATCGGCTTTCTTGGCAGCCTGCCGGAAGCCACGGCGTCGACAGCGGATCAACTGGCGGCAGCGCTCGGCGCCTCTCTGGCGCGACCGGCGCAGCTGGTCGGCGCCGGAAACCACCCCGTGCGGCGCATCGCCTGGTGTTCGGGCGGCGCGCAAGGGTATTTCGAACAGGCGATTGCGGCGGGCGCCGATTGCTATGTCTCGGGCGAAATTTCCGAACAGACCGTGCATCTGGCGCGCGAGAGCGGGGTGCCGTATATCGCCGTCGGCCACCATGCCAGCGAGCGCTATGGCGTGCAGGCGCTGGCGGCGCATCTGCGCGAGCGTTTCGCGCTCGAATGCGAGTATGTCGAGATCGACAACCCCGTGTAGCTCGCTGCCGGACATATAATGCGCGGCCATTTTGGCCATGCCTCCTGTGGCCATACTTTCCCGCTTCCCCGGTACCCGAATCATGTCTGTACAGATTGAACGCTTCGACCAGCTTGCGCTTCCCGCGCCGATCCTGAAATCGCTTGAAGACGTCGGTTATGAAACGCCCTCGCCGATTCAGGCCGCCTGCATTCCGCCACTGCTGGCCGGGCATGATCTGATTGGTCAGGCGCAGACCGGCACCGGCAAGACCGCCGCGTTTGCCCTGCCTATCCTGGCACAGCTTGATCTGGCGCAACGTCAGCCGCAGGCGCTGGTGCTCGCGCCGACGCGCGAACTGGCGATCCAGGTTGCCGAAGCTTTTCAGAGCTATGCCAAGCATCTGCCGGGTTTTCATGTCCTGCCGCTGTACGGTGGGCAGAGCATGTTTGCGCAGTTGCGCCAGCTGGAGCGCGGTGCGCATGTGGTGATCGGCACGCCCGGGCGCATCATGGATCATCTCGAACGCCAGAGCCTGTCGCTGGCCAGCCTGCGCACGCTGGTGCTCGACGAGGCCGACGAGATGTTGCGCATGGGCTTCATCGACGATGTCGAATGGATACTTGAACACACGCCAGCGACGCGCCAGACCCTGCTGTTTTCAGCGACCATGCCCGAGCCGATCCGGCGCGTGGCGCATCGTCATTTGCGTGAGGCGCTGGAAGTCAAAATTCAGGCTAGCACCACGACGATCCCGACCATCCGTCAGCGTTATTGGCAGGTCAGCGGCGTGCATAAACTCGATGCGCTGACGCGGATTCTCGAAGTCGAACAGGATTTCGATGCCGCGCTGATTTTCGTCCGCACCAAGACGGCGACCGTGGAACTCGCCGAAAAACTCGAAGCGCGCGGCTACAACGCCGCGGCGTTGAATGGCGACATGCCACAACCCTTGCGCGAGCGCGTCATCGATCAGCTCAAGATGCAGGGGCTCGATATTGTCGTCGCTACCGATGTGGCGGCGCGCGGCATCGACGTGGCGCGCATCACGCATGTGATCAATTACGACATTCCCTACGACACCGAATCGTATGTGCATCGCATCGGCCGTACCGGCCGGGCCGGGCGTGCGGGTACTGCGATCCTGTTTGTCGCCCCACGCGAGACGCGCATGCTGCGCGCCATCGAACGCGCGACGCGCCAGCCGATCGAGCCGCTGGTGCTGCCGAGCAAGCAGGCCGTGGCGAACCGGCGCATCGAGCAGTTCAAGCAGCAGGTCATGGCGGTCATCAATAGCGAGGAGCTGGGTTTTTTTACCGATGTGATCGAGATGATCGAGCAGGAGCAGAATATCGACGCGCGCCAGATCGCCGCTGCGCTGGCCTGCATGGTGCAGCGCGAGCGACCATTGCAGCTTGAAGACGCCCCTGCGGCTCCGCACAAAACGGCCGGTGCAAACGCGATTCCTTCTGTCAGCTCCGCCGCGCCAGGTTTGGCCCAGCCGCTGGATCGCGGGCGCGAGTCCGCGCGCCCGCGGCCGAATCCGACGGCTTCTACGCCGCGGCAGCCCGCAGTTCAGCCGGCCGCGCAATTGGCGCCGCAGCCCTTTGCCCGGTCGCAGAAGTTTTCCCAGACCAAGCTCGTGCGTTATCGTATCGGTGTCGGCCGCAATCAGCAGGTCGCACCCAAGGACATCGTCGGCGCCATCGCCAACGAAGCCGGCATCGAAAGTCGCTACATCGGCCGCATCGAGCTGTATGCCGATTACAGCGTCGTCGAACTGCCCGATGGCTTGCCTGAAGAGACGCTGGCGGTGTTGCGGCAGATTCGTGTGCGTAACCAGCCGTTCAATCTCCGCCGCGTTGAAGAAGCCAGACCCGGCGGAAGCTCCGGGTCGCCAGGCGAAAAATTTCGAGGCCAGGGCGCAGAGCGCAGCCGCGAATGGGAGCGCAAGCCATTTGCGGCAGGCAGAAGCGAACACAAGGGGGTGGCCGGCGACCGGTTCGAGGGCCGTTCCTCAGGGCCGGGGGGCGCCGGAAAGGGCTTTGGCAATGCGCCTCCCGCGCGGCGCAGCAGCGGTCAGAAAAAGCCGTTCAAACACGGGTGATTCCGTTTCCTGGCAGGCGCGGGTGCTGAGCGACGCTGTGCTCAGGAGCGTTCGCTGGGTTCGTCGGTAAAGCGCGAGTGGATTGCCGCGAACTCGTCGGATATCGCCAGAAAGGCATCGACGATATCCGGGTCGAAGTGCGATCCGCGGTTTTCACGGATTATTTCCAGCACTTCAGCATGCGAGAGTGGTGGTTTATAGACGCGCCGGCTGATCAGTGCATCGTAGACATCAGCGAGCGCCATGAGGCGCCCGGGGATTGGAATCGTATCGCCAGCCAGACCATGCGGGTAACCGCTGCCATCCCATTTTTCATGATGGGCGCCGACGATCTGCTTGGCCAGTTGCAGAAAGCCGATGCACTGGCCGAATTCCAGCTCGGCGCGTTCGATTGCGCGCACACCGAGTTCGGGATGGTGCTTCATGATCTCGAACTCCTCCGGCGTGAGTTTGCCTGGTTTGTGCAGGATGTGATCCGGAATCCCGATTTTGCCAATATCGTGCAGCGGCGCACTCTTGAACATGCGCAGGATGTTCAGGTCATTGAGAAAGCCGGAAAAGTTGCGATGATCGCGCAAGCGTCGGGCGAGCGCCTGGACATAATGCTGCGTGCGCCGGATATGATTCCCTGTCTCGTTGTCGCGGATTTCCGCCAGCGAAGACATGGTCATGATGGCGATATCGCGCATGGCGCGAACATCCTGGGTGCGGCGTGTGACGGCTTCTTCGAGAAAGGCGTTCTGGTCGCGCAGCATGCTCTGGAACTGGGCGGCTTGCAGATGCGAACGGACGCGCGAGAGCAGCACCGGCGGGTTGACGGGCTTGACGATGAAGTCAACTGCGCCGAGCGCGAATCCTGTGGTCTCGCTCGCCGTATCATGGCGCGCGGTCAAAAAGATCACCGGGATGTCGTGCGTGGCAGGATCGGCTTTCAGCTGGCGACAGACTTCATAGCCATCGATATCCGGCATCATGACATCCAGCAGGATCATGTCGGGGCGCGGCGTGGCGCAGGCAAGCAGCAGCCCGGCAGAGCCATTTTCGGCTGTTGAGACCTGGTATTCCCCGGCCAGCAACGCCGAGATCAGCAGCAGGTTTTCCGGTGCGTCATCGACCACCAGAACTCTGAGCGTCGTCTCGGGTGTGGGGTTCGCCGTCATCGTGATCTCTTTCAGAACTGCGGGATTTTGCACATCCGGATCAAAACACTACCGTCTGCATGTTGGCAGGTTTGCGGCAGAATGGCCAGAGGCTGCCGGCTTCATTATTCGGCGCGGTTCGAGCCCGCTGGTGCCGGTTTGAAGTAGGCGCGCAACCCATCGATCACGACACGATGCTGGAGTTCGAAGCGGCTAAGGAGGGGTTCTGCTGCGACAGTGGCATCGGCTGCAAGCGCCGCTTCGAGTTCCTGGGCGGTTGCGCAGAGCGCCTGGGCGCCGATCGCGCCAGCGACAGAGATCAACGAATGTGCCAGTCTTGCCGCTTCGGCCGTGTTTCCCTGCGCCAGTTGCGCACGCAGTGTTTGCGCTGCCTCTGCCCGCGTGTCGAGGAACATCTGCAGCAACTTTTCGTAGAGCTCGTGTTTGTCGAAGCTGTGGTGCAATCCGATGTGAACATCGATTCCAGGCAGGTTTGCATCGGAAAGCTTCGTCGCGAGGGGGGGCGGATGCGTCGAGTGCGGCGCGGTCTGGTCCGGGGCGGATTGTCCTGGCCGCCATTTCGCCAGCAACGCAAACAGTTCGAAGGGATCGAAGGGCTTGCTGATGTAATCATTCATGCCGACGGCAAAACACATTTCGCGATCCTTGGGCATGGCGCGCGCTGTCATGGCGATGATCGGCAAGTTTGCCCAGGCCGGATTGTTGCGGATCTGGTGGGTGGTCTCGAAACCATCCATGACCGGCATCTGCAGATCCATGAGCACCAGATCGAAATTTTGCTGTTGCAGGTGTTCCAGGGCTTCCTGGCCATTGTTGGCGAGCGTGATGCCGACATGTGCAACGCCGTCGAGCAACTCCTTGGCGACTTGCTGGTTGATGTCGTTGTCCTCGACCAGCAGCACGCGCATATTCCTGATCCGGGAAAGTATCTTGTCGAGCTCCGGCTGGATTTTCAAACGCTCGCTGTCCGTCGTGCTGTTGCGGTTTTCAGTGGCGCCAGCGGCATGCGCTGGTGCCTTCCGGGGCGCGTCGCAGGCGGCCTGAATCGGTGCCAGCACTTCCTGAATCATTGCAGCACCGACGGGTTTGGTCAGATAGCCATCCAGATGTTCCCGCACCACGCGCTGCTGGGCTTCTTCGCAGCCGTAGGCTGTGACCATGAGAATTTTCGGTTGCATGAGCAGCCGCGGGTGGCGGCGGATCTGGCGCGCTGCCTCGAAGCCATCCACTTCAGGCATTTTCCAATCCATGAGTACGACGTCGTAGGGGCGCGCGCCAGCCATGCTGGGGTGCAGCAATTCGTTGAGAGCTTCGGCGGCAGAGGCCACCAGGGTGGCTTCATAGCCAAGAGAGTCGAGCAGGCCAAAGAAAATGTCGCGCGAATTCTGGCTATCGTCGACGACGAGAATGCGCAGGTCGTTGCGCCGCTCCGGCTGCGGCAAGGCGGTCAGCTGTGGCCTGCCGACGATGCCGAAGGTGGCCGTGAAATAAAAGTCGCTACCCTTGCCGGGGCGGCTGGTGACGCCGATTTCGCCGTTCATCAGGTGCACCAGTTGTTTGCAGATCGCCAGTCCGAGTCC
>JBPOIN010000281.1:0-3337 GCA_052034445.1 Pseudomonadota bacterium | reverse complement strand
ATCGTGAAACCGACGGCATGCGAACCTTCGCCATGTCGGGCCAGCAGCCCTTCATACTGGCTGGTTGCGGGGTTCCAGCGCACCAACATCTGAAATTGATTGCCTGAAATCTGCGCCTCCCAGGTGCCATTCAGGCAATCCGTACTGCGGCTGCGCGTCGGCTTTGCTGTGGATTTTCCGGCCGCTTCGGCGTTCAGCTCATTGAGCCGGATTCTTGCAAGTGCGGCAAAGTGGCCTGCCGGATACTGATCGAGATAAGTCCTGAATGCTTCCGGGTCACGGCTGCCCTTGACGCCTTCCCAATACGCCAGATCCAGGCTTGCCGGATCTGGTGCGGCGACAGCCACCTGTTCTGCTGACGGCGTGCTCGCCGCGGTGGTGGCAGTTGAGGCAATAGTCTTGGCATGCGGTTTGAAATAGAAATCGCCCGTCAATGATGATGCTTCCCAGGGAATCTGATTGTCGCCGGTGGCCAGGGCGACATTGGCGCGCACTTTTTTGAACACGTTCTCGATCGGCACGCCGGGTGCCTGAATCAGCTTGAGCAGTTCGCGGGTGTACAGGCCGTTTCTTCCGTCGCCATCGGCGGCGGTCTTGCCTGGGGCGGTTGCGTAGGCAATCAATGTGCCTTTCGGTGCATCCATCTGTGCGAGTCCGCCGCCGGCGCTGCGGAAGCGGCGTTCGAAAGGATTGTTGCGGCAGGCATCGAGAATCACGATATTCAGAGAACTCACGGCCAGTTGATCCATTACGGTGTCGATGTCCACGGTTTCGGCGCGTGCCGAGGCTTCCGAACCGATCTGTGCATCAACCGGGATCAGATAGTTTTTCCCCTTGATCTGCATGCCATGGCCGGCGTAGTAGAAAATTGCGACGCTGTCGGTGCGCAGTTTTTCGCCAAACTGGCTGATGGCGCGATTCATTTCCTTCTGTGTCACGTCGACTTTTTCGATGACCGCGAACCCCAGGCGTCGCAGCGCCTGGGCCATGTCATGGGCGTCGTTAACCGGATTTTTCAATGTGGCGCCGGGATACTGGCTGTTGCCAATGACTAGCGCGATCCGATTGTCCGCCACCCGCGCGACTGTCAGATTGCGGCCTGGTTCGGCCGCCACGGCCAGGTGGATCAGCAGCAGCGCGAAAATGAAAACAAGCGTCTTGGCCAAGGCAGGTTCCTTTGCGTGAAGGGGATGGAGTTGGCTGCGGCCAGCAGCAACTGCAGGATCATATCAGTCCATGTTTTGCCTGAATCGGATGCAGGCCCGGGACTGGCCGGATAGGCTGCCTACGCGTGCTGGCCGACGGCCTACCCTCCGATTCGCAAGCGGAATGATCACTCCTGAAAAATCAATCACCTAGCCAAAAGGGTAGGGTTTCCGCGATAATAGCCGGCTTCGCCACGCCCCGATCCGCCAGGGAATTCATATGTCAAACCACACCTTCAGCGACTTCGAACCGCCCATGTTCAATCACCTCACCAGCGCCATCCGCGCCCTGGCCATGGATGCCGTGCAGAAGGCCAATTCCGGCCATCCGGGCGCGCCGATGGGCATGGCCGAAATCGCCGAAGTGCTGTGGAACCATCACCTGCGCCACAACCCGGGCAACCCGCAGTGGGCCAACCGCGACCGCTTCGTATTGTCCAACGGCCACGGCTCGATGCTGATCTACGCACTGCTGCACCTGACCGGCTACGATCTTTCCATCGACGACCTCAAGCAGTTCCGCCAGCTGCACAGCAAGACCCCGGGCCATCCGGAATACGGCTACACGCCGGGCGTCGAGACCACCACCGGCCCGCTCGGCCAGGGCATCGCCAATGCCGTCGGCATGGCGATGGCGGAGAAGCTGCTGGCGAACGAGTTCAACCGCCCCGGCCATGACATCGTCGATCACCGCACCTGGGTGTTCCTCGGCGACGGCTGCCTGATGGAAGGCATCTCGCACGAAGTCTGCTCGCTGGCCGGCACCTGGGGCCTGGGCAAGCTGACCGCCTTCTGGGACGACAACGGCATTTCCATCGACGGCCACGTCGAAGGCTGGTTCACCGAAGACATCCCCAAGCGCTTCGAGTCCTACGGCTGGCACGTCGTGGCCGGCGTCAATGGCCACGATCCCGAAGCGCTGCACGCCGCCATCGAAGCGGCCAAGGCCGTTGCCGACCGCCCCTCGCTGATCTGCTGCCGCACCGTCATCGGCGCCGGTTCACCGAACAAGGCCGGCACGCACGACGTGCATGGCGCGCCGCTGGGCGACGCCGAGATCGCCGCCGCCCGTCCGCACATCGGCTGGAACTTCGGCCCCTTCGAGATTCCGCAGGAGGTCTACCAAGCCTGGGACGCGAAGAAGAAGGGCGCCGCGTGGGAAGGCGACTGGCAGCGCAAGTTCGACCACTATGCCCAGGCACATCCCGAACTCGCCGCCGAATACCAGCGCCGCATGGCACACGAACTGCCCGCCGACTGGGCGGCCTTCGCGCAGAAGGCCATCGCCGCCGCCAACGAGAAGGGCGAGACCGTCGCCACGCGCAAGGCTTCGCAGCTGTCGATCAACGCGCTGGCGCCGGCGCTGCCGGAATTCGTCGGCGGCTCGGCCGACCTGACCGGCTCCAACCTCACCAACTGGTCGGGCTGCCGCGCCGTCAGCGGCAAGACGCCGGGCAACTACATTTCCTACGGCGTGCGCGAATTCGGCATGTCGCACATCATGAACGGCATGGCGCTGCACGGCGGCATCCTGCCCTTCGGCGGCACCTTTCTGATGTTCTCGGAATACGCCCGTAATGCGATCCGCATGTCGGCACTGATGAAGCAGCGTGTCATCTACGTGCTGACGCATGATTCCATCGGCCTCGGCGAGGACGGCCCGACGCACCAGCCGGTCGAGCAGATTCCGACGCTGCGCATGATCCCGAACATGAACGTCTGGCGTCCTTGCGACACCGTCGAGACCATGGTGGCCTGGGTCGCCGCGGTCGAGAAGCGCGACGGCCCGACCTGCCTCGCCCTGTCGCGCCAGAACCTCCCCTTCGTCAAGCGCGATGACGCCCGCATCGCGGCGATTGCGAAGGGTGGCTATGTGCTGTCCGATGCCACTGATGGCAAGCCGTGTGCGGTGATTATTGCTACCGGTTCGGAAGTCGACCTGGCGCTGAAGGCGCAGGTCGCATTGGCCGAGAAGGGTGTACAAGTGCGTGTCGTGTCGATGCCCTGCACCAACGTCTTCGACCGCCAGGATGCCGCCTACCGCGCCGCCGTGCTGCCCAAGGGCCTGCCCCGCGTGGCCGTGGAAGCCGGCGTCACCGACGGCTGGCGCAAGTACGTGGGCCTCGAAGGCG
>JBPOIN010000130.1:0-21470 GCA_052034445.1 Pseudomonadota bacterium | reverse complement strand
AACGTCTGATTGTGTTGATTGTGCTGTTGCAGTCCAAATTGGAAGGCTATGCCAATTGTCTTTCCGTCTGAATTTTTCCCTGATGGATCATGGATTTGCGGCGCAGATTGTGGCTGCGCTGTGGGGCGTGACATCTGGATGGCCGGGGTGGCTGCGCAGCTGGTTGCTGGATCGGAGGGGCGAGCCACGGTCTGGCGCTACTCCAAAACAATCCCCTCGGACGTGTTGCTGCGTCTGCAGGCAGTTCCTTGGCGCGCTACTTGTCGAAGTGCGCCTTGAATTCTGCGATGAGCTGGTCGAGTTGCCCTTCGCTGTTGTACACGGCCGGTGTCGAGAAGATCACCGAGGTGTGATCGTGGTGATTCATGATCACCACGTTCATCTTGCCGACCGATCCCGGAATGCCGATGCAGCGCGTGCCCTTGAATTGCGGGCAGGTGAAGTCTTCCGGTTTGAACAGGCCCAGTGAAACCAGGCCGCCGCTGGGCAGGGAGTCGAGCCAGTCGTTCATTTTATTGCGCAGCTGGCTGGCCATGAAGGAGATCGGCACCCAGCGCAGTTTCTTGAGGGCATCCAGGCTGACGCAGTCGGCATGGTCGCGAATGCGCTGGTTGAGGTGTTGCATGACTGTGCGTGGGGTGTCGCCTTCGTCGATGTTCAGGCGCAGGTAGCCGGTCATGTTGGCGGTGGTCTGGATGTCGGCGCGCAGGCCGCGCAGATCGACGGGGATCGTGAAGCCGACGTTGCCGCTCTGGTTCTTGCGTGCGTACTGGGCCAGAAACACGGCCAGCTTGGGCAGGATGTTGCTGACATTGTTGTTGATCACCACATGGCGCCAGACATAGCGCAGCGGCTTGTCGCTGAGCTTGCTGCGCGGGATGACCGGGATGCAGGCTTTGACGGGCGGCTGTTCGGGAATCTGGTCCTTGTAGCGATCGGCCACATCGTAGTCGATCAGGGTGGAATTCGAACCGGCGATCGGTTCGTTGCGCAATACCTTGAATATCTCGTGCACAAAATACTGCAGGCCGCGGGCATCCATGGCGGCATGCAGCACGCGGAACATGATGCGCATCGGGTTGCCGGGCATCAGGATGATGTCGCACACCGGGCCGCCGTGCAGGGCGTCGAATTTTTGCTGCAGGAATTCGCTGTGGAGTTCGCTTTCTCCATCCCAGGCGGAGGATGGCGCTTCGATGACTTCGGGGGCAATCCCGCTATCCACCCATTTGCAGAAACCCAAGACGCCCTTGAGGCGTACGCGCGTGCCGGGATTGGCTGCTGCCGCAATATCCACGGCGCGCTGCAATTCCTCGCGCGTGAGCGTGCCGGTGCCTTCGACGAAGGCATCGACGTTGTAGCGACAGACTTCGTTGATCACCAGATTGAAACGTTCGGTCGGCGATAATGGGCGCACGTACAGGGGATTGCTAAGCGTTGCCATAGGTTGAACTCCGCGGCGTGAATGCCGGCTAGATGGACGGATGCGTGAGGTTCCGGAAGCGGCTGGATCGAACTGGATTTTAAACGTGAAAATGACCGGGCAGGGGGGTTGTGCTCGCTGCGGGCAGGATTTGGCGCGGTGCGTGTTATTAGCTTACTTTCGTGTAAGTTAATAAGCTGGTAAAGTTTCAGACCACGACAATGTCGTTACAGCGGCGTTGGAATAAGGGCAATAGATGCACAAACCGAAGATTCTCATCGCGACCATCGGCAGCCATGGCGATGTTTTGCCGTTCATCGCTTTGGGCAAGGAATTCCTGCGGCGCGGGCATGAAGTGGGCGTTTATACCAGCCCGGCTTTCGAGCGACAGGTGTGCGATGAGGGGCTGGCCTTTGTGCCGATCGGCACGCTGGCCGATTACGAGGCCGCGCTGTGCAATCCGGAAATCGTCGATCTGACCAAGAGCCAGCAGGTCTTGGCGCGTGTGCTGTCCGAGGCTGTGCCGTTGTTGTATCGTGCGCTGAGCGCCGATATCGAGCCGGGACGCACCATCGTGATCGGTTCGGCCATGGCTTTCGCGACGCGCCTGATCTGGGAAAAGCTGCGGGTGCCGACCGTCACGATTCATCTCGCGCCATCGGCGCTGCGGTCGAGTTACAAGCTCGCCCGTTTCAACGAATCGAAGGATCTGCAGAACCTGCCGCGCTGGGCGAACCGCTCGATCTGGTGGCTGATCGATCGTTTGTTTCTCGATCGTCTGTTCGGGCCGGGGCTGAATCGGCATCGTACCGCCTTGGGACTGCCGCCCGTAAAACGCCTGTTCCATGACTGGATTCATGGCGGCGATCTGGTGATCGGCATGTTTCCCGCATGGTTTGCCGATCTGCAGCCTGATCGGCCGGCAAAACTCAAGCTGACGAATTTTCCGCTCTACGATTCGAGCTGTGAGGCCGCGTTGCCGGCGGAGGTCAAGGCGTATCTGGCAGCCGGGCCGGCGCCGGTTTTATTCACTGCGGGCACGGCTACGGCTTCGGCCTACGACTTTTTTACGACTTCGGTCGAGGCCTGCCGGATTACTGGGCGGCGCGGCATCCTGCTGACGCGTTTTGCCAAACAGATTCCGGCCGATTTGCCGCCCGGCGTGGTGCATTTCGATTATCTGCCGTTCAGTCTGGTGCTGCCGCAGATGGCGGCCTTTGTGCATCACGGCGGCATCGGCTCGCTGAGCCAGGCGCTGCGTGCGGGGGTGCCGCAACTGATCCGGCCGATGGCCTTCGACCAGTTCGACAATGCGTTGCGCGTCGTGAATCTCGGCGTGGCGCGCGAGCTGCTGCCGCGCGATTACCAGCCACAGGCCGTGGAGCAGGCTCTGGCCGAACTCATCGACGACGGCGAGGTACGCAAGCAGTGTCAGAAGTATGCCGACCTGCTGAGCGGCGTGCAGGGGTGTTCGCTGACCTGCGACACCATTCTGGCGAGTCTGGAGGCGGGTTAATCTGCGTCATGCACCGGGGCGCCGAAGGCCAGCTGGCGCAGACGGAACAATTCGTCGCGCGTCGCGGCGGCCTGTTCGAACTCAAGATTCTGCGCCTGTTCCTGCATGGTCTTTTCCAGGCGCTTGATGGTTCTGGCGAGTTCCTTTTCGCTCATCGCCGCGTAGTCGGCTGATTTCTGCGCGGCCAGCAGACGCTGGGCCGGCGTGCTGTCGTTGGCGGCGATCTCGTATACGCCGTCGATGATGTCCTTGATGCGCTTGCTGACGCCATGCGGCGTGATGCCGTGTTCGGTGTTGAAGGCGATCTGCTTGGCGCGCCGCCGTTCGGTCTCGTCGATGGCGCGCTGCATCGAGTCGGTGATGCGGTCGGCATAAAGGATGGCGCTGCCGTTGAGGTGGCGTGCGGCGCGGCCGATGGTCTGGATCAGCGAACGTGTCGAGCGCAGGAAGCCTTCCTTGTCGGCGTCGAGGATGGCGACCAGCGAGACTTCCGGAATGTCGAGGCCTTCGCGCAGCAGGTTGATGCCGACCAGCACGTCGAACACGCCGAGGCGCAGGTCGCGGATGATTTCGACGCGTTCGACGGTATCCACGTCCGAGTGCAGATAGCGCACCTTGATGCCGTTGTCGCCATAGAACTCGGTGAGTTGTTCGGCAAGCCGCTTGGTCAGCGTGGTGACCAGCACGCGTTCGTTATTGGCGACGCGCAACTTGATTTCGCCGAGCAGGTCGTCGACCTGCGAGAGCGCCGGGCGGATGTTGAGTTGCGGGTCGATGAGGCCGGTTGGACGCACGACCTGTTCGACGACCTGGCCTTGATGTTTTGCCTCGTACTCGGCCGGTGTGGCCGAAACGAAGATGGTTTGCGGCATCAGGCGCTCGAATTCATCGAAGCGCAGTGGCCGGTTGTCGAGCGCCGAAGGCAGGCGGAAGCCGTAATTGACGAGGTTTTCCTTGCGCGCGCGGTCGCCTTTGAACATGCCGCCGATCTGCGGAATCGTCACATGGCTTTCGTCGATGAACATCAGCGATTGCGGCGGCAGATAGTCAATCAGTGTCGGCGGCGCTTCGCCGGGCTGGCGGCCCGACAGGTGGCGCGAGTAGTTCTCGATGCCCTTGCAGAAACCCAGCTGGTCGAGCATTTCAAGATCGAAGCGCGTGCGCTGTTCGATACGCTGGCATTCGACGAGTTGCTGATGCTGCTGGAAATATTCGCTGCGCTCGCGCAACTCGGCCTTGATCTTCTCGATGGCCTGCAGCACCGTGGCGCGCGGCGTTACATAGTGGCTGGCCGGGAATACCGTGAAGCGCGCCAGCTTCTGGCGCGTGTGGCCCGTGAGCGGATCGAACAGCGTGAGCGATTCGACATCCTCGTCGAACAGCGTGATGCGCAGCGCATGCTCGGCGTTTTCGGCCGGAAACACGTCGATCACATCGCCGCGCACGCGATACACGCCACGGCGGAAATCCATGTCGTTGCGTTCGTACTGCATCTCGGTGAGGCGGCGGATGATGTCGCGCTGGCCCAGTTTCTCGCCCACGCGCAGGTGCAGGATCATGCTGTGGTAATCGACCGGATCGCCGATACCGTAAATCGCCGACACGCTGGCGACGATCACGCAATCGCGCCGTTCGAGCAGCGCCTTGGTGGCCGACAGGCGCATCTGTTCGATGTGTTCGTTGATGCTTGAATCCTTCTCGATGAACAGGTCACGCGAGGGCACGTAGGCTTCGGGCTGGTAGTAATCGTAGTAGGAGACGAAGTACTCGACGGCATTTTCGGGAAAAAACTCGCGGAACTCGGCATACAGCTGCGCCGCCAGCGTCTTGTTGGGCGCCATGACGATGGCCGGTCGGCCGCTGCGGGCGATTACATTGGCCATCGTGTAGGTCTTGCCCGATCCAGTCACGCCGAGCAGCGTCTGATACATCAGGCCATCGTTGATGCCCTCGACGAGCTGCGCGATCGCCGCCGGCTGATCGCCGGCCGGCGTGAAGGGTTGATGCAGGCGATATGGGCTGTCAGGAAAGGTCAGAAAGTTTTGCATCCTGCGATGTTACCGAAAAGCCCGGGCATTGCGAATTCGCTGGCGTGGCGTTGCTGCATGCGTCGCCGCGAGCGACTGCGGAGGAGGGCGGATTTGCATCACAAACGTCTGCTTTTGCTGCAGGTTTTGCCGCTTTGCCGTGAATTCATGGGTAAAATCCGCGCTTTCCAGATGAACCCGCCGCCAGTTGCGGCAATAGCCACTACGGAGCCTGTATGACTTCAGCGACGACTTCCGCCCTTTTCGCCAACGTGGAAATGGCCCCCCGCGACCCGATCCTCGGTCTGACCGAAGGTTTCAATGCCGACACGCGCGGCAACAAGGTGAATCTCGGTGTGGGCGTCTACTATGATGACAACGGCAAGATCCCGCTGCTCGCCGCCGTCAAGTCGGCCGAAAAGGCGCGTCTTGAAGCCATGCCGGCGCGCGGCTACCAGCCGATCGAAGGTCTCGCCGCCTATAACCAGGCCGTGCAGAAGCTGCTGTTCGGCGAAGCCTCGCCGCTTCTCGCCGATGGCCGTGTCGTGACCATCGAAGCGCTCGGCGGCACGGGCGCGTTGAAGATCGGCGCCGATTTCCTCAAGCGTCTGCAGCCGAATGCCAAGGTATTCATCAGCGACCCGAGCTGGGAGAACCATCGCGCCCTGTTCGAATCCGCCGGCTTCACGGTTGACATCTATCCCTACTACGACGCCACCACGCGCGGCGTGAATTTCAGCGCCATGAAGGCCTGCTTCGAAGGCATGGCGGCCGGCTCCATCGTCGTGCTGCATGCCTGCTGCCATAACCCCACGGGCGCCGATCTGAGCGCCGATCAGTGGCGCGAAATCGTCGCCGTTGTGCGCGCCAAGGGCCTCGTGGCCTTCGTCGATATGGCCTATCAGGGCTTTGCCGACGGCATCGAGCCCGACGCCGTGGCTGCGCGCCTGTTCGCCGATTCCGGGCTGCCGTTCTTCGTCTCCAGCTCCTTCTCGAAATCCTTCTCGCTGTACGGCGAGCGCGTTGGCGCGCTGTCGATCGTCACTGCGAGCAAGGACGAGGCCGCGCGCGTATTGAGTCAGGTCAAGCGTGTCGTGCGCACCAACTACTCGAACCCGCCGACCCACGGCGGCGCCGTGGTTGCGGCCGTACTGTCGAACCCCGAACTGCGTCAGATGTGGGAAGACGAGCTTGCCGGCATGCGCGACCGCATTCGCGCCATGCGCACCAGCCTCGTCGAAAAACTGCGTGCGCGCGGCGTCAAGCAGGACTTCTCGTTCGTCGCCAACCAGCGCGGCATGTTCTCCTACACCGGCCTTACCGCCGAGCAGGTCGAGCGCCTGAAAAACGAATTCGCCATCTATGCCGTGAGCACGGGGCGCATCTGTCTGGCCGCGCTCAACCAGCGCAATATCGATTACGTGGCCGATGCGATTGCCACGATCGTCAAAGAGTAAGCGCATCGTAACGATTTGCGCGATCAAAGCCAGCAAAACTTCGTGCAAGAATGTTGACGCATTTGCCTGAAGTGAATAGAATGCACGGCTTCTGTTCCTCGATAGCTCAGTCGGTAGAGCGCCGGACTGTTAATCCGTAGGTCCCTGGTTCGAGCCCAGGTCGGGGAGCCAAAGAATCAACGAGTTAGGCCCACTTCGGTGGGCCTTTTTCGTCAACTTTGCCTCATTTTGCCGCGCGCTTGGGTGATGGTGTCAGGGCGATTAATTCCAATTCACTTGATTCAGCGTAAAATTATCTTTTCATCTTCTGTAAGGTATTCGAGATGCCCACCGCCGCGATACTCCAGTACCTGAAGAAATACGGTCAACACCTCGATTCGGAAATTGCCGCCTCGCTGGGTATGAATATCCGCCAGGTGCGTACGTCTCTCACCGAGCTCTCCTCGCGCGGCGAAATATCCCAATGCAGCGTGACGCGCTTCAATAACGGCAAACCCGTCGCCGGAATCCTCTGCCGCGTGGCCGGCTCGATTCCGCCTTCTGCACCCGGCAGAAAACCTGGGGCCAAGAGCTGATTTTCCGCACTGAATGACTGTGTTTCGGTCAAGCGGTCAGTCGACTAATCATCTTTGCTGACGGCTCTCGGGCAACGGTTGTCCTTTGACTGACTACCCCAAACGGGCCGTCAAATGATTGGTGTCTGTACGTTAACTTCGGTGCGGATGTTGGCGCCGTTCGTCGTCTTCATGATGCAGTTCTCTTTTTTAAGATCAAAACCACGGCCTACAATCTGCAAACTTGGCAAAGCTACTTTGTTGTGCAGCTTCGAGGGAGACTCCAGTCACGCCATGTGTGCATCTAATGTGTGCATCGAGGCACGAGATTTGTCGCGTGATCTGTTAGAATTCGCGCCGGCGGGCCTCCCCGCATTGTGGGATGGTGAACCTGGTCAGGTCCGGAAGGAAGCAGCCACAGCCATTTACCGCAAGTGCCGGGGGTAAGGCTCGCCACATTTATTTCTCCAGAAATAATCTTCCCCGCAACTTTTCAACGCAAGCCCGATCGTCGCATGAGCTATCAAGTCCTCGCGCGCAAGTGGCGCCCCAAGTCGTTCGCCACGCTGGTTGGTCAGGAGCACGTCGTGCGTGCGCTGACCCATGCGCTCGATCAGCAGCGCCTGCATCATGCCTACCTGGTCACGGGCCCGCGCGGCGTCGGCAAGACAACCATCGCGCGCATCATGGCCAAGGCGCTGAACTGCGAGACCGGCATCACCTCGACGCCGTGCGGTGTCTGCTCTTCCTGCGTCGAGATCGATAGCGGCCGTTTCGTCGATCTGATCGAGGTGGACGCGGCGACCAATACCAAGGTCGACGAGATGCGCCAGTTGCTGGAAAACGCGACCTATGCGCCGACGCGCGGCCGCTTCAAGGTGTATGTGATTGACGAAGTCCACATGCTGTCGAATTCGGCCTTCAACGCCATGTTGAAGACGCTGGAAGAGCCACCGGAACATATCAAATTCATTCTCGCCACCACCGATCCGCAGAAAATTCCCGTGACCGTGCTGTCGCGCTGCCTGCAATTCAATCTCAAGCAGATGCCGCAATCGCACATCATCGGCCATCTGACACGCATCCTTGAGCAGGAGGGCATTGCGTGCGATCCCGCGGCGCTCAAGCATCTGGCCAAGGCGGCGGCCGGCAGCATGCGCGATGCGCTGAGCCTCCTCGATCAGGCCATTGCGCATGGTGCCGGCCGTGTCGAAGAAGAGAATGTGCGCGACATGCTCGGCACGGTTGGCGATGACTATCTATACGGCATTCTCGATGCGCTGGCGGCGGCCGATGTGCAGGCCTTGCTGACGGTGGCCGAGAACATGGATGCGCGCAGTCTGTCCTTCGATTCGGCGTTGCAGGAACTCGCTACGCTGTTTCATCGCATCGCGCTGGCGCAGTTTGCACCGCAGGCGCTCGCCGATGATGCCGAGCGTCTACGCCTGGCTCAATATGCGACGGGTGCAACCGCTTTCGATGCCGAATTCCTGCAACTGGCCTACCAGATCTGCATCCATGGCCGCGACGATCTGGCGTTGGCCCCTGACGAGCGCGCCGGTTTCAGCATGACGCTGCTGCGCCTGTATGCGTTTCGCCCCGAGAACCCCGCCGCGTTGGGCGTGCTGCTGCCGGGGCAGACCGCCCCGGTCGTGGCGGCGCCGGTGCGTGCGGCGGCTGCCGACAGCGCGCCCGTGTTGCGTGAAGCGGCCGTGCCGGCGCGCGCTGCCCGGGCGGTCGCTGCCGAAGCACCTGTAGTCGCCCCTGTTGCTGCGCCTCCCGTCGCAGCCGCGAGTAATTCGAACGGTGTGGCCAGCGACTGGCATCAGATCGTCGAACGTCTGAATCTCGGTGGCATGACACGCAGCCTCGCGCAGCATTGCGAGCTCGTCGAGGCTGGCCCTGCCGTGGTGACCTTGCGGTTGCCGCCCGCGCACCAATTCCTGCAGGGCAAGCTGCAGCAGGACAAGCTGCAGGCCGAGTTGCAAACTTATTACGGCCGCCCCTTACGTCTCGATATCGTGCTGGCCGATACGGCGACGGAGACGCCCGTCGAGCGCAGCCGCGTGGTGCAGCGCGACCGTCAAGATCGCGCGATTGCAGCGATCGAGCAGGATGGCTTCGTGCGTGATGTGGTCGAACTCTTCGATGCGACAGTCAATGAAGCATCCATCAAACCGCTTCTTATTTAATTCGATTCTGGAGAATTCAGCATGATGAAAGGTGGCATTGCCGGCCTCATGAAACAAGCGCAACAGATGCAGGAGCGCATGGCCAAAGCACAGGAAGAACTCGCACTTGTCGAGGTCGAAGGCCAGTCCGGCGCCGGCATGGTCAAGGTAACCATGACCTGCAAGAACGACGTGCGCCGCGTGCATATCGATCCTGCCGCCATGGATGACAAGGAAATGCTCGAAGACTTGATTGCCGCCGCCATGAACGACGCCGTGCGGCGCGCCGAGGCCACTTCGCAGGAAAAGATGAGCGGTTTCACGGCCGGCCTGCAATTGCCGCCGGGCATGAAACTGCCGTTCTGAAGCAGCGGGTTTCGATTCGGACAACCTTCTGCAACCAGGCAGTTGCGCGCGGCCTTCTCGCAACGCCAGGAACAGGGCAGTGATGCGCGCCTGTTCCTGGTTCCGCTCTTGGCGCTGATTTAAATCGTGTCTTCCATTTCCTCCCTCGACAAACTCATCGATTCGTTGCGCTGCTTGCCGGGTGTCGGGCCGAAGTCGGCGCAGCGTATGGCTTACCACTTGCTGCAGCGCGAGCGTTCGGCCGCCCAGCGACTCGCGGACGATCTCGCCGCCGCCTTGCAACGCATCCGCCATTGCCAGCGCTGCAATACCTTCACCGAGGACGATATCTGCGAGCGCTGCCTGTCGCTCAAACGCGATCCGTCGCAGCTGTGCGTGGTGGAAATGCCGGTCGATCTGAACATGATGGAGCAGACCCACGCCTATAACGGTCTGTATTACGTGCTCATGGGGCGTCTGAGCCCGCTCGATGGTGTCGGTCCCAAGGAGCTCAAGCTTGAGCGGCTGCTTGAACGTGCTGCGGATGGCGTGGTGAGGGAGGTGGTCATGGCCACCAATTTCACCAACGAAGGCGAGGCGACGGCACACTATCTGTCGGAAATCCTGCATGCGCGAGGCATCAAGGTGAGTCGTATCGCGCGTGGCCTGCCGGTCGGTGGCGAGCTCGAATACACGGATGCCGGCACGATTGCCCAGGCTTTCTACGAAAGGCGCGATTACTGATGCCGAAGCCCCTTGAGGGCGTCAAGGTGCTCGAATTCGGCACCTTGATCGCCGGTCCGTTCTGCACGCGCATCCTGGCCGAGTTCGGCGCCGAGGTCATCAAGATCGAAACGCCCGGTGAGGGCGATCCACTGCGCAGCTGGCGCAAGCTGTACGAAGGTACTTCGCTGTGGTGGTATGTGCAGGCGCGCAACAAACAGTCGGTGGCGATCAACCTCAAGCACCCCGAGGGCGTGGCGATCGTGCGCAAGCTGGTGCGCGAAGCGGATATCCTGGTCGAAAATTTTCGTCCCGGCGTGCTGGAGAAACTCGGCCTCGGCTGGGACGTGCTGTCGGCCGAGAATCCCGGTCTCGTCATGGTGCGCCTGTCGGGTTTCGGGCAGAGCGGCCCGTACAGGAATCAGGCCGGCTTCGGCGCGATCGGCGAGGCCATGGGCGGCTTGCGCTATGTCACGGGATTTCCCGATCGTCCCCCGGTGCGCACGGGGATTTCCATTGGCGATTCGATTGCCGCGCTGTGGGCGGCGATCGGTGCGCTCATGGCGTTGCGGCATCGCGAAGTCAATGGCGGCAAGGGGCAGATCGTGGATGTGGCCTTGTATGAAGCGGTCTTCGCCATGATGGAGAGCCTGGTGCCGGAGTTTGATGTGTTCGGTTTCGTGCGCGAGCGCAGCGGCAATGTGATGCCCGGGATCACGCCGTCTTCGACGCATACCACGTGCGATGACAAGCATCTGATCATCGGCGCCAATGGCGATGCGATCTTTCGCCGCTTCATGCTGGCGATCGGTCGCCAGGATCTGGCCGAGGACGCTCAGCTTGCCTGCAATGCCGGGCGCGATGAGCGTGCCGGCGAATTGTATGGCGTGATCGACGCCTGGGTGGCGGCGCACACGGCCGAAGAGGTGCTCAAGGTGCTCAACGAGGCGCAGGTGCCGGCCAGTTCGCTGTATTCGATCGAAGACATGTTCCGCGATCCGCAATTCATGGCGCGCGCGATGTTCGAATCGGCGCGCCTGCCGGATGGCAAGGAATTTACGTTGCCCGGCATCGTGCCCAAGTTGTCGGAAACACCCGGCGCCACGGAGTGGCTCGGTCCACGTCTTGGCGAGCATACCGGGGCGGTTCTGGCCAGCCTGGGATATGCGCCGGACGAGATCGAGCGGCTTCATCGCACAGGGGTGGTGGCGCTGGCCGCGGCGGCAGGCAGCACGGCAGACCAGGGGTAGCGCCGGGCAGCATGATGGTGCAAACACGGCACAATCGTGGTGCGCCGCTTCAAAAGCATTTAGGTTTCAAGTATAATTTTCAGATTCTGACCGCCGAAGGCCAGACTTTTCCATAAGCAGGGATGGATTTATGGGGTGTGATAGCACTGTGGATTGTGGCAGGCGCCGTTTGATCGTTGCAACGGCCGCTGTCGGGGGCGCGGCGGGAGTCACTGCCGCCGTACCGTTTGTCGCCAGCATGTTGCCTTCCGAGCGCGCGAAGGCTGCGGGCGCGCCCGTTGAAGTCGATATCAGCAAGCTGGCGCCGGGCCAGATGATGGTGGTCGAATGGCGCGGCAAGCCGGTATGGGTCATCAACCGCACCAAGGAAATGCTCGAATCGTTGAAGACGACGGCTGAGCGCGTGAGCGATCCGAAATCGGAGAAGCCGCAACAGCCCGAATACTGCAAGAACGAGACCCGCTCGATCAAACCGGAAATCATGGTGGCCGTGGGCATCTGCACCCATCTGGGCTGTTCGCCGACTGAAAAATTCAAGACTGGTGCCGAGTCCGGCGTTGAGGCGGACTGGCCGGGCGGTTTCCTGTGCCCCTGTCACGGTTCCACATTCGACCTGGCCGGCCGCGTCTATAAGAGTAAGCCTGCGCCGGACAACCTCGAAGTCCCTGAGCACAAATATGTGGGCGAGACCACGATCGTCATTGGCATTGGCCAAGACGGCAAGGAGGCTTGAGCGATGAATGCTAAATTGATCGGCATGTTGATGCTGGGCTGGGTGGATGAGCGCTTTCCGCTGACCTCGACGTGGAAGGCGCACATTTCCGAGTACTACGCGCCGAAGAATTTCAACTTCTGGTATTTCTTCGGTTCGCTGGCGCTGCTCGTCCTCGTCAATCAGGTTCTGACGGGTATTTTCCTGACCATGCATTTCAAGCCCGATGCTTCGCTGAATGCTTCGGGCGTTCCCGTGGCCTTCGCCAGCGTCGAATACATCATGCGCGATGTACCTTGGGGTTGGCTGATCCGTTACATGCATTCGACCGGCGCCTCGGCCTTCTTCATTGTCGTGTATCTGCACATGTTCCGCGGTCTGCTGTACGGTTCGTATCGCAAGCCGCGCGAACTGGTGTGGATCTTCGGCATGCTGATTTTCTTCTGTTTGATGGCCGAAGCTTTCTTTGGTTACCTGTTGCCGTGGGGCCAGATGTCGTTCTGGGGCGCCCAGGTCATCGTGAACCTGTTCTCGACGATTCCGTTCATTGGCCCGGACTTCGCGCTTTGGCTGCGCGGCGATTTTGTCGTCGGCGATGCGACGCTGAACCGCTTTTTCGCCTTCCATGTGATCCTCGTGCCGCTGATTCTGCTGGCTCTGGTCGGAGCGCACGTCATTGCACTGCATGAAGTCGGCTCGAACAATCCGGATGGTATTGAAATCAAGAAGAAGAAGGACGCCAACGGAATTCCGCTCGACGGCATCCCGTTCCATCCGTATTACACAGTGAAGGACATCGTTGGCTGCGTCGTGTTCCTCATGGCGTTCTCGGTGATTCTGTTCTTTATTCCCGAATTTGGCGGCTACTTCCTCGAATTCAACAACTTCTTCCCTGCTGATCCACTCGTGACGCCGCCGCACATTGCACCAGTGTGGTATTTCACACCGTTCTATTCACTGCTCCGTGCCGTGACCTATCCGCTGTTTGGCATTGATGCCAAGTTCTGGGGCGTGGTGGCCATGGGCGGCGGCGTGGCGATCATGTTCCTGTTGCCCTGGCTGGATCGCAGCCCGGTGAAGTCGATTCGCTATCGCGGTCCGATTTTCCGCACACTGGTGCCGATTTTCGTGGTGGTCTTCTTCATCCTGGGATTCCTTGGCACCAAGCCGCCGTCTTATGCCTTCTTCGGCATGATACCTGGCGCCCCGGTGGCGCAGATTCTGAGTGCCTTCTACTTCCTGTTCTTCCTGACGATGCCGATCTGGTCGAGCATCGACAAGTGCAAACCCGAACCGGAAAGGGTCACGGGAAAATGAAAAAACTTATCATCAGCCTGCTTTTTGCCCCGCTGCTGGCGTTTGCTGCAGGCGGCGAACTTCACCTCGACAAGGCGCCGGATCGCTCTGGTAACCTGCCGGCGCTGCAGAATGGCGCAAAGATTTTCGTCAATTACTGCCTGAACTGTCATTCGGCCTCGTACATGCGCTACAACCGCTTGCGCGACATCGGTCTGACGGAAGACCAGATTCGTTCGAACCTGCTATTTACGGGCAGCAAGACCGGCGACCTCATGAAGATCGGTATGCAGCGCGCCGAAGCCAAGGTCTGGTTTGGCGCTGCACCGCCCGATCTGACCATCATCGCGCGGGCACGCTCGTCGGAATTCGGCTCTGGTGCTGACTGGCTTTACACGTATCTGCGCGGTTTTTATCGCGACGAAACCCGCCCGACAGGCTGGAATAACACGGTGTTCGCCAATGTCGGCATGCCCCATGTACTCTGGGAATTGCAAGGCCAGCAGGTCATGGGCGCCGATCACAAGCTGACGTTGGCCAAGCCCGGCACCATGAAGCCGGAAGAGTATGATGCGCTGGTTGCCGACCTGGTCGGTTACCTGCAGTACATGGCTGAGCCAGTGGCCGAAACGCGCCAGAAAATGGGCGTTCTGGTGCTGATTGCACTGGGTATCCTGTTCGTCTTTGCCTACGCGCTGAAACGCGAGTTCTGGAAAGACGTTCATTAAATTTATTATCGAACTGCGCAATGTTGCATATGGGGCATCGAGAAACCAATTCACCCGCGGTACGCCGCGTGGTGCGTGATGCCGACTATTCCTGGGGTACAAGCACCATGATGAACCTGTATTCGGGCACGACTTGCCCGTTTAGCCATCGTTGCCGAATTGTCCTGTATGAAAAGCAGATGGACTTTCAGGTGATCGATGTCGATCTGTTCAACAAGCCGGAAGACATTGCGGTCATCAATCCATATAACCGTGTTCCGGTGCTGGTTGATCGCGATCTTGTTCTGTACGAGTCGAACATCATCAACGAATATATCGATGAGCGCTTTCCGCATCCGCAGCTGATGCCGCCTGATCCCATCATGCGCGCACGCGCACGACAGCTGCTGTTTACGATGGAAAACGAGCTCTTCAGCCATATCGAGATTCTCGAAAAGAACCTCAAGGCAGCCGAGAAATCGCGTGCCCATGTGCGCGACCGACTGACGGAGCTGGCGCCGATCTTCGCCAAGCAGAAGCATCTGCTTGGCGAGGAGTTCTCGATGCTGGATGTGGCTGTTGCGCCGCTGCTCTGGCGCCTCGATCACTATGGCATTGAACTCGGCAAGTCCGCGGCGCCGCTCATGAAGTATGCTGAACGCATCTTCAGCCGGCAGGGCTTCATTGATGCATTAACGCCATCCGAAAAGGTCATGCGCCGCTAATCGCAGCAGCCGGTCGCCATTTGGCGGCTGGCTGTCAGGCACTGCGCCATGTCGCAAATACCGACCACCAAGCCCTATCTGATCCGTGCCATTCATGAGTGGTGCGTCGATCAGGGGTTCACGCCGTACCTAGCCGTCGCTGTCGATGCCCGTACGCGTGTGCCGCGATCCTATGTCAAGGACGGCCAGATCGTTCTCAACATCGGCATGGAGGCGACGCATCAACTCGTCATCGGCAATGAACTGATCACTTTTTCGGCGCGTTTCAATGGTGCTGCGCAGAATTTGTCGATTCCCATCGACAATGTCAGCGCCATCTATGCGCGGGAAAACGGACAGGGCATGGGCTTCGAGGTTGAATTGACAGCGGAGCCGGGCGAGGCGCAGGATTCGGCAGCCGATGCGCCTGTGACCGGGAATTCCGGCGAGTCAGGCGCGGTTGGCGAAACAATCGCCGAAAAAAAATCGGACAAACGCGCGCATCTTTCGGTCGTCAAATAAAAACCCTGTCATGCCTGGCGTCGCTCCTCGGGGCGCAGCACCGGGTAATGCAACCGGCCTGAATTGAGTCTCCACAGCATGTCGGTTATAGTGGGCCGAATGAGTCTTTCAGGAACCGTGCATGAATGCCGAAGCCGCACCGCAGCCTTCTGAACATCGCCTGTCACTGGCCGAAATCGTTGATGCGCTGGTTGCCGAAAGTCTGATTGAAGCGCAGGTCGGCGAACAATTCAAGCAGGAAAGGCGCTATTTTCGCGGCGACGTGCATCCATTGATCGCGATCGCCGACCAGAAGTGGAAAACCCCGTCTGCGGCCGGAAGTCCCTCACGCAATCTGGATCTCGAAACCCTGACGCAGTGGCTGGCGCGCTGGTCCGGTCTGGACTATTTTCATATTGATCCGCTCAAGATCAATCTGGCGGCCGTTACCGATGTGATGTCGAGCGCCTATGCGACACGCTTTCGCGTGCTGCCTGTCGGCGTGAGCGCCAACGAGGTGCTCATCGCCACGGCCGAGCCGTTCCAGCGTGGCTGGGAGAGCGAACTCAAGTCGATCCTGCGCAAGGATATCCGTCGGGTGATCAGTAACCCCAACGATATCGCGCGCTACCAGGTGGAGTTCTACAACCTCGCCAGGTCGATGAAAAAGGCCGTGAATACCGGCAATCTGAGTGGTCCGTCGGGTATCGGCAACTTCGAACAGCTCGTCGAGCTTGGCAAGAGTAATCGCACGCTGGATGCCAACGATCAGCACATCGTGCATATCGTTGACTGGCTCTGGCAATATGCCTTCGAGCAGCGCGCCAGCGACATTCACATCGAACCGCGGCGGGAGATCGGCATCGTCCGTTTTCGCATCGATGGCGTGCTGCATCAGGTATATCAGATCCCGATGCAGGTGCTGACGGCGATGACCAGCCGCATCAAGATTCTCGGTCGCATGGACGTGGTCGAGAAGCGCCGGCCGCAGGATGGCCGCATCAAGACGCTGACGCCCGAAGGGTCCGAGATAGAACTGCGTTTGTCGACGCTGCCGACGGCATTTGGCGAAAAAGTCGTGATGCGCGTCTTCGACCCCGAAGTGCTGCTGCGCGATCCGCGCGATCTTGGTTTTTCGGAGGAAGATAGTACGCGCTGGCAGCAGATGACGACGCAACCCAACGGCATCATCCTGATCACGGGGCCGACGGGTTCCGGCAAGACCACCACGCTGTACACCACGCTCAAGTCGCTGGCCACCCCCGAGGTGAATGTGTGCACGATTGAAGACCCGATTGAAATGGTCGAACCATCCTTCAATCAGGTCCAGGTTCAGGCCGCCGTCGATATGGGGTTTGCCGAGGGTATTCGTGCGCTCATGCGCCAGGATCCCGACATCATCATGGTCGGCGAAATCCGCGATATCGAGACGGCCGACATGGCGATTCAGGCAGCGCTCACCGGGCATCTGGTGCTCTCCACCCTGCACACCAATGACGCGCCTTCCGCCGTCACGCGCCTGCTCGATCTCGGCGTGCCGCCGTATCTGCTGAGTTCGACGATTCTCGGTGTCATGGCGCAGCGTCTGGTGCGCATGCTGTGCCCGCATTGCAAGAAGCCCGGTGGCATGCGTGCCGAGGACGAACTGGTGTGGAACGAACTCGTCGCACCGTGGAAATCAAAGAAACCGGCCAAGCTGTATCACCCGGTCGGTTGTCTCGAATGTCGCATGACGGGTTATCAGGGACGCATCGGCATTTATGAAATCATGCTGATGTCGCCCGAACTCAAGAAGCTGCTGGTCGCCGAGGCCGATCTGGCGAAAATCCGCGATCTCGCGGCGCGTGAAGGCATGAAGCCGTTGCGCATTTCGGGGGCCATGAAGGTAGCTGCGGGGCTAACGACGATCGAGGAAGTGCTCAAGGTCGCGCCGTCCGCAAGTTGATCCGCGTCAGTTTGCTCGCACCATCTCGCTGGCGTGGTGAAGCCGGGGGCTCAGGGAGTGGTTGTGGCTGGTGCATATAGACAATAGCGGTTCTTGCCGCTTTGCTTGGCCTGATACATTGCCTGATCGGCGTGGCGCAGCAGCTGATCGGCATCGCAGGCATCATGCGGATGCAGCGTCACGCCGATGCTGGCCGAGACATTCAGTACACAGCCGCCGACGCTCACGGGTTCTGCTGCGGCCAGCAACAGGCGTTGCACGACAAGTTCGTGGTTGTGGGGCGGAGTCAGATCGACCAGAAGCGCAACAAATTCGTCGCCGCCGATGCGCGCCAGCGTGTCGCCTTCGCGCAAGGCGGCTTTCATGCGCTGCGTCACGGTGATGAGCAGTTCATCGCCGACATCGTGGCCATGGCAGTCGTTGACGCTCTTGAATCCATCCAGATCGATATACACCAGGCCCAACGTGGTGCCGTGACGCTGACTCTGCACAAGAGCCAGCTTCAACCGGTCGGCGAACAGCATGCGATTCGGTAGTCCTGTCAGCGGGTCGAAGTTGGCGATGGTTTCGAGGTGCTGCTGATATTTCTTCAGATACGAAATGTCGGAGAACAGCCCGACATAGTTCTGTGTCTTGCCGGCACTATCGCGTACCGCGCTGATGGTCAGGAGTTCGGCATAAATCTCGCCATTCTTGCGCTGGTTCCAGATTTCACCGCTCCAGTATCCTCTGGTCGAGATGTCCTGCCACAGCGCCGTGTAGAAATCCTTGTCTTGCTTGCCCGACTTCAGCAGACGCGGGTTCTTGCCGAACACTTCTTCCAGCGCATAGCCCGTGATCTCGGTGAAGGTTTCGTTAACGTTGATGATATTGGCATCGGCATCGGTGATTACGATGGCTTCACGGGCGTGCGTGAATACACTCGCAGCCAGCTGCAGGCTGGCTTCAAGCTGCTTGTGGGCCGAAATATCCTGATGGGTGCCGGACATGCGCAAGGGCTTGCCGTTGGGCGACCATTCGACAACACGCCCGCGGTCCAGCATCCAGATCCAGCGGCCATCCTTGTGGTGCATGCGCACTTCGCATTCGTAGGTTTTTGCTTCGCGCCTGAGGCAGCGCTCGATCATCGGGCTGGCAATGTTCAGATCGTCCGGATGCACGAGCTGTTCCCAGGTCTTGATGTTCGTCGGCGCGAGTTCTTCGAGCGTGTAGCCAAGAACTTCCGCCCAGCGCTTGTTCAGAATGACTTCCCCGCTGCGGATGTCCCATTCCCAGGTACCGATATCGGTGGCCCAAATCACTTCGGCGAGACGCCGGCTTTGATGCCGCAGGCGGGTCTCGGTCTCGATCAGATCGAGATTCATCTTCTGCGCCGATTTGAGCGCGCGTTCGCGCCCTGTGACCAGCAGTAACGCCAGCCAGAACAGCAACAGGCTCATGAGTATGCCTGCCGTTGCGATCAGGGTCGGGCGATGCGGATCGAGGTAGCCGGACATTGACGGTTGGGCGTGGAACTTCAAGTGCCAGCGGTGGCCTGCAATCGCCAGCTCGGTGCTTGAGTGCAGCGCATCCTGAAACAGACTGCCTTTTTCGGGGCTGGCGTTCGAGGTGTACATCAGCAGGTTTTCTTTGGCTTCTCCATCGTAGATGGTCAGGCCGACACCGTTGTCATGATCGCCGTGAATGCCCTGCATGAGATCATTCATGCGGAACGAGATCGAAACCCAGCCGGTGATGTTTGCACGCCGCTCGCTCAAATTGACCAGCGAAACGTCCTTGCGATAAACCGGCAGGTAGATCAGGAACCCCGCCTGTTCCTGGCGGTTCGACTCCTGGAGCAGGCGCACCTTGCCGGACATGATCGGGTTGCCCGTATCGCGCGCCATATCCATGGCCTGACGCCGCACCGGATCGGAGTACATGTCGTAGCCGAATGCGCGCAGATTGCGTCCGGTCAGGGGTTCCATATACATGGCGCTGGTGTACAGCGGACGGATTCCTTCAGGATGCAGGTTGTATTCGGGAAAGCCCTGCTGGCGCATGGCCGCAACATGTTTTTCCTTTTCTGCGGGAGTCACAATGCGCGAAAAGGCGACACCCTGGATGCCTGGATAGTTTTCGCTGAGGTGCAGGGCTTCGATATAACGATGGAATTCTTCGCGTTCGACGGTTGTTGATGCTTCGAACAAGCCGTTGATGCCATGCAGAACCTGTTCATAGGCCTGCATGCGCTGCTCGATGCGGGTGATGGTATCCCGCACCTGAAAATTGAAATAGTCGCGTTTTTCGGCATTGCTGGCCGCTGTCGCCAGCAACCAGGCTTGCCATGTCAGCAGCAATGCTATTGCCAGCGTAACCCAAGGCACGAGCTGCAGCAGATGGCTCCTGTCGGCAGGGTTGCGGACCTCTGGCGCTGCCGTTTCGGCAGGAGGCTCGGCAGGAATATTCGGCAGGCCGCTGTTTTGCATGGCGCGTGATATCTCCGGTCAGAACAACTGGAACATCCGTCCGTACAGATCGTCCGGGATTATGACGATCTCAGTATGCCGAATTTTTAACTTCTTGTGCTATTTCTGCAAATTCTGGCGCAGGAAGGCTATTTCCTGCTGCAGGATCCTGTCATGCAGCGGACCACCATACACGGCAAAGTGGTCGTCCGCAAAAGCCGCCAGCGTGGCATTGGGCATGCGTTGCGCGGCGGCTTCGACCGTCGCCGCCGGAACTCCCGCATCGTGCCGGCCGTAAACCAGCAGTACGGGCATCTTCAAATGTCCGGCAACGTCGATGGGGTTGTAGTTGCCGGCCGTGAATATCGAACGCGCCGGGGTGGCATTGCGCCATGCCGAATCGGGCGGCACGAGACTCAGGTAATGCTCCTTCCAGCCGGGTTTGCCGAGCAGGCCGACTTTACCCGGTTCGGTGACGACGCGGATGGTATGCGGCGGCAAGCCGAGTGCGGCGCCGAGTTTGTCGAGCAAGGCATGGCCCAGGGTGCGCAACAGTTGCCCGATCGGTACGGATTTCATGGCTGCCCGGCTGTCGAGATGCGGCACCTGGGCGATCACGGCTCGCAGTCCGGGTTGTTCGGCAGCCAGCATGATGGCATGGCCGCCGCCCAGCGAACTGCCCCACAGCGCCAGGCGCGCCGGGTCGATATCGGTGCGGTTGCGCAGACAGGCCAGCGCGGCGCGCCAGTCGGTGAGCTGTTTCTGGAAGTCGATGAGCTGGCGCGGCTGTCCGCCCGATTCGCCGAAGTGGCGGTAATCGAAGTTGAAGGTGGCAATGCCCGCACTGGTGAAGGCGTGGATGAAATCGCGCGTGCCGAAATGCCATTCGGTCGCCAGTCCGTTGCCCATCAGCACCACGGGCGGCGGCGTAGCGCCGGCATTGGCGGGCAGGTGCAGCCAGCCAATGCATTGCTCGCCGCCGCTGGTGAAATGAATGCGTTCTGCGCTGTGGCTGGTGGGTTGCATGGGGGCTGCCTCCTTATCTCGCGTACATCTATTTATTCAGCTCGCGCATCGCGCGTTCGAGGCCGTCGAGGGTGAGCGGGAACATGCGTCCGGCGACGATCTTGTGGATCAGCTGGATCGAATGCCGGTAGTCCCACAGGCGCTCGGGCTCGGGGTTCAGCCAGGCTGCGTGCGGGTAGTGGTCGAGCAGGCGGCCGAGCCACACCGCACCGGGTTCCTCGTTCATGTATTCGATGTTGCCGCCCGGCTGCATGATTTCATACGGGCTCATGGTGGCGTCGCCGACGATGATCAGCTTGTAGTCGTCGCCGTATTTGTTGAGCACGTCGAAGAGCGGAATCGGCTCGCTGCGGCGGCGCTGGTTGTCTTTCCAGACGTAGTCGTAGATGCAGTTGTGGAAGTAGAAGTATTCCAGGTGCTTGAATTCGCTGCGCGCCGCCGAGAACAGTTCGGCGCACAGCTGGATGTGATCGTCCATTGAGCCGCCGACATCGAGGACTAGCAGCACCTTGAGCGTGTTGTGGCGCTCGGGACGCATGTTCAGGTCGAGCCAGCCGGCGTTTTGCGCCGTGCCGCGAATCGTCGCGTCGAGATCGAGTTCTTCGGCCGCGCCTTCGCGCGCGAAGCGCCGCAGGCGGCGCAGGGCGACCTTGATGTTGCGCGTGC
>JBPOIN010000183.1:0-12423 GCA_052034445.1 Pseudomonadota bacterium | reverse complement strand
CGCTGGTCGAGCTGTTCGAAGGCGCCGACTACCGGCCGATTCTCGAACGCATCAATGCGATTCATGCCGAGACCAAGCGCGGCCGCGTGTTCGTCGCGCTGCACATGCACGCCGGCGACGGCAACGTACACACCAATATTCCGGTGAACTCGGATAACTACGCCATGCTCACGACGGCCAATGCTGCGGTCGCCCGCATCATGCGGCTTGCGCGCAGCCTGGACGGCGTGATCTCCGGCGAGCATGGCATCGGCATCACCAAGCTGGAATTTCTCACCGACAAGGAGTTGCAGCCATTCCGCGCCTACAAGCAGCGCGTTGATCCCGAGGGGCGTTTCAACAAGGGCAAGCTGATGCCCGAGGGCGATCTGGCGCATGCGTATACGCCGTCGTTCAGCCTGCTGGGCACCGCGTGGCTGAACATGGAACAATCCGAAATCGGCCGCATCTCGGCGCTGGTCAAGGACTGCCTGCGCTGCGGCAAATGCAAGCCGGTCTGCTCGACGCACATCCCGCGCGCCAATCTGCTTTACAGCCCGCGCAACAAGATTCTCGCCACCTCGCTGCTCATCGAAGCCTTCCTGTATGAAGAGCAGACGCGGCGCGGTGTGTCGCTGCAACACTTCGACGAATTCTCCGATGTCGCGGACCATTGCACGGTATGCCACAAGTGCGTCACGCCGTGTCCGGTGGATATCGATTTCGGCGATGTCTCGGTGGCCATGCGCAACTTCCTGCGCCAGCAGGGCAAGAAGAAATTCAACCTGGGTTCGGCGGCGACCATGGTCTTCCTGAACGCTACCGATCCGGCCACCATCAAGCTGCTGCGCAAGGGCATGATCGAATGGGGCTATGTTGCCCAGCGTCTGGGCTATCGTGTGGCCAAGGCCATCGGCCTGACGCGCGACAGCGTGCAGCATCCGCCCGCCAGCCTTGGCCGTCCGCCGCTCAAGGCGCAGGTGATCCACATCCTCACCAAGCCGATGCCGCGCGGCCTGCCGCAGCGTACCGCGCGGGCGCTGCTCGACATCGAGGACAACACCATCGTGCCGGTGATTCGCAACCCGCAGCGCGCCAGCGAGGAAAGCGAAGCCGTGTTCTATTTCCCCGGCTGCGGCTCGGAGCGCCTGTTCTCGCAGGTCGGCCTCGCCACCCAGGCGATGCTGTATCACGCCGGCGCGCAGACCGTGCTGCCGCCGGGCTACCTGTGCTGCGGTTATCCGCAGATCGCCAGCGGCAATGCCGAAAAGGGCGAGCAGATCATCACCGACAATCGCGTGCTGTTTCATCGTGTCGCGAATACGCTGAACTATCTCGACATCAAGACCGTCATCGTTTCGTGCGGCACCTGCATGGATCAGCTGCTGCAATACCAGTTCGACAAGATTTTCCCCGGCTGCCGTCTGCTCGACATCCACGAATACCTGCTCGAAAAAGGCATCGTGCTCGACGGCGCGACGACCGGCGCGCGCTACATGTATCACGAGCCGTGCCATACGCCGATGAAGACGCGTCAGGGCATCAAGGTGGCGAATGCGCTCATGAACCAGCCGGTGCTGCTCAGCGACCGCTGCTGCGGCGAATCCGGCTCACTGGCGATGACGCGCCCCGACGTATCGACGCAGCTGCGCTTCCGCAAACAGGAAGAGATCGAACGCGGCGCGGCCGAATTGCGCGCCGACGGCCTGGCCGGCGCAGTCAAGATCCTGACCTCCTGCCCGTCCTGCCTGCAGGGCCTGTCACGCTACAACGACGACGCCAACACGACGGCTGACTACATCGTCGTCGAGATGGCCAAATCGATTCTCGGTCCGGACTGGATGGCCGAGTATGTCGCCCGCGTCAATGACGGCGGGATCGAGCGGATTCTGCTCTGAGGTTCTGGCCGGGCTAGCTGCCCGGCCTCAGCCATTGTGTGAGCGGATACAGCAGGCCGAGCAGCAGCGGCTGGTGCAGCAGATAGATCGCCAGGCTGTGGCGGCCGAGCGCTGTAGGTCGGGTTTCAACCCGACATGTCGGGCTAAAGCCCGACCTACAAAGGCTTGGATATAAGGGCTGTTAAGAATGCAGCACTACACTCGTGGTCTGCTTTTCAAATGATAGAACCACATGCAAAAACGAAGCGTCGTCCCAGCCGAAGCGGGGAGCCAGGAACGTTGTAGATTCCCGCTTTCGCGGGAATGACGTGTGCTTTTACTGTCGGTTTCATTACTTCGCAAGCACTACACTAGCTGCCTGGCCTCAGCCATTGTGTGAGCGGATACAGCAGGCCGAGCAGCAGCGGCTGGTGCAGCAGGTAGATCGCCAGGCTGTGGCGGCCGAGCCAGATCAGTAGGTCGGGCTTCAGCCCGACAGATCGGGATTGTGGGGCTGAAGCCCGACCTACCGGGCTGGCCGTCCGTGCGCTGGCTTGCTGCAGCCGTTGTTTCATGAACGCATAGCCGATCAGGCAGACGCCGAACCAGGGCAGCAGTGGTACGTAGTCTTCGGTGATCGGCAGGCGCGTCATGCCGCCGATCCAGGCCAGCGCCGGCTGGTTGAACATCTCATGCGCGAACAGGTTGCCGAGCGCCAGCGCGACGAGGCCCAGCAGGCCAGCGAGTGGAGCCGGGCACGGACGCAGCAGCAGGATCAGGCTCATGACGGCCAGCGCATGCAGCACGCCGAACCAGATGGCCGAGTTCGGGAACATCAGCCAGCTGCCGCCCGTCACCAGCAGCGCCGCGCCGGCAATCCTGCCGATGCGCAGCCAGCGCTGGCGCCGCGCCACGCCGTGCTGCTCGGCGAGCGCCAGGCTCATGCCGGCGGCAAGCAGGAAGCTGCTCAGGATCAGCGTGCGGGCGAGACGCCAGCGCCAGTCATGGATCAGATCCTGCTGCAGCCAGCCGAAGTGATTCAGGTCGTAGCCGAAGTGGTAGATGATCATCGCCACCACCGCACTGCCGCGCAGTACATCGAGCCAGGGCAGGCGCGGCGCGCGGCTGGCAAGGGTTGTGGCAGCGGCCGCGGTGGTGGCGGCGCGCTGGCCCGGCGGCGTGCTTCGGCCGGGCTTACGCCGCGCCATGCGTGTGCTCCTGGGTGCCGGTTGCCGCCTGACGTTGCCGGCGTCTGGCGCGCCAGGCCGGCAGCAGCGCCAGTGCGCCGAGCAGCAGGGCCGGCAGATTGCCCCAGCGCGCATACGGCGTCATGCCCGTATGGCCCTGCACCTGGACCTTGAGCGCATCCAGCGTGAATGGTGGTAGCACCGCCATGACCTGGCCGGCCGGGTTGATTGCCGCCGTCATGCCGGTGTTGGTGGCGCGCAGCATGCTGCGTCCGGTTTCCAGCGCGCGCAGCTGGGCGATCTGCAGGTGTTGCGGTTGGGCCAGCGAGTCGCCGAACCAGGCGGTGTTGGAGAGATTGATGAGCAGCGTGGCTTCGGGGAGGGCGCGAATGATCTCCTCGCCGAACAAGTCTTCGTAACAGATGTTGGGGGCGATCTTCTGTCCGGCGATCAGCAGCGGACGCTGTCGCGGCGGGCCAGCCGTGAAATCCGACATCGGCATGTTGATGAGGCCGAGGAACCAGGCAAAGCCCGGCGGCACGTATTCACCGAACGGCACAAGGTGGCGCTTGGCGTAGACCTGGGCGCGCAGTTCGCTGGTCAGCAGCACGGCGGCGTTGGTGTAGCCGGCCGCTTGCTCGGCGGTGGCGTCGAGGGCGATGGCCACGCCCGTCAGTACGGCGCTCTTTTCGGTGAGCAGGCGCAGATATTCGCGCGGGATTTCATCGAAGAACAGCGGCAGCGCGGTTTCCGGCATCACCACGAGTTGCGCGGGATTGGCGTCGGCAAGACGCAAATAGGTGCGCAGCGAATGCGGGATGCGTTCGGCATCCCATTTGGTGCTCTGCGAAATATTCCCCTGCAGCAGCGTGACGCTGATCGGGGCGCCGCTGGGCTGCGTCCAGTCCATGCGCTGCAGCAGCGCGCCGCCCGCCAGCAGCAGGGTGATCAGCAGCAGGCTCGGTAGCGGACGTGCGCGCAGCAGGAAGGCTGCCAGCGCAGCGATGAAGGCGGCGATCAGGCCGAGCCCATACACGCCGACCACACTGGCATAACCGGCCAGCGGGCTCGGCGGGCTTTGCGAATAGCCCAGCGAAAGCCATGGAAAACCCGTGAACAGCCAGCCGCGCAACCATTCGCTGAACAGCCACAGTGCGGCCGCCAGCAGCGCGTCGCGCCATGACGCTGCGCCTGGCGCCGCGCTGCGCCAGCGGCCGAACAGCCAGCCGGCCAGCAGCGGAAACAGCGCCAGAACGGCGCAGAACAGCAGCGTCGCCAGAATGGCGAGCGGCGCCGCCATGCCGCCGACGTCGTGCAGGCTGATGTATACCCACGACACGCCGCAGAGGAAAAAACCGCACCCCCACCACCAGCCGAGACGCGCGCTGGCCTGCGGTGTGGCGCTGCGCTGCCAGAGCACGAACAGCAAGGCCAGCGCGAGCAGCGGCAAGGGGTAGAGATAATACGGCGCAAAGCCGCAAACGCTGATGGCGCCGAGCAGTAGCGCGGCCAGCTCGGGCCAGCCAAAGCGGCGCGGGGAGGACAATTGCGTGAATGACATTGTTTTTTCTCCGCCCTCTCAAAGGCTACCGTATGCACACATCTTGATCGTTCACCGAACGCACCGTAGGTCGGGCTTTAGCCCGACATGTCGGGTTGAAACCCGACCTACGCTTCGAGCTTGATGGCGAGCTGCGGATCGACCAGCAGCGTATGCACGCGTCGGCTATCGGCGCGCAGCACCTGAATGCGCAGCCCTTCGATCTGCAGCACTTCGCCGCGTCTGGGCAGGCGGCCGAGATGATGGATCACCAGACCGCCGAGCGTGTCGTATTCGTCGTCGGCGAACTGCGTGTTGAATGCGGCGTTGAAATCGGCGATTTCGGTGATGGCCTTGACGCGATAGCGTCCGGCATTGTCGAGCACGATGTTGCCGGCGGCTTCGTCGAAATCGTATTCATCATCGATGTCGCCGACAATCTGTTCGAGCACGTCCTCAATGGTCACCAGGCCGGCGACGCCGCCGTATTCGTCGACCACGATGGCCATGTGGTTGTGCGAGGCGCGAAACTCGTTCAGCAGCACATTCAGTCGCTTGGATTCAGGGACGAAAACCGCCGGACGCAGCGTGTCACGCAGGTTGATGGCGTGTCCAGCAAAGATGCGCAACAGATCCTTGGCCAGCAGGATGCCGACCACGTCGTCATGATCAGCGTTGATGGCGGGGAAGCGCGAATGGGTGGCAGCGATGACGCACTGGGCAATTTTTTCGGGAGTGTCGTTGATGTTGACGACGTCCATCTGGGCGCGCGGCACCATGATGTCGCGCACCTGCATGTCCGAAACACCGAGCGCGCCTTCGATGATTGACAGCGCATCGGCATCGAGCAGGCTGCGCTCGCACGCCGTGTACAGTAGTTCCAGCAGTTGTTCGCGGTCTTCCGGCGCGCGCGTGAGCAGCGCGGAGAGACGTTCCAGCAGGGAGGGGCTACTTCCAGGTTCCATGGGTCAGTCGAGAGTGGAGAGTGACGATTGGTGAGTCGTGGGCGAAATCAGTGCTCTGCACGGTAGGGGTCGGCAAAGCCGAGGCGCGCGAGGATGTCACGTTCGTGCGCCTCCATGATCTCGGCTTCGGCATCCGTTTCGTGGTCGAAGCCTTGCAGGTGCAGCATGCCATGTACGACCAGATGCGCGACATGGGCCGGCGTGGGCTTGCCCTGTTCGGCGGCCTCGCGCAGCACCACGGGGCGGCACAGCACGAGGTCGCCGGCCAGATGCGGTGGCGCTGCGTACGGAAACGACAGTACATTGGTGGCGTAATTCTTTTCGGCCCTCCCCTGGCCGCGATACTCGCGGTTTAGCGTGCGACCTTCATCGGCATCGACGAAACGCAGCGTGATCTCGGCCGACCCCGGCGCCGCAGTTTTTCTGGCGAGCCAGGCAGCATTGACCCAGCGGCGCAATTGCGCCCGCAAGGGTAACCCCTCGGCGTGACAGGCGTATTGCACGGTCAGCGACAGGCGCGCTTCAGTTTTTTTTGCGCCGCGGACGGGGGGCATGGTCTTCGGCCGCAGCGGCGGCGTCGTTGGTGGGGACGGCCCGGGCTTCATGGGCCTCATAGGCTTCGACGATGCGCGCGACGAGTGGATGGCGCACGACATCGGCGGCAAGGAAATCGGTAAACGCGATGCCGCGCACCTTGGACAGGATGCGGCGTGCCTCGACGAGGCCGCTCTTCTGGCCGCGCGCCAGGTCGACCTGGGTCACGTCGCCGGTGATGACGGCCTTGGCGCCGATGCCGATGCGCGTGAGGAACATTTTCATCTGCTCGGGCGTGGTGTTCTGCGCCTCGTCGAGAATGATGAAGGCGTGGTTCAGCGTGCGGCCGCGCATGTAGGCGAGCGGAGCAATTTCGATGGCTTGGCGCTCGAACAGCTTGCCGACCTTCTCGAAGCCCATGAGGTCGTACAGCGCGTCGTAGAGCGGGCGCAGATACGGGTCGACCTTTTGCGACAGGTCGCCGGGCAGGAAACCCAGGCGCTCGCCGGCTTCGACCGCCGGGCGCGTCAGGATGATGCGGCTGACATGGTCGCGTTCGAGCGCATCGACGGCGCTGGCGACAGCCAGATAGGTCTTGCCGGTGCCGGCCGGGCCAACGCCGAAGGTGATGTCGTGTTCCTGGATCTGGCGCAGATACTGGGCCTGGCGCGGCGTGCGGCCATGCAGATCGGCCTTGCGCGTGATGAGTTCGGGCGCCGTGGCCGAAGCCAGTCCGGGGGCGGCATCCTGGCGGCCGAGTTCGATCAGGCCGAGCTGGACTTCGTCGATCGACAACGGCGCCTTGGCTTTTTCGTAGAAATGCCGCAAGGCATTGGCGGCCTGGCGCGCGCCGGCGCCGCTGATGCGAAACCGCGCATCGCGGCGTGACAGCAATACATCATAAGCGGTCTCGATCTGGCGCAGATTTTCGTCCAGCGCCCCGCACAGATTGGCGAGGCGCTGATTGTCGACCGGTTCGAGGTTGACCGCGAGGCTAGTGAGTTTCAAATGACGGGCGGAAGAAAGTAAAGAACATGATTCTGCCGCGTCTGATGCTGATCCGCAACCGAAGCGACCGGAGGTGTTAACCATCTTTTGCATTTGCACCCCAGCGTGGATCAGGGGCGACACGCAAAGATCTTCAGTAAGCGTCCGGCACCTACCGTCTTACTGACTGCAAAATATTCAGACAGTGACGGCGAGAGATGGGGCGGCAGAGATGATGTGCTCAGCGACTGCCCAAGGCAGCAACTCGGCGACGCGATTGACCGGATGATCGGCAATGCGCTCGATGACGAAGTTCTCGCCCGACAGACTTTATTTCTTGCTATTACCCTTACCAGAGCGTTTCACGTTCCGGAGATGAAGTGATGCGGTGAATCGACAGATCGGCGCCGTTGAATTCTTCTTCGGCGTCGAGGCGGATGCCGACGAATTTCTTGAGCAGGCCGTAGATCAGGAAGCCGCCGCCGAGCGCAATCGCAATACCCAGGCTGGTGCCGATCAGCTGCGACATGAAGCTCACGCCGCCGAGGCCGCCGAGTGCCTGGCTGCCGAAGATGCCGGCGGCGATGCCGCCCCAGGCGCCGCACAGGCCGTGCAGTGGCCAGACGCCGAGCACGTCGTCGATCTTCCAGCGATTTTGCGTCAGGGTGAACATCCAGACGAACAGGCCGCCCGCCAGGCCGCCGGTGACGAGCGCGCCCAGTGGGTGCATGAGGTCCGAGCCGGCGCAGACTGCGACGAGACCGGCGAGCGGGCCGTTATGTACGAAGCCGGGATCGTTCTTGCCGGCAATCAAGGCGATCAGCGTGCCGCCGACCATGGCCATCAATGAATTCATCGCTACGAGGCCGGAAATCTTGTCGAGCGTCTGCGCACTCATGACATTGAAACCGAACCAGCCGACTGTGAGAATCCATGCGCCCAGCGCGAGAAACGGGATGCTTGAGGGCGGATGCGCGGAGATGCCGCCATCCTTGTGATAACGGCCGCGCCGCGCGCCGAGCAGCAGCACGGCCGCCAGACCGATCCAGCCGCCGACGGCATGCACCACCACCGATCCGGCGAAATCGTGGAACTCGGCGCCGAACATGGCTTTGAGGGCGGCCTGGATGCCGAATTGCTGATTCCAGGCGATGCCCTCGAACAGTGGGTAGACCAGGCCAACCAGCAGGAAGGTGGCGATCAGTTGCGGGTGAAATTTTGCGCGTTCGGCGATGCCGCCCGAGATGATGGCCGGAATCGCTGCGGCGAAAGTCAGCAGGAAGAAGAATTTCACCAGGTCGTAGCCGTTCTTCTGCGCCAGGGTCTCGGCGCCGCTGAAGAAATTCACGCCATAGGCGATTGTGTAGCCGATGAAGAAATAGGCCAGTGTCGAGACTGAAAAGTCGACGAGAATTTTGACCAATGCGTTCACCTGATTTTTGCGCCGCACGGTGCCGAGCTCGAGGAAGGCGAAGCCGGCATGCATCGCGAGAATCATGATGGCGCCAAGCAGGATGAACAGGACATCGCTGGCATGCTTGAGATTTTCCATATTGGGGCTTCCATTTGCACTGAATGGAAGCGCTGTTGCAAGTTTCGCGCCAGAAGTTTGTGATTTAGTTAATTCAATGGGTTGTCTGGCATTTGCAGGGGCGTAGCGCGCTATATGCACCGTCGCTGTGCGACATGCACGGCTTACGGCACCAGCACGGTGCGGCGAGCGCTGGCGCTCAGGGTTTGCCGTTGGGCGCGGCTGCGGCCGGAGGCGTGTAGCCGCGCGGTAGCAACAGCCACATGCGGGCTTTCTGGCGCATCTTGCCGGCCTGCACGCCGGCCTCGTTGCCCGAGCCCCAGTAGAAGTCGGCGCGCACCACGCCGCGGATCGCACCGCCGGTGTCCTGGGCTAGCATCAGGCGTGTAAGCGCTTGCTCACTGTTGGGGTAAGTCGAACTCAGCCAGATCGGTGCGCCGAGCGGAATGTGCTTGGGGTCGACCGCGAGACTGCGTTCGGCGGTCAACGGCAGCCCCATGGCGCCCGGTGGCCCCTTGTCGTCGAGCACCAGCTCACGGAAGAACACATAGCTCGGATTGACGTTGAGCAGTTCCTGCAGTCGTTTCGGGTGCGCCTTGGCCCAGTGGCGGATGCCCTGCATTGAGGCCTGTTCGGGTTTGAGTTCTCCCTGGTCGATCAGCCAGCGGCCAATCGAGCGGTAGGGATGGCCGTTCTGATCGGCATAGCCGATGCGCACGCGGCTGCCATCGTCAAGTTGCGCCTGGCCTGAGCCCTGGATCTGCATGAAGAATACGTCGATGGCGTCGTCGGCCCACAGCAGGATTTCGGCCTGGCGCCGGGTCTCGGGCTTCTCCCATTCGCCGCGTGCGAAATACGGCACCAGCTTGCGGCCTTCGAGGCGGCCGCGCAAGCGCATGTGCTTGAGTTCCGGGTACTGGTCGCCGAGCTGGACCTCGATGAGGTCGTCGGGCACGCCGTAGATGGGCTGCAGGTAGGGTTTTTTCTGTGTGCGGCTGGCGCGGATGATGGGTTCGTAATATCCCGTCAACAATCCTTCGCGGCTGGCGTCCGGATTCACGAGCTGCCAGGGCTGGAATCGGGCTTCGAACCATTTGCGCAGTGCAGTTTCGTTACGCGTTTCCAGCGTGCGCGCTGCGGCGCAGGTTTCCTGCCAATGGGCCTGCTTCTGCAATGTCGTGCAGGAGGTCAGCAGTGCGTCGAGGGCTGGCGCCAGGCCATCGTTGCCGGGCCAGCTCGGTAAATCCTCCCAGCGCGCGCTTTCATACGGTTTGGCGGTCGGCTTGGGCGGCAGCTCGGTGGGTGGCGGGCAGGCCGGGCAGCTGCAGGCGCAGGCTGGGGCGGTTGCGGCTGCCGGTGGGGGCGAGGGGGGCGGGGTTCGCGTCGCGGGCAACAAAGCGCAGCCGGAGAGCAGCAGGGCAAGCAGGAGGCCAAGGCGGGAAGGGCGGTGGGCAGCGAGGTGTGACATGATTCTGATAGAGTCCGACATTTTCAGCCTGCAAGCTTACCTCAGAGTGAACGCTGAACCATCCTCCATGAAGAACGATCTTGCGCTGCTTATTTCACGCGCCGAAACCGTGCTGGCGCGTGTCGAAGCTTTGCTGCCGGCGCCTGCCGCAGCCCCCGACTGGTCCGCCGCGCGGGCTTTCCGCTGGCAAGGTGCGTCACGTGGCGATCGGCACGGCCACTTGATCGCGGCGTCCAGGCCACATTGCATGCGGTTCAAGGATTTGTACGGTATCGACGAGCAAAAGCAGCGCATCGAGCAGAATACCCGTCAGTTCGTGGCTGGCCGCAGCGCCAATAACGTGTTGTTGACGGGGGCGCGCGGCACGGGCAAGTCCGCGCTCGTCAAGGCCATGCTTGACCGTTTCGCCAAACAGGGGTTGCGTCTGATCGAGGTGGACAAGCACGATCTGCTCGACTTGCCTGCAATTGTCGAGCTTGTGGCGGACCGGCCCGAGCGTTTCATCATTTTCTGCGACGACCTCTCCTTCGAAGTCAGCGAGCCGGGCTACAAGGCGCTCAAGAGCGTGCTCGATGGCTCGATTGCCGGCATGCCCGACAATCTGCTGATCTATGCCACATCGAATCGGCGTCATCTGATGCCCGAGTTCATGGGCGAGAATCTTGGCGCGCGCCATGTCGGCGGCGAAATCCATCCCGAGGAAACCGTCGAGGAAAAGATTTCGCTGTCGGAACGCTTCGGTCTCTGGCTGTCTTTCTATCCTTTCGATCAGCAACATTACCTGGCCATCTGCGCACTTTGGCTGCGTGAATTCGGGGTTGTTGAAATGACCGGTGCTGTGCGCACTGAGGCCCTGCAATGGGCGTTGTCGCGCGGTTCGCGCAGCGGCCGTGTGGCCTGGCAGTTTGCGCGCGACTACGCCGGGCGCGGCGATCTTCCTCCCGCCAGTCGCAAGGGGCGCAAATCATGATGTCGGGCGCCAAGAAGATTGTTGAAGTCGCCGCAGCCGTTATTTTGCGTCCGGATGGGGCTTTCCTGCTCGGACGCCGTCCGCCGGGCGGTTTCTACGCCGGTTACTGGGAGTTTCCGGGCGGCAAGGTCGAAAGCGGCGAGACGCCGCACGATGCGTTGGTGCGTGAGTTGCACGAGGAGCTTGGTGTCCGCGTCGAGCAGGCATATCCATGGATCGTGCGTGAATTCGTCTATGAGCATGCCCATGTGCGCTTGCATTTCTTCCGTGTCTTGCGCTGGCAGGGTGAGTTGCGCGATCTGCAGCACGATCTCCTGTTCTGGCAACGACCTGGCGGTTTCGATGTCGAGCCCATGCTGCCGGCGAATGCGCCGGTGCTGGCCGCGCTTGCCTTGCCCGATTTCTATGCCATCACGCAGGCCGCTGCGATCGGGGTCGAACCTCAGCTGGCGGCGCTCGACAGCGCGCTGCAGGACGGCTTGCGTCTCGTGCAACTGCGCGAACCCGGTCTGCCCGCAGCGCAGTTCGCGGCCTTCGCCAGGGCGGCGGTTGATCTGTGCCATGCGTATGGCGCACGGGTGCTGGTGAATGGTTCTGCGGAGCTGGCCTGCGCCTGCGGCGCGGATGGCCTGCACATGCCGGCCGCACAGCTCATGGCGTGCACCGAGCGGCCGGGTTTCGCGCTGGTCGGCGCCTCTTGCCATGACGCCTGGGAACTCGCTCAGGCTGCGCGCCTTGGTCTCGACTTTGTCGTGCTCGGTCCGCTCAAGGCTACACCCACGCATCCGGGGCAATCCGGTCTCGGCTGGGTGGATTTTTCGATGCTGATCGAGGGGTATCCGTTGCCGGTGTATGCGCTCGGCGGCCTGGAACGTACGGATCTGCCTGCCGCCTGGCAGGCAGGCGCCCATGGCATCGCGGCGCTCCGCGCGGCGTGGCGCTAGTCCGTATCGGGTTCCTCACTCTGCTCAGGTTGCGGAATGCGGTATTCCTCGGCGGCCCAGGCGCCGAAGTCGATCGATTTGCAGCGCGCCGAGCAGAACGGCCGGTAGGCATTCTCGGTTGTCCAGGGCGTGGCTTTGCCGCAAGCCGGACAGTTCACACGACGGGGGGCAGGGGCTTTCTGGATCAAGCCGGATGCGCTCAGAGATTGCAGAACGTAAGCTCGAATGGCACGTTCTCTTCGGATTGACGTGGACGCAGATCGCCGCCCGGCGCCGTGAAACGGATGTTCAGTGCGTATTTGTTGGCGCTGATTTCTGGAATGTAAGGTGCTTCGCGGCTGACGCGCAGCCGCAGCATCTGCGCCGTGCGCCCGGCCAGCATGAGCTGGAAGGCGCCATGGATGGCGATCTGCTGTTCGGGACGGCCCGAGGCGCGCAGCA
>JBPOIN010000054.1:0-2542 GCA_052034445.1 Pseudomonadota bacterium | reverse complement strand
CGTTCAGGCCAGCGAGTTTTGATGTTTCGGCCCTAGCGTGGGGGATGGCTGTTGCTTGATATGGTTCCATTATGTGGCGCCAAAGGGAAAAGTGAAAAAGCCACGCCGAAGCGTGGCTTTTTCGCTGAATCTTTGGCGCGCCCGAAACGATTCGAACGTTCGACCCCTGCCTTCGGGGGGCAGTACTCTATCCAGCTGAGCTACGGGCGCGTGGGGTGTTGCGAGTTGGAGCAGGCGCGCATTTTACACGGACTTGCGGCTTTGCCCTAACGCGGCCGGTAGCAGGCTGCAAACCGGCTTTGCCATGTCACGCGTCCAATACCCCTGCCGGGAGTCGGCTCGAATTCGCGGCGCGAGTAGCCTAAAATGCCGGTTTATCCAATCGACCGCGCCGTTTCCGGCGGCGTGGCGAAATGAGCCGAGCCATGACTGCCCGCCTGCGCGAAATTCCGTATAACTACACTTCGTTCTCCGATCGCGAGATCGCCATCCGCCTGCTGGGCCGCGCGGCCTGGCAGACGCTCGACGAGTTGCGCGCCGAGCGGGTGACGGGGCGCTCGGCGCGCCTGCTGTATGAAGTGCTCGGCGACATCTGGGTGGTGCAGCGCAATCCGTATCTGGAAGACGATCTGCTGGCCAATCCGGGCCGTCGGGCGGCGCTCATTGAGGCCTTGCGGCACCGGCTGCGCGAGATCGAGAAGCGCCGTCAGGGCAATGCGCGCGTCGGTGCGCTGCTGGAGGCGGCGCAGCAGGCGGTCGATCGATTTGCCCAGCATTTTGCCGATGCGGCCGCTTTGCGCCGCAAGGCCAAGCGCCTGCTGGCCCGACATACGCGCGCCGACAACATTGCCTTCGATGGCCTGGCGCGCGTGGCGCATGTCACCGACGCTACCGACTGGCGCGTCGAATATCCGTTTGTGGTGCTGTATCCGGATACCGAGGAAGAGATCGGCCACCTGGTGCGCGGCTGTATCGAGCTGGGTCTGACCATCATCCCGCGTGGCGGCGGCACGGGCTATACGGGCGGCGCGGTGCCGCTCACGGCGCGTTCGGCGGTCATCAACACCGAGAAGCTGATCGACATGGGGGCCGTGGAGCAGCAGACGCTGCCGGGCGCCAATCGGCCGTATGCGACGATCCGCACCGGGGCCGGTGTCGTGACGCGGCGCGTGATGGAGCGCGCCGAGCAGGCGGGCCTGGTGTTTGCCTGCGACCCAACCTCGGCCGATGCTTCATGCATCGGCGGCAATATCGCCATGAATGCCGGTGGCAAGAAGGCCGTGCTGTGGGGTACGGCGCTCGACAATCTGGCGTCGTGGAAGATGGTCACGCCGGATGGCGCCTGGCTCGAAGTCGAACGCATCGATCACAACTTCGGCAAGATCCACGAGCAGGAACTGGTGCGTTTCCGCCTCAAGCGTTTCGACAGCACGGGCAGGAAGCTGCTCGGCGAAGAGGCGCTCGACATTCCCGGGGCGCAATTCCGCAAGGCCGGGCTCGGCAAGGATGTGACGGACAAGTTTCTCGCCGGCCTGCCCGGTGTGCAGAAGGAGGGCTGCGACGGCCTGATCACCTCGGCGGTGTGGATTCTGCATCGCTTGCCGACGCATACGCGCACGGTGTGTCTGGAGTTTTTCGGCCAGGTGCGCGAGGCTGTGCCGTCGATCGTCGAGATCACCGATTACTTCAAGCCCGGCGGCGCGGGCGCGGCGTCGGGTGTGCTGCTCGCCGGCCTTGAACATCTCGACGAGCGTTATGTGCGCGCCGTGGGCTATGCCACCAAGGCCAAGCGCAAGGGCGAGAGCGCCGGGCGGCCGAAGATGGTGCTGATCGGCGATCTGGTCAGCGATGATGAAAACGCCGTGATGGCGGCGGCTTCCGAAGTCGTGCGGCTGGCGAATGCGCGCGGCGGCGAAGGCTTCATCGCCGTGAGCGCCGAGACGCGCAAGAAGTTCTGGCTCGATCGCGCGCGCACGGCGGCGATCGCCAAGCACACCAACGCCTTCAAGGTGAATGAGGACGTGGTGATTCCGCTGCCGCGCATGGGCGATTATTGCGACGGCATCGAACGCATCAACATCGAGCTGTCGATCCGCAACAAGCTTGATCTGTGCGTGGCGTTGCGCGACTTTCTGCGCGGCGACCTGCCGCTGCATGCCGGCGATGCAGCACTCGACAAGGAAGAGCTGCTTGGCGACCGGCGCGAGCAGGCGCTCGAATGCATCGACGCCGTGCACGCGCGCTGGCAATGGCTGCTGGAGAATCTCGATCTGCCGCTGGCGCAGGCCGAGGGCGAATTCGCCGCCTACGCCATCGCCGCCGCGCCGCTGACCAACAAGGCCGCACAGCCGACGCTGTTTCATCGCCTGCAGGATTATTCGATCCGCGTGTCCTGGAAGAGCGAATTGCGTGCGCCGCTGGTCGAGCTGTTCGAAGGCGCCGACTACCGGCCGATTCTCGAACGCATCAATGCGATTCATGCCGAGACCAAGCGCGGCCGCGTGTTCGTCGCGCTGCACATGCACGCCGGCGACGGCAACGT
>JBPOIN010000260.1:0-12782 GCA_052034445.1 Pseudomonadota bacterium | reverse complement strand
GATCTTTTCACCGCCTATTTGGCGACAATCACTGCCTGTTCGCTTCCTTTTCCTCGTCGCTGCGTTTGTTCGTCAGCAACGAGAGGGCCGAATTATACCTACGCTTTTTAACCCGTCAACACTTTTTCAAAATTATTTCGAACTATTTGCAGTTAGATGACCTCACCTCCATTCAGATCAAGGTGATACGTGCAAACTTTCTTTTACCTACCTGAAGCACAAACACCTCGTTAACGGCCAGTTGCAAACTCTTGTCGCTGACTTTTTCGCCGTTCAGACGCACTCCACCCTGCTCGATCATGCGCAGGGCGTCCGAAGTGCTCGACGTCAATCCAGATTGCTTAAGCACCTGAGCGATCGGCAAAGCGCCGTCAGTGGCCGCCAGCCGGATCTTCGGCATCTCATCGGGTAGCACACCTCGTTGAAAGCGCGCTTCGAAATCGGCCAGCGCGGATTCTGCTGCTGCAACCGAATGAAAACGAGCGACAATTTCCTGCGCCAGTAGCACCTTGATGTCGCGTGGATTGCGCCCTTCCGCCACTTCGCGCCGAAATCCCGCTACCTCGCTTTCCGGCCGGAAGGACAAAAGCTCGTAGTAGCGCCACATCAATGCGTCGGACACCGACATGAGCTTGCCAAAAATCTCCTGTGGCGGCTCGGTAATCCCGATGTAGTTACCAAGCGACTTGGACATCTTGTTGACACCATCCAGCCCCTCAAGCAGCGGCATCATCAACACGCACTGCGGCGCTTGTCCATAGTGCTTTTGCAGCTCGCGACCCACCAACAGATTGAACTTCTGATCCGTTCCACCCAGTTCAACATCCGACTTCATTGCCACCGAGTCATACCCTTGGCACAACGGATAGAGAAATTCGTGAATCGCAATCGGTTGATTGTTCGTGTAACGCTTCGAAAAATCATCCCGCTCCAGCATCCGCGCCACGGTGTGGTGCGCTGCAAGTTTGATCATGCCGGCAGCACCCAGCGGCTCAAACCAGGTCGAGTTAAAACATATCTCGGTTTTTCCCGGATCCAGAATCTTGAATACCTGCTCTTGATAGGTGCGCGCATTCTCGACCACCTGCTCCCGTGACAGGGGGGGGCGGGTCGTATTTTTCCCCGTCGGATCGCCAATCATTCCTGTGAAATCCCCGATCAGGAACATCACATGATGACCAAGATCCTGAAAGTGGCGCAACTTGTTGATCAGTACAGTATGTCCCAAGTGCAGGTCCGGGGCTGTCGGATCAAATCCGGCCTTGACGCGCAACGGACGATTTTGCTTGAGCTTATCGACGAGCTCTGCTTCCACCAGAAGTTCATCACTGCCGCGTTTGATGCGGGCGAGTTGAGATTGAATGTCCATCTGTTTTCAGAGGTCTCTTGGGCGGGGTGACGACGTTACGGGTTTTTGTTAAACTGGCCGAAACAACTCTTCCACGCGCCTGATGATTAAAGAAAAGACGCGAATTCTAGCGCAACTCCAAACCTTCCGTGCAGCGAAACCCGGGCCATTCTGGGCAACCATCGGGCTCGCTGGAGTTTCATTGTTCGGCATGGTTGCGGCCTTCGGCACGGCGCCATCCACACCAGTCATCGACCTGCCTCAACAAACCATCGTTGAACGCTTGGTGCCGACAGCCACCCTGTCCTCCGACAACAGCGATGATGTATACCTGCGCGAGGAGTATGTTCGGCGTGGAGACAGCGTTGCCAGCTTGCTGGCCCGCCTCGGCATCCAGGATGATGAGGTCTTCAAATTCCTGCGCGACAACCGCGATGCACAAGCCATCTTTGAACAGCTGCGCCCCGGCAAAACCGTCACTGCGCGAGTTGCTGCAAATGGCGAATTACACTCGCTAACCTATCCGCTGAATGGCAAGGATCAAGCGCTGTTTGTTGCACGCCATGACGGCCAGCTGCACATCAGCACCCAGACCATGCAGCTGGAACCCCAGGTACAAATGAAAGCCGGCGAAATCAGCTATTCATTGTTCGGTGCCACCGACGCCGCGAATGTTCCCGATAGCGTGGCCACGCAACTGGTAGAAATTTTTGGCGGCGATATCGATTTTCACCGTGATCTGCGGCGTGGCGACCGCTTTGCGGTGGTGTACGAAACCCTCAATCATCTTGGCAAACCCATACGCACCGGCCGCATTCTGGCCGCCGAATTCATCAACAACGGCAAGATCTATCGCGCGGCCTGGTTCGAAAATACCGAAGGCAAAGGCGACTATTACTCGCCCGATGGCAAGAGCATCCGCAAGGCATTTTTGCGTTCCCCGCTGGAATTCTCGCGTGTATCCTCAGGCTTCACGACGGCCCGCTTCCACCCGATTCTGCAAACCTGGCGCGCCCACAAGGGTGTCGACTACGCTGCCCCGACCGGTACGCGCGTCAAATCAACGAGTGATGGCAGTGTTGATTTTGTCGGCAATCAGGGCGGATACGGGAAAGTAGTCGTTCTTCGCCATCAAGGACGCTACACGACGGTGTATGGCCACCTGTCTGGATTTGCTCCTGGTCTAAAGAGGGGGATGCGTGTCTCGCAGGGCGACATCATCGGCTACGTCGGCTCTACTGGCTGGGCTACCGGCGCTCACCTGCATTACGAATTCCGTATCAACGACGTACATCAAAATCCGCTGTCCGTCGTCTTACCAAACACCATCCCTCTTGGGCCACAGCAAATCGCAAAATTTCAGGCCTATGCCCATCCCAACCTAGCACGTCTCGATCTCATTAGAGGCAACGATCTGGCTTTCCTCGATTGAGCCATTGGCCGAGCATGCCGCGGCGTGACTTAATCATTGGCCTGATGTCGGGCACCAGCCTAGATGGCGTTGACGCTGTTCTGGTCGACTTTTCCTCGAACAAACCTGTCGTCGGCGCCACTGCTTATCTGCCATATACGGCCGAACTCCGCCAAAATCTGCTCGAACTTCACCGACCAACGGTCAACGAAATTCACCAGGCGGCGATCATCTCCAGCCAACTGGCGCATATTTACGCCGATGTGGTATTCAGCTTGCTGACCAAGGCCGGCAGCGACACAACAGCCATTGCCGCTATCGGCTGCCATGGTCAAACGATTCGTCATCAACCGCACTACGGCTATTCCTTGCAGTTAAACAACCCATCGCTACTGGTCGAACTGACCGGAATTACGGTGATTGGCGATTTTCGCAGTCGTGACATTGCTGCCGGCGGCCAGGGTGCCCCATTGGTTCCAGCTTTTCATTCCGCACAATTCCGCCACGAACAAAAACATCGAGCGATCCTCAATCTGGGGGGGATAGCGAATCTGACGAACCTGAAGCCCGATCAAACGACCTCCGGCTTCGACTGCGGGCCCGGGAACATGCTGCTCGATGCATGGACACAGAAACATCTGGGGCACAGCTATGACGCAGAAGGACACTGGGCGGCGAGCGGGACGCTCCTGCCGGAACTGCTCGGCAAATTACTGGGGCACGATTTCTTTTTGCACCCACCCCCAAAAAGCTGCGGCCGCGAGCTGTTCAATCTCGAATGGTTAGCAGGATTCTTGACCTCGAACGAGTCACCAGCTGACGTTCAAGCTACTCTGCTGGCATTGACGGTCATCTCGGTGCAGCAAGCCATACGCCGTTGGTGCGGCTCGATCGATGAATTGTACGTATGCGGCGGCGGCGCCTACAACACGACTTTGCTGAACCAACTTAAGGAAGTCATGCCTGCAACTGCCATCCACACCACCGAAGCTCTCGGCCTGCCGCCGAACTGGGTCGAAGCCGTTGCTTTTGCATGGCTGGCGCATCGCACCTTGTCGGGACAATCCGGCAATCTACCCGAAGTTACAGGTGCGCGCGGCTTGCGAATCCTCGGCGCCATCTACCCGGCATAGATATTCCATATCCCGGGACGATACATGAGGAAAAAAACAGGGGCGCCGCGGCGCCCCTGTTTTTTGCCAAAAATCGCTTCAGGCCGAAAACGAAGAACCGCAACCGCAGGTCGATTGAGCATTCGGGTTCTTGATCACGAACTGTGAGCCACTCAAACCCTCAGAATAATCAATCTCTGCACCGACCAAATATTGATAACTCATGGGATCTACCAGCAGGGTCACGCCATCCTTTTCCAGAACCGTATCATCATCATTGGTCTCTTCAACAAAGGAGAAACCATATTGAAACCCAGAACAACCACCGCCACTCACGGAAACGCGCAGCTTGAGTTCCCCACCGCCTTCCTCGGCAATCAATTCTTTTACTTTATTAACCGCATTGTCAGTAAACAACAGCGGCATTGGCATTTCGGTTGGGGCATTCATAAAAAGGACTCCTGGAAAATGGTTGGTCGGTGAATTATCTAGAGATTCGTCAAGCCCGTCAATTACTCGCCGTCGTCTTCAATCCACCGGCTTGTCGTCAGCCTTCTGATGCACTAGGCGGCCCTGAATCACTGCGCCAAGATGAATCTCGATGGTGCTGTACTGGACATCTCCTGTGACTCGGGCGAGCGCTTGAAGTTCAACCATTTCGCTCGAGCAAACCGCCCCATTCACAGCGCCATTGATGACCAGATGCGCTACATTGATGTCGCCGTCAATGCGTGCCTGCTCACTGATGACCAGCGTGCCTTGCTGATCTCCCGTGGCATTGACGTTACCCTTGATTTCACCATCAACGCGCAAGCCTCCCGTGAAAGTGATATCGCCTTCGATTCTGGTCCCCGCGCCAATCAGGGTATCAATGCGGGTTTGCGATTTATTCGCTCGTTTCGTGAACATGGGCCTTCCTTTCTTCAAACTTCAGCTCAAAGTGTCGCAACTCTGGATACCAGCAAAGTACCCTGCTGCAGCAAACGCGCTTCAACACTCTTGATGCGTGCATTGGCCGGAATCCGGAAACCACCTTCCAGACGCTGAAAATATTTGAAAGACAAATGAAATTTTTGTAAAGCTGGCTCCGCTGCGGCTGGCAGCGTCATCACAACACTGCGACCATCCTGCAACAAATTCAACACCAACTGATAGTCTCCCTTGAATTCCTTGTCCTTGCGACCTCCCTGCAAGGCCACCAGCATCCGATAGCGATATTGATTCGCAGCGGCATCTTCGAGCTCAATGCGCAAGCGCGGGATGCTCACACCACTATCACGCGTCTCAGTTTGCGCCAGACTCTCGAACAACGACAAATCTTCCTTGAGTTGAGCATTCTCGGCTTCAAGTGTCTTGATCTGGCGGGTGAGCTGCTGCTGTGCAGCCAACTCTATCTGCAATTTGCTCTCACTGGTATCCGCAAGACTACGTAATCGTTGACGTTCGACATCCAGTTCAGCCACGCGTCCATGCAATATACGAATCTCCTGCTCCGATTCGCGCACGTCAAATCCGGCAAAACGGCGCCCTGCATCGTATATCCAGCCGGCAGTCGCCAGCGATGCAGCAAGTACCGCGCCCCAAACCAGCACCCGCCAATGCCATGAGACGTGCGTACGCACGGCCACACGCGGCGCAGAAATGCCGAAGCGACTGCGCCAGCGGCGCAATTTCAAGGCAATACGGGGATTTGCGCGAGACCAGCGCATTCATCGCACCCGAACATCAGATTCATATTCTGAACCGCCTGTCCTGCCGCCCCCTTGACCAGATTGTCGATCACCGATAAAACCACAAGGGTGTCGCCGCCCTGTGGCCGATGCACGGCGATACGACAAACATTGCTTGCTCGCACCGAACGCGTCTCGGGATGGCTACCAGCCGGCAGCACATCGACGAAAGCCTCATTGGCATAGCGCCGCTCGAACAATGCCTGAAAATCATCTTCACGCGTAATCCGCGCATACAAAGTGGCGTGAATCCCGCGAATCATCGGCGTCAGATGCGGCACGAAAGTCAGACCCACCTCAATTCCAGCCGCTGCCGACAATCCCTGCCGCACCTCCGGTAAATGTCGGTGCCCCGACACGCCATAGGCCTTGAAATTATCTCCAGCCTCGGCAAACAGGATATGCGTCTCCGCCTTGCGCCCGGCACCGGATACGCCAGATTTAACATCGGCAATCAAATTCGACGTATCGACGCAACCTGCCTCGATCAATGGCAACAAACCTAACTGGGTCGCCGTTGGATAGCAACCCGGGTTAGCAACCAGACGCGCCGAACGAATCCGCTCGCGGTTTACCTCGGGAAGGCCATACACCACCTCGGCGACCAAGTCGGGGCTGGCATGCTGCATGCCATACCAACGCTCCCACACTGCCACATCGCGGATGCGGAAATCAGCCGCCAGATCAATCACGCGCACGCCGACATCAAGCAAACCCCGCGCCTGCTGCATGGCAATCCCGTTCGGCGTGGCGAAAAACACCACATCGCAATGCGCCAAAGGCGCACTCGCCGGATCGGTAAAGCACAAATCGACGCGGCCACGCAAACTCGGATACAAATCCGCCACTGGCATGCCCGCCTCGCCACGCGAAGTGATCGCCAGCAATTCGACATCCGGGTGCTGTGCAAGCAATCTCAACAACTCCACGCCCGTGTATCCGGTCCCGCCAACCACACCTACCTTGATCATACCCACCTCCTGCAAACACAGCCGGTCATGGTAACCCCTTGGGGAAACATCCAGCAAGCCAACACGATGCAAAAATGAAAAAGCCGCCCTGTATTCGGGGCGGCTTTCTTGGCCAAACAAACGTGCAGCAATTAACGCTTGGAGAATTGCTTACGACGACGCGCCTTGTGGAAGCCAACCTTCTTACGTTCAACCTCACGGGCATCGCGCGTCACAAAACCTGCCTTGGACAAGGCGGGTTTGAGGGTCGCATCGTATTCGATCAACGCACGCGTAACGCCATGACGCACAGCGCCAGCTTGGCCGGACTCGCCACCGCCGACCACATTCACCATGATATCGAATGTGGTGAGGTGCTCAACCAGTTCCAGTGGCTGACGCACGACCATGCGGCCTGTTTCGCGCGAGAAAAACTCATCAAGCGGTTTGTCGTTCACAACAAACTTGCCCGAACCCTGCTTCATGAAAACCCGAGCCACTGCAGATTTGCGGCGACCAGTTCCGTAATAATAATTCGCTGCCATGGTATTTCCTATCAGACAACCAGCGTTTTCGGTTGCTGCGCGGCATGCGGATGCTCGGAGCCGGCGTAGCACTTCATTTTCTTCAGCATCGCGTAACCCAAGGGCCCCTTGGGAAGCATGCCCTTGACGGCCTTTTCCAGAATCCGGCCTGGAAACCGCTGCTGCAGCTTGGTGAAATTCGTTTCACGAATTCCACCCGGATAGCCGGTGTGGCGATAGTACATTTTGGCTTCGGCCTTGTTGCCGGTCACACGCAGCTTCTCGACATTCACGACAACGATGTAATCGCCTGTATCGACATGTGGTGTGTATTCGGTTTTATGCTTGCCACGCAGGCGGCGCGCCACTTCAGTGGCCAGACGACCCAGCACTTTATCGGTCGCATCGACGACATACCAGTCGCGCTTGACTTCGTGCGGCTTGGCAGAAAAGGTTTTCATGAGATCCTCGACATCCTGCCGCCCACACCAATTGTGACCGGCTAATTACGGAAACCGCGCATTCTAAGACAAAGCAAATCCGTCTGTCAAACCAGAATCGCGCCCTGAGCAAAAATACTTAAAAAAAAGCGCAACCCTCCAAGGGTTGCGCTTAAATCCACACCAAAGGAGGAGGGTGGAAGAGACTTTGAAGAATGGAGCAGCCAAACAGCCCGGCGAGGCTGAAACCCAAGTACCAACGCTGCCGATTGCGAACTCCATAGCGCCTCAAGCAATCGGGACGCATTATAAACGGAAGCATTGTGCATTGCAAAAAACCGGGCCCGCCCCCCTTACTACAGCCGAACACGCACCGAAAAACAGAAATAAATACATTAAATCAATTCGGTGCAACAGACTCTTCGCAAGACCCGCCGCCACAAACTTGACTTTCCGGATGAACAAGACGAATAACGGCCGGGCTCGACTGCCACTTTGGCGCACTGCACAACAGCCTTTCACACAGCCGCGTTCAGTTTCCGAAACCGGGCGCTAACGCTACAATTCGCGCGAATCAACCCAAAGGACAGAATCAGCATGGAATGCAATGTGAAGTGGTACGACGGCATGAGTTTCATTGCCGAAACCGGCAGCGGCCACTTGGTCGCCATGGACGGCGCACCGGAGGCGGGCGGACGCAATCTTGCCCCGCGCCCGATGGAACTCGTGCTGGCGGGCACCGGTGGCTGCAGTTCGTTTGATGTGGTCATGATTCTCAAGCGCGCGCGCCAGGAAATCACCGGCTGCGATCTCAAGCTGACCGCCGAGCGCGCCGAAACCGACCCCAAGGTATTCACGCGCATTCACATGCACTTCACGGTGACCGGCAAAAATCTCAAACCTGAAGCCGTGGACCGCGCCGTCAAGCTGTCGGCCGAGAAATACTGCTCCGCATCGATCATGCTCGCCAAGACCGCCGAGATCACCCATGACTGGGACATCATCGAAGCCTGACAAGCACCCCGACAAAAGCAAGCACTAACACCAGCGCTGCTCGAACAGCGCGACAATCCTACTCAGAAGTAATACGCCGTCCGGGTCATCACCCGGGCCGCCAGCAACATGCCGTAGCGAACCGGGGCGGGCAACTCGTTGGCCCCCAGATGCAGCGCCGTATCGGCATGGCGAACCTCATCGACGCGCATCTGCTCAAGCAGATTCCAGGAACGCCGATCCTCCGGTGGCAATAATTGCTTGTGACTTTCGAGGTGCGCCTCGACCTGGCGCTCGGTCTCGACCAGAAAGCCGAGATTCCAGGCAGCGCCGAACTTTCCGGCCACCACGCCCATCGTCAGGGCACCGCCATACCAGAGAGGATTCAGCACACTCTTGCGCCCGCCAAGTTCGCTGATGCGCTGTTCGGTCCACGCCAGATGCTCGGTTTCCTCCCAGGCCGCCTGTTCAAGCGCCTTCTTGATCCCCGGATCATGCGAAGTCAGCGCCTGCCCCTGATACAAGGCCTGCGCGCAAACCTCGCCACAATGATTCACGCGCATGAGCGCCGCCACGCGCGCGCGCTGCGGCGCATCCAGATCCGCTTCGGGACAATCGCCCCCCGGCATGCCGCGCAACGATGGCGCCGGCGCAAACACTGTGCGCAGCGCCTTGTCAAACTCGCAAATCAGACGGTCGACATTCATGGCTTTGACCACATCCCGCATCAAGGCGCACGCGGATGCTTGCCGCGCTTCAACGCATCGACGCCCTCTTCCGGCGTATTGATCGGACTACGCGCCGCACAGAAAAAATCCCGGCTCAATGTCGCGTGATGACGATTCACGGGCTTATTCTCGATCGGACGCCAATCCCTGACGCGCGACTTCGACCAGCTACCATCGCTGCGCCCGGTCGCAAACACGCGATACTCGCCCGTTTCACAACGCATGCCCTCATACGTGACATTGGTCGCCCCGCCAGAAGTCTTGATCACGAGCGCGTAATACACCACGCCTTCGGGAGACACGCTCAGCGTTGCACCATCGACGAAAAACCGGTTGGTCGCCAACGCACTAACATAGAACTCGATGAACCCCTCGGGCTTCGGATACGCCGGCAGCACAACCTCCGCTTCCGGCAGGCGTCCCGGCTCGGCATCCGCATCGTCGGCAAAGCCGGCGCCAGAAACCGCCAGCAGCAGACACGTCAAAGCAAACCCGGCAAATCTGCGAAAAACAGCCCGCGCGTGGTCACCCCGATTGTTCATTGGCATATCAGCCCCCTGCCTCGCTGATCAAACCCCAGTCGGGCCTGCATTCGACAAACGGACTGCCGAGATGGCGCGAAAGTTCGGTCAGCGCCTGCTGATACACCGCGCGCTTGAACTCGATCACGGCCTCCAGCGGCACCCAGTAGTCATTCCAGCGCCAGGCATCGAACTCGGGACGCTCGCTGGCGCGCAGGCAGACATCGGAATCGCGCCCGGTCAAGCGCAACAGGAACCAGATCTGCTTCTGGCCCTTGTAGGTATTGCGCCATTCGCGGCGCACCCAGTGCTTCGGCACGTCATAGCGCAACCAGTCGCGCGTGCGGCCAAGAATGGCGACATGCTGCGGCAAGAGGCCCACCTCTTCACGCAATTCGCGGTACATCGCCTGCTCCGGTGACTCACCCTTGTTGATCCCACCCTGCGGAAACTGCCACGAATGCTCGCGAATGCGCTTACCCCAGAACACTTGGTTGTGGTTGTTGACCAGGACGATGCCGACGTTCGGGCGATAGCCTTCACGATCAAGCATGTAAAACCTTCAATTCTTGAATTGGATTGACGCCATTTTTTCATAGATTGACACGGAATAGAAGCAGAAGCATGCATGGAAACTACATGACTCATCTGAAACGTCGATCTGCGTATGGGCACGTGCACACGGTAGAATCGCGGTTTTCCATTTTTGCCTTCACGGATTCAGGATTCAGCCATGCGCGCCAGCCAGTTCTTCATCGCCACCCTCAAGGAAGCCCCCTCCGACGCCGAAATCGTCAGCCACAAGCTCATGCTGCGCGCCGGCCTGATCCGCCGCCTGGCCGGCGGCGTCTACACCTGGATGCCGATGGGCCTGCGCGTGCTGCGCAAGGTCGAGAACATCGTGCGCGAGGAAATGAACCGCGCCGGCGCCATCGAACTGCTGATGCCGGCCGTGCAACCTTTTGAACTCTGGGAAGAGTCCGGCCGCGGCCCGCAATACGGCCCCGAGCTGCTGCGCTTCAAGGACCGCCACCAGCGCGATTTCGTCATCGGCCCGACGCACGAAGAAGTCATCACCGACATCGCGCGCCGCGAGATCAAGAGCTACCGCCAGCTGCCGCGCCACTTCTACCAGATCCAGAGCAAGTTCCGCGACGAAATCCGCCCGCGCTTCGGCGTCATGCGCGGCCGCGAATTCCTCATGAAGGACGGCTACTCCTTCCACACCTCGTTCGAAGACCTGCAGCGCGAATACCGCAACATGTACGAAACCTACACGCGCATCTTCACACGTCTCGGCCTGCAGTTCCGCGCCGTGGCGGCCGACACCGGCTCCATCGGCGGCACCGGCTCGCACGAATTCCACGTCCTCGCCGACTCGGGCGAAGACGCCATCGCCTTCAGCCCGGCCGCGGGTTCCGCATACGCCGCCAACGTCGAACTCGCCGAAGCGCTGGCGCCCGCCACTCCACGCGGCGCGGCGACGCAAACCCTGCAGGAAGTCGCCACACCCGGCAAGACACGCTGCGAAGACGTCGCCGCCTTCCTGCACACCAGCATCGAAAACATGGTCAAGGCCATCGCCGTGATCCGCAGCGGAATTGCCGCCGGCGAACCAGGTTATTTCACCCTGATCCTGCTGCGCGGCGACCACGACCTCAACGAAATCAAGACCCAGAAACTGATCGGCGAATTCCGCTTCGCGCGTGACGAGGAAATCGTCGCCGCACTCGGCTGCAAGCCCGGCTACATCGGCCCGGTCGGCGTCAGGGACGTCACTGTGTTTGCCGACCGCACGGTCGCGGCGATGAGCAATTTCGTCTGCGGCGCCAACAAGGCCGATCACCACCTCAGCGGCGTGAACTTCGGCCGCGACCTTCCCGAGCCGACACTGGTTGCCGATTTCCGCAACGTCGTCGTCGGCGACCCCTCGCCCGACGGCAAGGGCACGCTCGAACTCTGCCGCGGTATCGAAGTCGGCCACATCTTCCAGCTGCGCACCAAATACGCCGAAGCGCTCAAGTGCAGCTTCCTCAACGAAAAGGGCCAGCCGCAGACCATGGAAATGGGCTGCTACGGCATCGGTGTCTCGCGCATCGTCGGCGCTGCCATCGAGCAGGGCCACGACGAACGCGGCATTGTCTTCCCGGCGTCCATCGCGCCGTTCGCCGTCGTCATCGTGCCGATGGGCTACGCCAAGTCCGACACCGTGCGCGCCGCCGCCGACCAGCTCTACGCCGATCTGTCCAAAGCCGGCCTCGACGTCGTTCTCGACGACCGCGACGAACGCCCCGGCTCGATGTTCGCCGACTGGGAACTCATCGGCGTACCGCACCGCATCGTCGTCGGCGAACGAGGCCTCAAGGAAGGCAAGCTCGAATACAAGGGACGGCGCGACAGCGACGCCACCATGATCGACGCCGGCGCAGCCCTGGCCTTCCTGCAGCAACAGCTCGGCGCCTGAACGCGCGCCAGATCCACCGCATGTCAATCCGCCGGCACATCGGCCTGACACTGCTGGCCGGCGCGCTCTGGACGCTCTGTGCGCCACAAGCGCTGGCCGGCGCGCAGAAATACGAACCGCTCGCGGCCAGCGTGCAGGCCGCGCTGCACGCCGCGATTGCCGACCACGCGGCGCCCGAACCGGAATTCCCGAGCCTGGAAGAAAAGATCAACTGGCTCAGCGAAATGTCGCGCCGGCTCAGCAAACGCATGCCCGACCGCGAAGCGCGCCTGGAATTCCTCAAGACCGTCTATTACGAAGCCAAGCGCGCCGGACTCGACCCGCAACTCGTACTCGGCCTGATTCAGGTCGAAAGCGGCTTCAAGAAATACGCCCTGTCCTCCGCCGGCGCGCGCGGCTACATGCAGGTCATGCCGTTCTGGACCAACCTGATCGGCACGCGCGACAACAACCTGTTCCACCTGCGCACCAACCTGCGCTACGGCTGCACCATCCTGCGCCACTACCTCGACATCGAAAAAGGCGACTACTACCGCGCCCTCGGCCGCTATAACGGCAGCC